>JBEKIM010000250.1:0-10064 GCA_050011755.1 Bryobacteraceae bacterium | reverse complement strand
GGAAATCCACGCCCACCCTCGGCCTGCTGGTCTGGGAGGGATACGCCGACCCTTCCTTCATGGCCGCGTTCGAAGAAAAGTGCCAGTGCAAAGTGCGCGCTTCTTACATGGGATCGAGCGACGAGTTAGTGGCCAAGTTGCGCGGCGGCAGCGCGGCGAACTACGATGTGATTTCGCCATCGAGCGACGTGGCCACCATGATCGCTACCCAGGGACTGGCGGCGCCTCTCGACCTTTCGCAAATCCCCACTTACCAGCAGCTCATGCCGCGCCTGACTTCGCTGCCCCTGGTGAAATCCGGCGGTAAAGTCTACGGCGTGCCTTATCAGTGGGGCCCCAATCCCCTGCTCTACGACACGACCGCCTTTCCCACCCCGCCCGACTCCTGGAACATCCTTTGGGACCCCAAGGTGAAAGGCAAGGTCTCGGTGTGGGACGATTTATCCACGCTCTACATGGCCGCGCAGGTGCTCGGCTACGACAAGCCGGATCCGCACGCTCTTTATAACCTGACCGACGACCAGTTAGAGAAAGTCAAAGCCAAGCTTTTACAATTGAAGCCGAATATTCGCAAGATCTGGTCGACCGGCGGCGAACTCACGAACCTGTTCGAGAACCATGAAGTGACCCTGGCGATGGGCTGGCCGTTGATGACCAACCAACTGCGCAAGGCGCATTTTCCCATCGGCGAAACCATCCCCGAGGAAAACACGACCGGCTGGATCGACCACCTGATGATCACCTCGGCCAGCGAGCACAAAGACCTGGCGCACCAGTTGATCGAGTACCTGGTGGAAGCCAGGACGCAGAAGCAGGTGATCGCGGTCACCGGCTATCTGCCTTCAAATCCCGCGGTGGCCGGTCTGCTGACCGCCGATGAGAAAACCAACCTGCATCTCGACGATCTCGACCACTATCAGCAGCGGATTTACTTCTGGGAAGACGTCCCGCGGCGCGACCGGTACAACCAGATCTGGAACGAGGTGAAGGCCGCGCAATAATGTCCCTGCTCTCCATTCGTGGCGTCGCAAAGCGGTTTGGGCAAGCGCCGGTATTGCGCGATGTTTCGCTGGAGATTGCGGCCGGCGAGTTTCTGACGGTGCTGGGAGAGAGCGGATCGGGCAAAACCACGCTGCTGCGGCTGCTGGCGGGCTTCGACTATCCGGATGGCGGCGAAATTCGCATGGACGGCGAGCGCATCGACCATCTGCCGCCGAACCGGCGCGGCGTGAATACCGTGTTTCAGCACTACGCGCTGTTTCCGCATCTCTCGGTTTTCGAGAACGTCGCCTACGGGTTGCGGGCGCGCAGGACCGCCAAAGTAGAGATCGCGCCGCGCGTGGAGAAGGCCCTGGCGCAGGTGAAGATGAGCGAATTCTCCGCGCGCCGTCCCACCCAATTGAGCGGCGGCCAGCAGCAGCGTGTGGCCCTGGCGCGGGCGCTGGTGAATCGTCCGAAACTGCTGCTTCTGGACGAACCCCTATCGGCGCTGGACGCCCGCCTGCGCCGCGAAATGCAGGTGGAATTGAAATCGCTGCAGCGCGAAGTGGGCATCGCGTTCCTGTTCGTCACGCACGATCAGGAGGAGGCCATGGCGCTTTCCGACCGCATCGCGCTGCTGCGGGCCGGCGAACTGGAGCAGGTGGACACCCCGCGCGGCATCTATAACCGGCCGCGCACGGCGTATGCCGCGAGTTTCGTCGGGCTCACCAACCTGCTGCGCGGCCGCGTGGAAAACGGCTACGTCCGCTGCGGTCCGCTGGTGTGGCACTGCGGCGGCGAACCCGGCGATGCCGTGTTCTCGTTGCGTCCCGAGTGCATTCATCTGGCCGAGCCGGGTCTGTTCCATGCCACGGTGCGGCGGCAGACCTTCGGCGGCGCCACGGACCTGCTGGAGATCGAATGCGATGGCGGCTTGACGCTCACCGTGCGCACGCCCAGCCGCGGCGAATTGCGCGGCGCACAGTCTTTCGAGTTCCGGCCGGAGAAAGCGGTGCGGCTGCAATGACCACCCGAAGAGAGGCCATCCGCTATCTGATCGGTGGCGTGGCAGCCTCAAACTGTCCAATCGAAGCCGCCCCCGCGCAGGCGCAGCTCGGAAGCGAAGACAACAAGATCTGCCATAGCGTGCGCGACGGCGCGCATTTTCAAGTTCCGAAGATTTCGGCGGAATACGAAGTGGTCGTCGTGGGCGGCGGCCCCAGCGGCCTGATGACCGCCTGGCAACTGCGGCACACCCATTTTCTGTTGCTCGAAAAAGAGCCGCGCCTGGGCGGCAACGCCATCAGCGAGCAGTGGCGCGGGGTCTGGTATTCGACCGGCGCCGCCTACCAGGCCGACAAGCCGGTGGAGGAATTGTGCGTCGAGATCGGCATGCCGATTCAACGCATCCGCAGCGTGGACGCCGCCGTCATTCACGACACCCTGGTGCCGGATTTCTGGGGCGACGGGCTTTGGAAATCGCCTTATCCGGATCGCGTGAAGAAGAGTTTCGCCAGGTTCCTGACGGACATGAAAGCGCTGGATGCGGAGCGGCACGCCGCTAAGCTCGATAGCATGGTCTTCGCCGATCTGCTGAAGCCTTACGAACCGGAGCTGAAGTTGTGGTTCGATAATTTCGGACCGAACAACTGGGGCGCGGACACAGAGAATACTTCGGCGCTGATCGGCGCGACCAGCATGGATTGGGGCGGCGGTCTCGACCAGGAGCGCTTCACCTGGGCCGGCGGGCTGGGGCGTATCTCACTGGCGCTGGAGCACGCCGTGGAGAAGGCCGCGCCCGGCTGTATGCGCAAGAGCGCGACCGTGATCCAAGTGGAACAGGCCGGCGCTAAGCCCACGGTGACCTTCATCCGGGATGGCGAATTGCAAACGGTCGCCGCCCGGGCCGTGGTCGTCGCTTGTCCGAAATTCATCGCCAAGAAGATCGTGCGGGACCTGGACCGCGAACACGCCGAAGCCATGGCGCAACTCCGCTATGCGCCCTATTTGGTTGTGAATGTGTGCGCGCGCGAAGTAATTTATAACGGATCGTACGACACCAACGTCCCCGCGCCGTCGCCGATCGTGGATTTCAACGTCGCAGATTGGGTGGACAACCGCGATAACCGCGCGGCCAACCGTCCGTCAGTGCTCACCTGCTACGTGCCGCGTCACGAAGCCGAGCGCGTGAACGTGCTCGACGACGGCTACTGCTACCACATGGGCGAAACCGTGGTGGATCTGATCGGCCGCTGGTTTCCGGGCTCGCGCGACAAGATCGAAGAAGTGCACATCTACCGGCGCGGCCATCCCATGTGCATGTCGATTCCCGGCGCGACTACGCGCATCGCGCCCAAACTGCGCAAACCGCTGGGACGGCTCTTCTTCGCGCATTCCGATACCGAGGGCGCCATCACGGAGTACACCACGGCGCACAAAGCGGCGATGCGCGTAAGCCAGGAGGTGATGCGTGTACTCGCGCCTGTATAAACTCCTGGTCACGGTCCCACCCCTTGCCTGGGTCGCGGTGTTCCTCATTGCGCCCTATCTTTTCCTGTTCTGCTTCAGCTTCTGGAGCGTGCAATCCCAAACCATCGTGCATCGCTGGAACCTGAACAACTACCGCACTCTCTTCACAAATCCGGTGTACATGCAGGTGCTGGTGCGATCCATGCGCATCGCCGGCATGGTCACAGTGCTGTCGCTGGCGCTCAGCTTCCCGCTGGCTTATTACGTTTCCTTTCGCGCGCATGCCCATAAGGAATTGCTCTATCAGTTGGTCGTCATTCCTCTATGGGTCAGCTACCTGGTGCGTGCTTACGCGTGGAAGACCATCCTGGGCAGCGACGGCGTATTGAACACGCTGCTGCAGTCGACCGGCGTGGCGCGGCATCCCGTCGAATTCCTGCTCTACAGCCCGTTCGCCGTGGTGCTCACGCTCACCCACATCTATACGCCGTTCGCGTTCCTTCCCATCTATGCTTCGCTCGAACACATTCCGCGCAACCTGGTGGAAGCTTCCGCCGACCTGGGCGCGTCGGGCTTCCGCATGTTCCGTACCGTCATCCTGCCGCTGGCGTTGCCCGGAGTACTGGCCGGCGCGATCTTCGCGTTCGTGCTCAGCCTGGGAGATTTCCTAGCGCCGCTGCTGCTCGGCGGGCCCAGCGGCATCATGATCTCGAATGTAGTCGTCAGCTTGTTTGGCGCGGCATACGACTGGCCTTTGGGCGCGGCCATCTCGCTTTGTATGTTGATCTTCGTCGTATTGCTGTTGATGGCCACCGAGCGTCTGGAAAAACGTTGGAGCTTCCGATGAAGCACGCTCCCTGGCTGCGCCTGCATGCAGTGCTGGTCTTCGGGTTTCTGTACCTCCCGATCGCCGTGCTTTGTCTTTATTCTTTCAACGGTGAAAGCGTAGGCGGATTTCCCCCGCACGGCTGGACCCTCCGCTGGTACCGCATGCTGCTCGATGACGATGCCCTGCTGGCCTCGGCCGGCAACAGCCTTGTGGTGGCCGCCGCGGCCATGGCCATCGCGCTGCTGCTCGGCTTTCCGGCCGCCCTGGCGCTCGATCGAACCGCTTTTCCCGGCAAGCGGATCTTCCGCCGCCTGGTGCTGCTGCCGCTGATTCTGCCGGGTATTATCACCGGCCTTTCGCTGCTGATGCTCTTCGTCACTGCGGGCATGAAGCTGAGCCTGCTCACTATCATGCTGGGGCACGGCACGGCGCTGATCTCGGTTTCGACCACCGAAATCTTCGCGGGCCTGCAGAAACTCGACCGCGCGCAGGAGGAAGCTTCGCTCGACCTCGGCGCCAGCCAGTGGCAGACATTCTGGCGGGTGACCGTGCCCAATCTGCGTCTCTCGATCATCGGCGCGGGCCTGCTGATCTTTACGCTTTCGATGGACGAAATCGCGGTAAGTTTCTTTCTGATCGGGCGCGATAATACCCTGCCGCTCGAAATCTGGTCGCGCCTGCGCCGGGGCATTACGCCCGAAATCAACGCCGTGTCGGCGGCGATCTTCGCTTTCTCGCTGCTGACCATCGTGTTGTGGTACCGGCTGCGCGCGGCGCAGGCTGTCTTGCCCGATCGGGCGGGAGAATAAAGTTATGGAATCGGATCGCAGGAATTTCATCAAATTCGTGGTCGCCGGATCGGTGGCCGCGGGCTGCCCGGTGGATCTTTCGCTGTTGGCTGCACCGGGCCCCACGCCGGCGGTGGATGGCGAACACAACGAAATCTGCCACCAGGTGCGCGACGGCCACGCTTTCTCGCGGCCTCCGGCATCGGCAAAGCGCGACATCGCTATCGTGGGCGGCGGCATGAGCGGCCTCTCCGCCGCCTGGTTTCTGCGCGGGCAGGATTTTCTGCTGCTGGAAAAGGAAGAGCACTGGGGCGGCAACGCCTATCTCGAAGAGTTCGCCGGGCAAGCCTTTGCCACGGGCACGGCTTACACGTCCAAAAAGGAAAGCGGCGTGCTGCAGGTATGCAAGGAACTCGGTATCGAGCCGCTGCCCATCGACTGCCCCGACGGCCTGATCCTGAATCGCGAGTTTGTGCCGCACGCCTGGCGCGAAGGCCTTGACCATCTGCCGTATCCCCAGAACGTGCGCGACAGCTTCCGCAAATTCAAGCAGGAGATGCTGAAAGTCGATTTGATGAAGCGCTTCCGCGAACTCGACGCCCTGCCGCTCACCGATCTTCTAAAAGGCTACGCGCCCGAACTCAAGGTTTGGTGGGATAATTACGGGCCCTCGAATTGGGGCGCGCGGGCCGCGGATACGTCAGCCCTGGTAGGGCTCGGGGACTTTCAGGATTTCGCCGCGGATGAGCCCGACGAGCGCGTCACCTTCGCCGGCGGACTGGGCGCCATCAGCCGCAAGCTCACCGAGCGCCTGCACGCGAGCCACCAGGACCATATGCTGGCCGGCGCCACCACGGTCGCCGTAGAGCAAGGCAAGAACGATGTGACGGTGACGTATGTTCACGACGGGCAATTGAAAGCCGTCGCGGCGAAGGCCGTTATCATGGCGACGCCGAAGTTCATTACGCGCCGGCTGGTGACGGGTTTGCCGCCTGCGCAGCAGGATGCCATGCACCAGATGCGCTATGCGCCGTATCCCGTGGTGAATGTCATCTTCGATAAGACGGCCTTCGACGGCGGATACGACACCTGGTGTCCGGGAAACGCCTTCACCGACGTGATTGTGGCGGACTGGGTGATCCGCAACCAGCCCGGTTACCATCGCAAGAACAACATCCTTACCTTCTACACACCGCTCCCAGAAGCCGAGCGCGCCCGTTTGCTCACCGAAGACGGCGCGCGCGATTTGGCCGCGAATGTTCTGCGCGACTGGCAGAAATTGTTGCCCGGCTCGAACATCGATCCGCTCGAAGTCCACATTTACCGCCGTGGCCATCCCATGTTCATGGCCACGCCGGGCACTTACACAAAACTGATCCCCGCGGCGCGGCAGCCCATGCAGCGCATCTTCTTTGCGAATACGGATTCCACGGGTCCCGTTTCGATGACCAGCGGCGCCATCGCGGCCTCCCAGCGGGCGATCGGCGAGATGCAGCGCATGCTGGCGGGCAAGGCGTAGTGCGTAGCCGGACAATCCTCGCATCTGCATGACCGCGGCACAACAACAATTGAGGATTTTGCTCCGTGCCGATATGGGCTCCTTCGTCTTCGGCCTGCTCGTGCTCTTTACCGGCCTGGCGGCGGTAGTGGTTCACCTTTTGCGCCTGAAGTCGAAGGACAGGACGCTGCTGTGGTTCGGCTTGTTCGTGGGTTTATACGGGCTGCGCGCGATCGATCGCCACAGCATTGCGCACATACTCTTCGCTGCGCCCCCGGCGGCCTGGCGTTATCTCGACAGCGTCATCACCGACATCATTGTCACGCCCGCGCTGCTGCTCTTCGAGGCCGCGTACGGTGAAGGATGGAAATCGAGTCTCCGTTGGCTCATTTGGGTGCAGGCCGTCTGGGGCGCCGCCGCTATCGCCGCGGATTTCATCCGGCATGCTCCGGGCAGTACAATCGATCCTTCCGCGATGTTGCTCATCGTCTTTCCGGTCTTGGTCGTCGTCGGATACCTGCGCGGGTATCGCCCGCCGCAATCCTCCTGGGCGGCTATCGTCTTTGCCGGCGGCGCCGTCTTCCTGCTCTCCGTGATTGCGGATCACCTGCGCGATGCCCGGCTTACGCCTTGGCGGTTCCAGGTTGAACCCATTGGATTCCTCGTCAACCTGGCCTGCCTGGGGTACGTCGCCGTCCAACACTTCGTCACCAACGAACAACAACTCGTAGCCATCAATGAGGAAATGAAATCCGCCGCGCGCATCCAGGCATCCATTCTGCCGCGCGCGGTTCCCGAGATCCCCGGGGTGCGAATTGCCGTGCGATACCTTCCCATGACGGCGGTGGCGGGCGATTTCTACGACTTCCTGCCGGATGTGGCCGGCGGCGTCGGCATCCTGGTGGCGGACGTGACCGGCCACGGCGTGCCGGCCGCCCTGGTTGCCTCCATGGTGAAAGTGGCCGTCTCATCGCAAGCCGGGTACGCATCCGATCCGGCGCACGTGATCACGGCGCTCAACCAGGTGCTGTGCCGCCAGGTACAAGGCCAGTTCACCACCGCGGGTTACTTGTTCGTGGACGTGGAGAAGATGACCGCATCCTATGCCGCCGCGGGACATCCGCCGCTGCTGCTCTGGCGCAAGTCTGGCGGCCGCACGCTGCGCGAGTTCCGGGAGAATGGCCTCCTGATGGGCGTGCGCGCCGCCGAAAAATATGCCAACGCCTCGATCGAACTCGAACCCGGCGACCGTCTGCTGCTCTATACCGACGGCATCCCGGAAGCGTCCAACAGCGCCGGCGAGTTCTTCGCCGAGGAGCGTATGGCTGAATTCATTGCGGGCCACGAGAGCCTGCCGGCGGATGCCTTCGCCGACGCGCTGCTGGCAAAACTGGCGGCGTGGTCCGGCGGCTCGCGCAGCGCGCAGACCGACGATGTCACGCTGGTGGTTGTAGACGTGCGAGCGGAGCTTACACCTTCTCCGGCACTACGTACGGCGCGCGATACTTGCGCGTCAACATCGTATTAGCTTCGTCGTCGCCCACAAACCGCTCCGCCGTTGGGTCGAATTGCAATTGCCTCCCCAGCCGGTACGAGATATTTCCCAGGTGCGCCAGGGAGGATGCCAGGTGGGCCGTTTCCACGGGCCCGTCCAGATCGCTCGCTTTGCGGCTCTCCACGGCCTTGATGAAGTTGGCGAAGTGATCGCCGCCGGCCTTTCGCTTGGGACCCGGTTCGCGCTTCTCGCCCAGGAAAACTTCGTATGAGTCGTAGCCATTTACCGCCAGGTAGCCTTCCGACCCATAGAAGATATTGCCGACGCCCACGCCCCCTTCGGTATTGGTGCACCAGGGCCGCACTTCAAACTGGATGATCTTCTTCTGCTCCGGATAGTGATACACGGAGGTGAGCGTCTCGGGCGTCTCTTTATCGTCGTCCCATAGGAACTTGCCTCCCATGGAGGTAACTCGCGTTGGCAAGCCGACGCCCAGTCCCCACATGCACAGATCGGTTTCATGGATGCCCTGGTTGCCCACATCGCCGTTGCCGTAGTCCCAATGCCAGTGCCAGTTGTAGTGCACCAGCGCGCGGGTGAACGGGCGCTCCTGCGCCGGGCCTTGCCAGATATCCCAATTCAAAAACCGCGGCGCGGGCTCGTTGCCTTTGTGTCCCACCGAGGGACGCCAGCGAAACACCAGGCCCCGCGCCATGTAGACATTCCCGATCACGCCCTTGTTCATCAACTGGACGGCTTCCTTGATCGCCTCCGAACTGCGCAATTGCACGCCGTGCTGCACGATGCGGTTGTAGCGCGCGGCCGCCTCGATCATCTTGCGGCCTTCGTAGATATTGTGTGCGCCGGGCTTTTCCACGTAAACATCCTTGCCCGCCTGGCATGCCCAAATCGTCGCCAGCGCGTGCCAGTGATTGGGAGTCGCAATACTGACGGCGTCGATTTCCTTGTTGTCGAAAACCTTACGCAGATCCTGCTCGGTTCCGACCTTGCGGTGATACTTGGTTTCGAATTGCTCGGCCCGCTCGGACAGCAGGTTGCTATCCGGATCGCACAGCATCACCACCTCGGCGTTCGGCAGGTTGTTGAACCCGAAGATATGATCCCGCCCGCGGCCATTGACACCCAGCACCGCTACCCGAATGCGGCTGTTCGCGGACGCTTTGCCGGCCATCAGCGAAACCGCCGCACCCGCGCCCAGCACGAAACTTCGTCGGCTATTCATAAGGAACCTCTGTCGATAATTCTAATTGATCGCAAAGCCGGGCTACCGCCCTCGTGGATCTGGAACATTGCGGACCAACTCCGGGATACGGCCGGCAAACTGTCCCCCTCCGACGAAGTCTGTTCTTCGGCTGCGGGGTGATCGAGGCAGGGTGTAAGACGGTGGCCGGAGCTCGGCTCAAGCAGTCCGGGATGTTCTGGCGCTGCCAAGCACTCGGCGCCGACTACCCCGGAAAAGCGTCGGGGAGCCGTAGGCGTGGGCCAAATCGCCGGCCGCAGTGGGATCGGTTTCGCGGCAGCCAGCCATGCGCCCGAGATTCGATATGGCGGCCTTGCACGGGCGGGCCTTCCCGCGCGTCTGCTCTTAAAGAAAAGCCATGTTGCCCCGCTCAGTCACCCTTGGGTTGGCCGTCGCTGCCGCGCTTTGCGCGCAGGCCGACCGGCAATTCACAGACGTCCCCTTTGTTCCCACGCCGCCGAACGTAGTGGATGCGATGCTCGATCTGGCCGGCATCAAACCCGCGGACGTACTGATCGATCTGGGCTCCGGCGATGGCCGCATTGTGATGGCCGCCTGCAAGCGATTCGGCATTCATGCCACAGGCGTCGAGATCGACCCCGATCTTGTGCGGCAGTCGGAAACGCTGGCCCGCCAGGAGGGCCTCGCCGGGATAGCCACATTCGTCCAGGCCGACCTGTTCGCATACGACCTGCGTCCGGCGTCCGTGGTGACCATGTTTCTCACGCCCGGCGTCAACCTGC
>JBEKIM010000249.1:0-10086 GCA_050011755.1 Bryobacteraceae bacterium | reverse complement strand
GATATTTTCAGAACTTCGCCAAAACCTTGCGCGAGGGTCTCGATGCGGATCTGGACGGGCGCATCGGACCGGTTACCTGGGGCCTGGATTGGACGTTCCTCTCAGCCACGTATCAGAGCGTCGAGACCCTGGACGGATCGGCGAACAACACCAACGATATTGCGCTCCAGGGTTATCCCGGCCTTGGGGGCACCATCACGGTTCATCCCGGAAACCGGATTCCGCTAATTCCCAAAGATACCGGGAAAGCCTATGCCATCTGGCGAGCGACGCATAGATTGATGTTCGAGATGAACGAAGTGATCGTATCGAGCTCATACGCGCGCGGCAACGAAAACAACGGTTACTCAGCCGACGGCGTCTATTATCTCGGTCCCGGCATCTCCCCCGGTTATGCCATCGCTAATTTCCGCGCCCACTACGAGCTGAGCCGGCACCTCCAATTGGCGCTTCAGGTCGACAACCTTCTCAATCACGAATATTACACGGCGGCCTGGCTCTCGAATACGGTGCTGACGGCACAGGGCGCTTTTCAGTCGCTTCCATTCGCCGCTTACGCCGACGGACCGTATGCCGGAAACACTCCCTCCCAAAGCGCCACGTTCTTCGCCCCCGGTGCGCCGAGAAGAGCCTGGGTCGAGCTAAGGGTTAAGTTCTGATTCGATCTTTGCGGTCTTTTCACTCGCGTGTAACGGCCCCACAAACTATCTTTTGGTTATTTATTTCTTTAGGTGTGCACGAACGCCCCGAGGCGCGGTAAAATCTCTAACCGGGCAGTATGAAAGGGCCGGTTCGCCGCGTGCTACAGCTCAACTACGATCCCGCAAGTAATCCCCTGAACAATAATGAGTGGTCATTTCCCTTGTTGGAAATCATCCATATCGCGGGCTTCGCGCTGGCGATCGGGACTATTTTCATCGTGGATCTGCGTCTCATGGGCATTGGAATGCTGCGGCAACGCGCGTCTCAGCTCGCCCGCGACCTGGCGCCCTGGACGCTCTCTGGTTTCGCGGCGGCTCTAATTTCCGGGCCCTTGATCTGGACTTCAGATCCCAACATGTACCTTCACAATTCGGCGTTTCAATTCAAGATGGTTGCACTTCTGGTCGCGCTGGTCTATCAATACACTGTCCACCGCGGCATGGCGCTGCGCGACCCAGCGCGGCTGGCTGGAGGACTGGTGGGGATGTTTTCGGTGTTGCTCTGGATCGGTGTCATAGCCGGCGGATTGTTTATCGCTTTTGTCTAAGGACGGAGAATTGTGTCGATTCTGCAAATCTTTCAATGGGTTCAATGGACACATTTTGCCACCGCGCTGCGTGAGTCCAGTCTGGCTTATCCGATTGTCATGGCAGGTCACCTGACCGGCATGGGCCTTTTCGGCGGGATGATCGCGGTCACGGATCTGAGACTGCTCGGCTGGGCAATGAAAGGCGCGTCGATCACGGATGTGGTCGAGCAACTCCGCCCGTGGAAGTGGGCTGGCTTTGGGCTGGTAGCGGGTTGCGGATTGTCGCTTCTGGCGGCGAAAGCGGAGTTTTATTATCACAACCCGTTCTACTGGACCAAGATGTCTCTTCTCGCCCTGGTCGGGGTGCACGCCCTGGTATTTCATCGCAGCGTTTACGGAAACACGGAGGCCCTGGATCGGGCGCCGAGGATTCCGCGCGTTGCCAAGGTTGCGGCGTGCATCTCGCTATTGTTGTGGCTCGGCCTGGTGACGGCGGGCCGTTCGATTGCCTACTTCGACGTTCCGGAAAATCTCATGCCGAAGTATTAGTGCGGAACACTGCGCCACACTTCCAGCGCGATGACAATGCTGGCAGCCAGGGTCACGGCCCCGACCGTGACATGGGCGATCGTGGATGCGATGAAGTAACCCGTAGCCGTGAAATTGAGCAATAGCATCAGCAGAGATGCGATGCCCAGGCTTACCTGAACGAGAACCGCGGCGATCAGTATCCAGGCGGCCCAACGCAACGATGCGGGCCGCGGGTAATGCTGCAGCACGTCCGAGGATAGAATCAGCGCCAGGAGGGCTACCGCCATGGCGATTGCGACGTGCGGAATGATTCCGCTCACATTATGACGGTACAACGCTCCCAGGGAAATCTGCAGGAGTACGACCGGCGGTGTTGCCAGGGCCAGCGGGCGAAGAAACGGACGGCGAACATCCGCCATCTCGGCGGGGCGATTCCAATGCGCGCTGGTCGTCAGGGCGGTGGCGGCAGCCGCGGCGAAAAACAAGTGAGCCAGCAGGGCGTGCAGAACGCCCAGCCCAGGCGAAAGAGGAGCTACATGCCAGCCCAGCGCTATGGCCAAAGCGAGCATCCCTGCGCCGGTCCATCCCAGGACGCGAACGAACCGCGCACTCGAAGGGACACATATCGCCAGTCCAGTTGCAAGCAGCGCGAGCGCGCCGCCGAGAACGTAATGCGCCAGTTCGTCCGGGTTAAACGAAGATTGAGACAGCCGCGCCACAACCTCCAGGCTCGTGATGTGGGCGCCGGTAAGGATCGCCATGGCTGCCAGCCCCAGGGTCACGAGAGACAAGCGGTGCGCCGATCTCATCAGACCACCTCGAAGTTGGCCATCATGCGCATGTCTTCGTGCTCGAGGTTATGACAGTGGAGAACATAGCGGCCGCGGTAGCCCTCAAAGCGCACCAGGATGCTCGCGCCTTCACCCGGTGCAAGATCGATGGTATCTTTCCAGCCGGAATCGAAAACGCCGGGCCTGCCGCCGTGATTGAGAATCCGGAAATGGACCAAGTGAAGATGGACTGGATGGCTGAAATCGCTTTGGATGCGCCAGATCTCGGAGGAATTCAGCTTGGGCCGCGCGTCCATGCGCATCGGATCGAACGGTTTTCCGTTGATCAGCCATTCATGCGTGAGACGGCTGAAGCTGAAATCGAAATCGCGGAATTGCAGGTTATGCCCGTCGGCAGCGTCCGGGATATCGCTGAGCCTGGCCGGGATGAAAGAGTCATCGCGCGTGTTTCGAGTGACGTCGAATCGCATCACCTGACCCGCGCTGCCGGAGCCCGCCCGGTTGACCAGTCGGACCGATGAGCCGATCTTGAACTGGGAGAAATCGACGACCACGTCAAAGCGTTCCGCCGGCGCGATGCGGATGCTTCGCTGGGGCACCGGCGCGGCCAGCAATCCACCGTCGCTGCCAATCTGCACAAACGGAAATCCGCCGCGCGGAACCGGATCGAGCGCGAGCTCGTAGCGCCGTGCGTTGGAAGCGTTGAGAATTCGGAAACGATACCTGGCCGCATCCACTTCCAGTCGCGGCCACGGCGTCCCGTTGACCAGGATCACGTCGCCCAGAACTCCACCCATGTATGCATCCGTCATCGACGGTGGTTCACGAAATAGCGGGTCGCGCAACGGGTAGCGAAATGCGCCGTCCGCCTCGAAGGACCGGTCACAGATCATTAGCGCGATTTCCCGATCTCCTTGCGGCAACGGCAGGCGATCCCGATCGGCATCGCGCAGGATGTAAAAGCCGGCTAATCCGCGCCACACCGAGGCGGCGGTAAAGTCCATGCGATGGTCGTGGTACCAAAGTGTGGCGGCACGCTGATCGTTCGGGTAGCTGTATTCGCGCTCGCCGGTGGAGACTCTCGCCTGGGAATCGTGATCGTGGGTGGGAAAGCCGCCGGCAGGCAGAATCAGATCCGTGGGGTAGCCATCGTGCTCGGGAGGCGTGCGGCCGCCGTGCAGATGATTCACGATGGGAACCGGGAGCTGATTTCGGAGGCGCAGCGAAACCGATCGCCCACATCGCGCTTCAATCGTGGGACCGGGAAAGATCCCGTCGTATCCCCAGATCGGCGTCGTCAATCCAGGTAGAATACGAGCCTCGGAGGCCCGTACAGTGAAGTCGTATATGTCGGTCCCAGCATCCGCGTGGATGGGCCGAGCCACCGAAAGCCGCCGGAGGGGCGCCCCGAACGGGATGGGAAGCGGCGCCAGGCTAGGCAGCAGTCTGACTTCCGGCCGGCTGGGAATGCAGCCCACCGCCGCCAGGGGCGCTGCCAGCGCACCGTATTTCAGCAGATCCCGGCGCGACCCTTTCATTGTGGCGTTTCCGCGGCCGGACGAAAAACGGATAGGGTCTGGAGCAGCACGACGCCAAATTCTATGGCGCCGAGCGGAACATGCACGCGAAGCAAACGGCCGTAGCCCACGCCGGTCTGCAAACTTTCAGCGAGCAATAGCAGCACGCTTCCGATCGCCAGCCCATAGGTTGCTGCGCCAGTTCGCAAGCCCAGGGCCGCCAGGATGACCTGGAGGGAGCAGATGCCCAGGATAGCCCACGCCAGCCATTCGTGGAAACGAACCGCCTGGTCGGTTCCGGAAAGAAACTCCCCGGCCAGCGCGGGTTCGACGAGCAAGGCACAGGAATGCAGAACCAGTACTGTTCGCAAGGCGAGCCGGTTCACGCGCTTCACTGCGAACTCCGTGACCGCGGTGCTGCCCCAGTTTCGATGGACCGTTCGATGGCGGCGCGAACCAACTGGCCGCGCGTGCGAACGCCGGCCTTGTCGAAGAGCTGCTGCCGGGCTGCCTTGGCAGAGCCTAAACAAGCGCCCGGGTTCTGCGCGATCTCGCGATTGGTTTGCCCCTCCACAACGCCGCGCGGCACCCGGTGCTCCCGCGGCGTCATCGGCATGGCCCTCGCCGCGGCGGGATTGCCCACATGGGAAACGGATTCATTCCGGCTGTCACCATCAGAATCTCTCCGCGAAAGCCGCGGGCGTGTAATGGCGGCTTCTTTCACTAGACCGCGCTTATTGTGCTCCGTGCATAGATTATAACCGGCCAACCTGCGGTCGACGTTGGTGCGGCAGAAGACATTCCTCCGATGTAGGCTGATGGGCTCTATTGCAAACCAGCGGCGCAAGACGGTCTCCCTCTGGGCGATCCTGCCCCCACGGCAAGCCATAGGCCAGATGACCGGCGACCTGCTGCAAGCGATTGCCCGTTGGAACTTCGCAGGGGAACTTTCGTAGTATCAAGTCTTATGGCATTGGCGCGAGCGTCTTCGCAATTGCTTCCAGGCCGCAACGTTGGCCCGCGTCGGTCTGGGGGCGGTAACGATGATCGCGCATGCTTTCACAGGAGCCGGGTTCGGTTTTCATGGGGACGAGTTGCAGTTTATGGATGACGCGCGTCATCTGGCGTGGCGATACGTGGCGTATCCGCCGATGACTCCGTTCTTTGCCCGTCTGTCGCTCGATCTGTTCGGAACATCGATCGCGGGGTTCCGTTTTTTTGCTTCGCTGGCGCAGGCTGTGGCGATTATCCTGGCGGGGCTGATGGCACGCGAAATGGGCGGCGGTGTGCGCGCTCAGGTACTCGCGGGTGCGGCGCTGGTTCCGTACGCTTTGGGCGCGGGCGCCTTGATGGTCTACAACTCCTTCGATAATACTTGCTGGATTCTGGCGGCTTGGTTCGTCGTTAAGCTGCTGCGGTCGGGGGATGCGCGATGGTGGGTCGCGGTCGGCGCGGCGGCCGGATTCGGGATGATGGCGAAGTACGCGATGGCCTTTTCGGCGTGGCGATCGTCGCGGGCTTTCGACGGATGCGCGTCGTTATCTTGCGAGCCGATGGCTGTGGGCAGGCGGCCCGGCCGCGCTTCTGATCTGGGCTCCGAATCTCGTCTGGGAGGCCCGGCATCACTTTGTCTCGTTCGACTTTCTTCATTCGATCCACGCACGGGATGTCAGCCAGAGGCGTACGCAGAGCTTCCTGCCGGATCAGATTGATAAGACGATTGCCGCGCTTTGGATCGCCGGCCTGTTTTCTTGTTTTAAGAACGATTCGGGAAAACGATTCCGCACGGTGGCGTGGATGTACGTAATCCTCTTTGCCGCGTTCCTGCTTGCCCGGGGGAACGGGTATTATCTGGCGGCTGCGTACCCGATGCTCTGAGGTGGGCAGCGTGCAATGGGAACAGCGTCTGGCGTCGAGGCCAACCCGGCAGCGACGCTTGTGGAGGGTGACTTGGGCGGTGGCCGCCGCCGCAGTGCTGGCGGCAATTGTAGCTCTTCCCATCGGACCGCCGCGCTGGTCGATGTGGAAGCTGCGTGAGGCGGAGCTGCGCGATGAGGTCGGGTGGGAGGACCTTGTGGCGACCGTGGCGAGGGTCGGGGATTCGATTCCTTTAGAGGATCGCGGGCGCCTGGCGGTGCTTATAGGCAACTACGCGACCGCGGGCGCGGTGGATTTGTGCGGCGGCCGGTACGGACTGCCGGCGGCGATCAGCCGCATCAATTCGTACGGGGAGCGCGGGTACGGGGATCCGCCGCCCGAGACAGTGATCGCAATCGGATTCTCGCGCGAGTTTCTTGAGGGCCGTTTTGCGTCGTGCCGGCTGGCGGCGCAGATCCGCAATCGGTATGGCGTTGTGAATAGGAGCTCCCTGCAGCTTATTTTCGTCTGCCGGGGATTGAAGGAAAGGTGGCCGAAATCCTGGGCCGAATTCCCGCGGTTCGGATAACCCGGGAATTCGTCGTGGTAGTGAGGATCAGCGCCGGCCAGGTCGTTTAGTTCCGCGAGCGAGCGCTCTGGCTGGCCCAGGTAAGCATCGGCCGCGGCGAGATCGTACAAAATAGTCGGATTGCCCGGCAACAGTAAGCGCAATCCGGCCAGCGTGTCGCGCAGCTTGGCGTAGTTTTTCGCCTCGCGTGCCTGGTGCGCCGCGCGGTTCAAGACCATCCAGTGGGGCTCGGGAATACTCGCTCCTGCCGATGCCAAGGCGGTTAGCGTGAATATCGCAATTCCGGCGCGCAATCGCATGCTAGATGGAGACGGGCGACGGGCCGGCAGGTTGCACGGAACCCAAGGGCGCTTCAATGGCGCCCGTACTTCCCAGCGGAGTCTCTAAGCGACCGAGGGCCCTACTGGACAGCGTCCACGCTGAGGGGTCGGGAGGGACTGTCGCGGTTCTTGTTTTTGCTTCCGGGCGGTCGGCCGCGCCGCCTCGGCGCACTCACCTGCGTCATCCAGGATGGCGGCCTTCCTACCCCCCGCCCCCTGCCGCTGGCCAATCGCTCCAGGCTCAGAATCGCTTCGTCGATTTGCTCGCGCTCTTGGCGCAATTCCGCTAGAATCTTTGCAATGTCCATTCGTTTCCGGTGCTTCAGATCTTTCCGCGGCTCTACGGCGCTAGAGGTAATAGCAAATTCTAGCGAGCCAGTTCCGAACAGCTCAATAGGGTCCTGCCGGTATTCTTGGTCGGGGTTTCCCGGAGCGGCTATCGCAAAGCCACTTGTCTTTAGGGCGATCAACTGCAAGATCCGGGCTGACGAATAACTCACATATTCATGACTGAAGGGGCGCAGGGACGTCTAATCCGCCTGGATCGCTAAACTCGACATGGCGCTGGGCCGGAGAGCACGGGGCGGGCATCCCGGCGTTGACGGAGGCCGGAAAGACTTGATCGACGGTGGGTCCGGGCCAATCGGGCATCTTTATAGAGATCAGGAGAACTCCATGCAACAAGTACGTTACGCCGCACGGCTTTTGGCCCGCGCGCCAGGGTTCACCATCGTCGCCGTCGTCACACTGGCGCTGGGAATCGGAGTGAACTGCGCCATCTTCAGCGTCATCGACGCCGTGCCGCTGCGCCCGTTACCGTATCCCCATCCGGAACGGCTGGTTTCGTTTCTCGAGCATCAGGCGAACGACCCCGACGGACGCGGCGGCATCGCCCCTGCCAATATGGCGAACTACAATCGGAACGGCGTGCAATTGGCTGGATTCACGTTTCGCGGCCCGATGCGCGGCGGATGGGGCAGCGTTTATGAGACGCCGGAGGGTCTCGGCTCCGAGCCGGACTTCCGCCTTCACGAAGCGGATTTCGAGCCTGTGAGCTCCCATTACTTCGAAACGCTCGGCATCCCTATGTTGAAAGGCCGTGCCTTCACTCGAGCGGATAAAGAAGGTGCGCCTCCGGTTGCGATCATTAATCAGGTCCTGGCGCGCAAGCTGTTTCCCAAGGGCAACACGCGGTCGGCCATCGCATCCGCCGCAGGCGCGCGCGATCGGGAGAACATTGTGGGCGTGTTGGGCGAGGTACACCTCGACAACCCGACCGAGCAGGTGAATCCACAAGTCTATTTCTCCGCTGCGCAGACCGGCCTCTATCCGGTACACGTTGCGGATTTCGCCATCCGCACGGCCGGTGCGCCCGCTCGCCATCGTGCGCGACGTGCAACGGCAGGTGTGGACCATGGATAACAACCAACCCGTCACGCGCGTCGAGACGCTGGAGGAAGGTGTCTCCGCATCCGTCGCCCAACGGCGTTTCCAGGCTTCTCTGCTGCTGCTTTTTGCGAGCGTAGCGGTGGCACTCGCGACGATTGGGGTGTACGGCGTGATTTCGTATGCCGTGACGCAGCGCACGCCCGAAATCGGCCTGCGCCTGGCGCTGGGGGCACAGCGCCGCGATATCCTGCGCCTGACCATCGCGCGCGCCTTGCGCCCTATCGTGGTGGGCCGGGCGCTCGGCCTCCTCGGCGCACTGGCGGCCTCGCGACTTTTGACCAGCCTGCTGTTCGAGGTGAGGCCGTCCGATCCGGCGACGTTCTTTCTGGCCGGAGCGCTGCTGGGTGCGGTAGCCCTCGGCGCCTGCCTGATTCCTGCCCGCCGGGCTACTCGCGTGGATCCGATGGTGGCCTTGCGGTACGAATAAATAGGAGTGGGCCTGCGCGAGCGCTGAAGGTTGGACTTGATCGTGCCGAATCCGGCACGCGAGTATGCACGATCCCCGCCTCGTGCGCCGCGCCTGATACCGCCGCCGTCTGCCCGATCCAATCCAGCATCTTCTGGCTGTCGAGGGGCTTTCGCTCGCGAATGATCTGCCGCAGAGTTTGCCCCTCCACGAAACTCCATCGCGATGTAGTCGAAGCCCGTGGCGGCATCCGCGTCGAAGATCGCGACGATATGCGGATGGTTGTGCGCGCGCGGCGGCCCAAGTGCAGATCCTGACCCTCATAGACCACTTCCATGCCGCCTGCGCCGATTTGTTCGCCAACTCGGTAATCTCCAATCACGGTTCCGGCCGCCGCAAGCCGGCTCCATCCGGCATCGGGAGTCTTGCCGCCTCCTCCACAGCGGGGCTCTGCAGAAACCCGGCCGCGGCCTTCCGTCCCCTGTGATTGAGCCGCAGCACCTGCGCGCGCACTTCGGCATTGCGGGCGCAGGCGCGGTCCGGCGCGCGGCCAGTTGGTCATCCGGAAGCTCGCGCAGCCGGGCGAACCATTCACCGGCCTGGCGATAGGTTTCCGGGCTCATGCGTTTTTCGTCGAGTGCAGCCGGTCGAACAGCCAGGCGCGCGCCACCCGCCAGTTGCGGACCACCGTCGGCTCGGAAATGCCTAACAACGGGGCGATCTCGCCGTTCTCCAGTCCCCCGAAGAATCTCAATTCCACGATCTGGGCCTGCCGGGTGTCGAGTTGCGCCAATTCATCGAGGGCCTGGTCCAGATCGATCAAATCCACCAGATCGCTCTGGTTCGCGGGCATATCGCCGGCGGCCGAGAGGTTCAAATGAGGGCTCCGGTTTCCGCGCTTTCCGGTCTCCTGCCGACGGGCGAAATCGATCAGAATCTGCCGCATCAGCCGGGCCGAAAAGCCGAAAAAATGCGCCCGGCTGGCCCATTCCACCGGCGCGTCGCCCAGCAGCCGGACAAAGGCCTCGTTGACCAGAGCCGTAGGTTGCAGCAGATGGCCCTCCCGTTCCGCGGCCAGGTTCCGGCGTGCGATGCGGTGCAGTTCCGCATAGACGATGGGCGTCAGACGTTCCAGGACGGAGGCATCTCCGGACCCCCAGGCTTTTAGCATGCCGGTCAGTTCGACCGGAGAGAGTGGCACACCACAATTTAAACATTTTATCGTTCTTCTGATCGCCCGCACGCAGTTTTCACGCCCTCCTATACAGGGGGATTGAATGCGTAATCCGACTCGAAACCTGCTTTCCATGGCGCTGCTGGCGCTGGTGTTGTGTCTGGCCGCGGGGGATGCCCGCGCGGACCTGGGAACTCCCGAGCTGACCGTCATGCAGACGC
>JBEKIM010000248.1:0-10130 GCA_050011755.1 Bryobacteraceae bacterium | reverse complement strand
GCTACCGAAAAACTGTTGCCGAAACCGTTGCCGGTGAGGTAAAACTAATGGAGTCCTGGATGCGCTCAACTGGCCGGTTTTGAGGTGTCCCCGACTGGCCGGTTTTGAGGTGTCCCCCGAGGGAGCAGGTCCTGCTCGCTGAACTGCACGGGACTGCGCTTCCTGGGGAAGGGCATAACCCATTAAAACACAAACAGGGTTAAATGTATCGATATTTAGAGAACTATGATCTAGTTGCTGCGGGATGACGATATGGGTTCGTTTGGTGTTCATAATATTTGAGGATTACCGGCTTAAAGGGGAGCCTTGGTAGGCCCACTTGAAGTTTAACATTCTATGGGATTCTGTCAGACGTCATGTCCCCTTCCGATTCTCCTCCCGGTTGAAGATTCGCCTGGTTTCCAAGATCCTAAACCGCCAACGCTTATTGGAGACTGAGCGGACGCCGCGCGGCTGCATGTTGATGACGTTTCACAAGTCGAAGGGCAAGGAGTTTGACGGGGTTGTTAGGTGGAGCTTGATCATCGATCGCCACTCTTCCACGCAGCTAGACTGACCCCTGCGCGGCACCTTGCGACCGTAATGCCACACATGTTGGGCCGCCTCCGCTCGTCGGGGTAAAATCACTCGTTGATCTTTGAGAAAATCAGCAGGTACCAAATCATCTACCGTCAAATTCGACTGGGCCAAGACTTTTTTTGAAAAAATTGGTAGGCGCGGCCGGACTCGAACCGGCGACCCTCTGCTTAGAAGGCAGATGCTCTATCCGCCTGAGCTACGCGCCCGTGCCGGGGATTCAGTCCGATTTTAGCAAATTGAGGCCGCTACTTCCCCGGCACCGGCAGCCAGCCGCGGGTCGCGAAATCGCTGAAGCTCAACACCAGCAATATCGCCAGCCATAACATTCCGCCGCCCACCACAACCTTCATCAGGATCGTGCTGTGGCGCAGATGCATAAAAAACAGCGCCACCAACATCATCTTCACCACCGCGATGAACAGCGCCACGACCACGTTGAGCGGTCCCAGATCAATCGTGGCTACCAGCGTGGTGGCAAATGTCAGAACCAGCAGCGACAGAAAAACCAGCGTATAACTCTTTAGCGATGCGACGTGTTCGGCCATGTTAGTGTTGGTGCCGCGCGATCAGATAGAGCAGCGGAAACAGGAAAATCCAGATGATATCGACAAAGTGCCAGTAGAGTCCCCCGATATCCACCGGCGTATAATACGATGGAGTGTACTTGCCCTTGTACGCGTGCCATAGAAGAAACAACATCAGGCCCTCGCCCACAATCATGTGCAGGGCGTGCAGCCCGGTCATCGTGAAGTACAGCGAGAAAAACAGTTGGGCCGGCCCTTGTTCCTCAGTGCCTTCCAGGTGAAACGACGGGCCCGGCACGTGATGTTCCACGAATTTCTCGTTCCACTCAATGCCCTTGATGCCCAGAAAAACTCCGCCAAAGACGATCGTCAGAATGAGAAATACGATCAGGGCTTTGCGGCTGCCGATCTGCGCGGAACGTACGGCGAGCACCATCGTGAAGCTGCTGCAAATCAGGACGGCCGTGTTGGCCGCGCCCATCCACACGTCCATCGAGTTACTGGCCAAACCGAACACGGCCGCGAACTCCCGCCGGTAGATGGCATACGCCAGGAAGAGTCCGCCGAAGAACATCACCTCGGTCACCAGGAAAATCCACATCCCCAACGTGGAGACTTCCTTCTGCTGTGCTGGCGTCTCGAACTGTTCCTGAAGTTGGGGCAGTTCCACGTGACTATCCAACTTTGGCCGCCTCCAGCGCGGCGTAGTCGTAAGCCTCCGTCGTTACGATCGGGGTTTCATCGAAATTGTGAGCCGGCGGCGGCGAAGAAGTCTGCCATTCCAGGCCCGTCGCTCCCCAGGGATTCGGGCCTGCGATGGGGCCATACCGCAGCGACCACATGAAGTAGATCAGCGGCAACAGATACCCGACCGCCAGCACGGATGCGCCCGCGGTCGACATCACATGCAATACCTGGAACTCGTCCGGATAGTTCCAGTAGCGCCGTGGCATCCCCAGATAACCCAGAATGAATTGCGGGAAGAATGTCAGGTTGAATCCCAAATAGATGATCAGGGCCGACAGCTTCGCCCAACCTTCCGGGTACATACGGCCCGACATCTTAGGCCACCAATAGTGCAGGCCACCGAGGTACGCCATGATGGTGCCGCCCACCATAATGTAGTGGAAATGGGCAACTACGAAGTAAGTATCGTGAACATGGACATCCACGCCGAGGCAAGCCACGAACAGACCGGTCAGCCCGCCCACGGTGAATAGCCCGATAAATCCGAATGCGTATAGCATGGGTGTCGCGTAAGATATGGATCCCTTATGCAGGGTGGCGGTCCAATTGAAGACTTTGATCGCGGATGGGATGGCCACGAAATAGCTAAGGAATGAAAACACCAGGCCGGCGTAAACCGATTGGCCCGACACGAACATGTGATGGCCCCAAACCAGGAAGCCGAGCACCGCGATCGCCACGCTTGAAAACGCGACTACCTTATAACCGAATACCGGCTTTCGGGAGAAAACGGAAACCAGCTCGCTGATGATTCCCAGCGCCGGCAGCACCATTATGTACACGGCAGGGTGCGAATAGAACCAGAACAGGTGTTGAAAAAGGACCGGATCGCCGCCGCGCGCAGGGTCGAAGATTCCAATGTGCAGCGTTCTTTCGCCGATCAACAGCACCAGCGTGATGGCGATCACCGGAGTGCCCAGCACCTGGATCAGGGCGGTCGCATAATTAGACCATACAAACAGCGGGAGCCGGAACCACGTCATTCCGGGAGCCCGCATGCGATGCACGGTGACGATGAAGTTCAAGCCGGTCAGGATCGAAGAGAATCCCGCGATGAAGATGCCCAGCCCCGTGGCAATCACATAAGTATTGGAGTAATTAGTGCTATACGGTACGTAGAAGGTCCAACCGGTATCCACACCGCCCGCCAGCATCGCGTACATGGCAAAACAGCCGCCGATCACCAGGAGATACCAGCTCAACAGGTTGATTCTGGGAAATGCCAGATCTTTGGCGCCAATCATCATGGGCAAAAAGAAATTTCCGAGAGTCGCCGGGATCGACGGTATCAGAAAGAAAAAGACCATGATCACGCCATGCAGCGTGAATAGCTTGCTGTAAGTGTCCGCCGAAACGAGCCCGCCCTTGGGCGTCAACAGTTCGAGCCGGATCAGCGTCGCGAAAATGCCGCCGAGAAAGAAGAAAAACGTGATGGTATGCAGGTATAACAGAGCGATGCGCTTGTGATCCTTGGTGAGCAACCAGGACTTGATGCCGTAACTCGCGTTCAGGTAAGTTTCGCGCTCTTCGACCGCTTCGGTAATCATAGTCTTATTGTTTGGTGGACTTCGGGCGCGGCGCGCCGGCCGCCGGACCGCTCGCCAGCCGATTCTCCTTCGGCGTTAAAGACTTAATGTATTCGATGAGTTGCAGCACATTTTCCTCGGTCACCAGTCCCTGAAATGTTGGCATGATAGGTTGATAGCCCTTCACAATCTTCGCCGACGGATTCAAAATCGACTCGCGAATGTATTCCTCATCGAACTTAACGTGCGCGCCATCCGCCAGTTCCACCTCGGTGCCGTAGAGGTTTCGCAAATCCGGGCCCCGGCCCGGCGCGCCGCTTAGATGATGGCAGTTGGCGCACGCGAAAGTCTGGAACAACTTCTCGCCGCTGGAGGCCAGCGATCCCGTCGTGCCGCCGCTAAGCCATGCCTGATAGTCCTGGGGCTCCATCACGTACACCCAGCCGATCATGGCGTAATGGTTGGTGCCGCAATACTGTGAGCAGAACAAGTGATACTTGCCGGGCTTGGTCGGCTTGAACCAGATAGTGGTATAGCGCCCCGGCAGCACATCGGCCTTGGTGCGAAAAGCGGGCACGAAGAAATCGTGGATCACGTCTTCCGACGTCATGGTCACCTTCACGGCCTGGTTCACGGGGATGTGCAGTTCGTTGATTTCGCGCTGACCCTCCATGTGCTGCAGCTTCCACATCCACTGCTTGCCGATGACATATACCTGTTGCGCGTCGTCCGGCGGGCGCGAGATCGTGAAGAAAACGCTGGCGCCCCACGTGAACATAATCATGGTGAGGCCGAACGGAATCACGCTCCACAGAATCTCCAGCGCCATGCCGCCGTGCGCCGGAACGGGCAATTCCGAATCGGAACGCCGCCGGTAGCGAACCGCGAAGTAGAAGATCGTGAGGAAAATCCCCACCGAGAAAAAGACTGCAACCGCCATCAGGAAGTAGAGCAGATGGTCGACGCTGGGAGCCACGCTCGACGCCTGCACCGGAAATAGAGGTAATTCGGAGCCCATGAAGTTATCTAGCTTGCCTCAAAGTACGGCGATCTTTGCGCCAGTCGCTGCGCCAGGCGAACAATAAGAATGTCCCGCAAATCAGCACGAAGGTACCGCCGGCGAAGCGCACCATGTTCATGGCGATGGCGCCGTATTTGCCGGTTGCCGGATCGTAATGGTAACAGAAGAGCAGGATCTGGTCCACCGGCGAGCCGATCTTGTTCTGGGACGCCTCCACCAAGCCCAGGCGCACGTCGCGCGGCTCGTACTCCACGCCATAGAAATACCGGGATAGTTTGCCGTCCGGCGTCAGGATCATAATGGCGCTGGCGTGCGCGTATTGTCCCGTGGCGGGATCGAGTTTGTAACGGAAGCCTACCGCCGAGGTCAAAGCTTTTATGGACGCTTCGTCTCCAGTCAGGAAATGCCAGCCATTGGCTGTGTCGGGACGGTGATATCGCTGGAGGTAGCTGGCCTTCTTGGCGGCCGCGATCTCCGGCGTGTCGTGCGGATCGAAGCTGACCGCAACCACCTCGAAATCGCGGCCCGGGTTCAACGATATGGCCCGCAGCCCGGTCGACACGCCGTTTAAGACGAGGTTACAAAGCATGGGGCAGGTGTAGTAAACCAGCGCCAGCAGCACGGGTTTGTGCCCGCTGAAATAGGTGGACAAGGGCATAGGCCGGCCAAACTCATCGCGAAAGACAAGATGCAGCGGCACCTGGTGATTGAGGTTTTGTTCGATCGTTACGCCCTGCAGTCCCGCCGGCAGCGGGGCGGGTTTGGAGTTGGCGTCGCGCATCTCCGATGGCTGGGCCGGCGCGGGCTGGGCCGGTTGCGCGAAGGCGGCTCCGGCGGCCAGGATGCCGCTGCATAGACAACCAATAGAACTGCTTAACTTCACCTTCATTTCGTCTTTCCGCTGGCCTGTGCGGGTGCGGGCAGCCCCCGTTGCACGATCAGATCCATCGCCCGCTCTACCGGTATCTGCACGATCCCTTTATCGGGATCGATCCACCCATACTGATGCAGGGCCCGCTCCTCGGCGGCGCGCCACGTCCGCATGTCCCCGGCCGCATGTTGCTGCAAGCGGGGCTCGGGCGGCTGTTTTTGGGCATTCACGATGGCCGATGCCGATAGCGGCCGCCCCATTTCCGCCACCTGGTTCTTCAAGTAGTTGAACATGCCCCACAGCCCAAACAGGAAAATGACGATCAAAGCCGACATCGACAATCCGAACTTGGTCAGCGCGATCGCATTCACGTCTCCCGGCTCGTGATGCACATGCGGATTGCGCGGCTCGTCACCCGGGTGCGCGTTATTCCCTGCCATGTTCCAGAGCCTCCTCCAGATGCGGATCGCCCACCGGCATCAGGGGCCGCAATTCGAGTTGCCACAAGAACGTGGCCAGCCAGATTCCACCCAGGCCGATGGGCATCACGAAGTCCATCCAGCTTACAAAGAACTGGCCCTTATGAAAATCCGGGGCCACCATCCAATACAGATCCACAAAGCGCATCACCAGCACTCCTACCGCTACGAAGCTCAACAGACGGAAATTGCGTTTGAGGTCGCGCGAGAGCAGCAGCGCAAAAGGTAGCGCGAAGTGAAGCAGCACCAAAGCTACTCCGATGTATTGCCATCCGCCGGCGAAACGGTTCAGGTACCAGGGGATTTCTTCCGGCAGATTGCCCGACCAGATCACCAGCAACTGTGAGAAGGAAAAATAGGCCCACACCATCACGAATGCCAGCAACAGCTTGCCCACATCGTGCAGGTGCCGGTGGGTGAGCACTTCCGACATCGGCGCACGATGACTCAACAGCACCAGGACGCAAATCAGGAAAGCCAGCGCCGCCAAGCCTTCTCCGGCGATAAAAAGAAGGCCGAACATCGTTGAAAACCAGTGCGGATTAATCGAGAGGATCCAGTCGACGGACATGAAAGTCACGCTGAACCCGTAGAAAATCAGACCCGGCCCGCTAATTGCCGAGAGGCGTCCGGCGGCCCGGGTATCGCCGCGGTCCAGATCGCCGGACCATTTGTATAGCAGGTGTGCGATCAGGAGCCAGCCCACAAAATACAGACCCGCCCGGATCAGGAAAAACGGCACGTTCAGATAGATCTGCTTGTGTTGCAACACGGAGTCGTGCGCCACAATATCCGCGTGCGACCACTGATAAAGGTGCGGAATCCCGATGACGATGGGAATGAACAGAATCAGCAGCAGCGGCAGGGTGCGGGATGCGGCTTCGCATGGGCGCCGGATGACCATGCCCCACGCGCCGCCCGTAAGATATTGCAGCATCAGCATGGCCGTGGCCCCCAGCGGCACGCCGATGAAAAACATGTAGCACCAGATGTACGAGCGATAAAACTGATCCGGATTGAAGAAGCCGCCAACGATGCACAGGAGCAAAAGCACCACGCCCGCGATCAGGCTCCGCGTCCGCCAGCCGCGCATATCGCTCAGCACATCCGGCGGGAATTCAAAGGAACGCTGTTGAATTGCGGATGGCATCTACTTCAACACTCCCTTGGCCAGCGCGGCGCGCTCCGCGGCCGGCACGTCGTCCACCGAAGCATGTTGGCTCAACTGCAAAACGCGCACATACGCGACAATGGCCCAACGGTCGCGGGGCTCAATTTGCGCGGCGTAGTCCGGCATGGCGCCCAGTCCATTCGTAATCACATCGAAAAAGTAGCCGACTGGAGCCTGCCGCAAGCGATCGACATGGTAGGACTGCGGGGGGGGATGATTGAAGCCGCGTTGTTCGATCATGCCGTGGCCATTTCCCAATCGGTCGTGGCAGGGTGAGCAGTAAATATTGTAACGTTCCTGGCCGCGTTCCAATACCGCGCGGGTAACCGGGAACGGAAAAGCTTCGACCGGTTTGCCGTCCACTTTTCCGGTATAGAGCGCGCTATCGGCATCCAGGTGTCCGCGCGCTACGGTGCCTTCCACCAGGGGGCGTTCGGAGCGGCCATCGTCAAAGAAGGAACTGGGGCGCAACGGGATGAACTTGGGTTGATCCTGCATGTCCTGGCGGCAGCCGGTGAGCCACGCGCTGGCAAGCACCAGGGGCAGCCACAGTCCCGCAAATCGCCCGTGAAACAGTCTAGTGCGCAACTTCGGAGACCTCCCGCGCATCCAGACTCTCCAGGAATTCTTCGGTGGCCTTCCGGTCGAATAACGGATCCCGGGCTTCAATACACAAGAAAAACCGATTGCGCGAAGCCAGCGCAAATCGCGGCACGTTGAACGTCGGATGGTACGGCATCGGTAGCCCGCACAAGGCCAGCAGACCGAAGACGGCGGAGAACGCCGCGAACAATATCGTCAACTCAAAAGTGATCACAATGTACATCGGCCAGCTATGCAAAGGACGTCCGCCGATGTTGATGGGGAAGTAGATCACGGTTATGTAATACTGCATCAGGTAGCCGGTCAGCCCGCCCAGAATTCCGCCGATCAACACAATCAATGGCAGCTTACTCTTCGGCAAGTGCAGCGCCTCGGTCAAAGCCTCGATGGGAAAAGGCGAATAGGCGTCCAATTTGCGGTAGCCGCGGGTGCGCGCCTCGCGGGCGGCATTGACCAGCGACGTCGGATTGTCGAACTCGGCCATTACACCGTAAATTGGAGGCTTCATCCTTGGGTCTCCTCCTCGACCTTGGCTTGCGGCAACAGCGTCCGCACTTCAAAGATTGAGATCATCGGCAGCAACCGGATAAACAGGAAGAAGAGGAACGTGAACAGTCCGATGGTGCCCACATAGGTGGCCCAATCCCAGCGCGTGGGATGGAAGACGCGCCAGGAGGACACCAGGTAATCTTGGGCCAGGCTCGAAACGATGATCACATAGCGCTCCAGCCACATGCCCACCAATACGATCAGGGAAGCGATAAACAGCAAAACCGGAGTGGTGCGCATCTTCTTGAACCACAGCATCTGCGGCGCCACGATATTGCAGGTGATCAGACACCAGTAAACTGAAGCGTACGGCCCGGTCATGCGATGCCAGATCGCCGCGCTCTCGTAGACATTGCCGCTGTACCATGCCGTGAACGTCTCGAGAATGTAAGCGTAGGCCACGATCAAGCCGGTCGCCAGCATAACCTTTGCCGAATTCTCCAGGTGTTTGTCGGTGATCAGGCCTTCCAGACCATAAACGTGCCGCAGCGGGATAGCCAGCACCAGCACCATGGCAAATCCGGAATAGATCGCGCCGGCCACAAAATAAGGGGGGAAGAAGGTGCTATGCCAGCCGGGCACGATAGCGATCGTGAAGTCGAAGCTGACTACGGTGTGTACCGAGAGCACTAACGGCGTGGCCAATCCGGCAAGCAGCAAAGAAGCCATTTCGTGGTTCTGCCAGTGCTTGGCGGACCCGCGCCAACCCATCGCCAGAATGCCGTACACCCCGCGCGCCAAGCGGTTGGATGTGCGGTCGCGCAAAGTGGCCAGATCGGGCAGCAGGCCCACGAACCAGAACAGCAGCGACACCGTGGCGTACGTGGAAACGGCGAAAACGTCCCACACCAGGGGGCTCCGGAATTGCGGCTGCACACCCATGGAGTTGGGATACGGAAACATCCAATAAAAAAGCCACGGCCGGCCCATGTGCAGCAACGGAAACATACCGGCGCAGGCTACCGCGAACAGCGTCATGGCCTCGGCGAACCGGTTAATGGAGTTGCGCCAGGTTTGATTCAGCAGCAGCAAGATCGCCGAAATCAGGGTGCCTGCGTGGCCGATTCCAATCCACCACACGAAATTCGTAATGGCGAATCCCCAGCCCACCGGGATCTTGATGCCCCAAATGCCGACGCCCTTGGCCAGCAGCAGCACGAGCGACCACAGGAACAGCAGCAATAAGGCAAAGCCGCCCGCAAAACAGGCGATCCAGAATACCGGCGTGCGGCGCGTCAGCACAACGGACGAGATCTGGTCTGTAACCGTGCCGAAGGTGTAGCCGGGAGCGATCACCGGCGCCGGCCCCGACTCGTCTGCGATTTGTCTTTCGTCAGCCATTTTGAGCTAATCGGCGGGCCTATGCCTGCGCAGGCCTCCCAGTGCCCTCAATCTCCGGGTTAGGATTCCGCAGCGCGGCCAGGTAAGTGGTTCGCGGCCTCGTATTCAAATCCGCCAGGAGCCCGTAATTCGTCTTCTCGGCCTTCATCTTGGCCACCCTGCTATTCGCATCGTTGATATTGCCAAAAATGATCGCTTCGGTTGGGCACGTAGCCTGGCACGCGGTCAGGATTTCTCCGTCGCGCACCTTCCGATCTTCCTTCTCGGAATCGATCTTAGCTTTGTTAATGCGCTGCACGCAGTAGGTGCACTTCTCCATCACGCCGCGGCTGCGCACGCTCACATCCGGGTTGCGCTGCAGTTTCAGGCTGGGCGTCTTGAAATCCGAGAACAGGAAAAAGTTAAAGCGGCGCACTTTATACGGACAGTTATTGGAGCAGTAGCGCGTGCCCACGCAGCGGTTGTACACCATGTCGTTCAGGCCTTCGCTGCTGTGATTGGTAGCCTGCACCGGGCACACCAGCTCGCATGGCGCATTCTCGCAATGCATGCAAGGCACCGGCTGATTGTAAATCTCCGGATCCTTGATGTCGCCGCTATAATAGCTGTCCACGCGCAGCCAGTGCATATGGCGGCCGTGATGCACTTCTTCCTTCCCCACCACCGCGATATTGTTTTCGGCCTGGCAAGCCACCACGCACGCGCCACATCCGGTGCAG
>JBEKIM010000247.1:0-10131 GCA_050011755.1 Bryobacteraceae bacterium | reverse complement strand
CAACTGGCGCTCGCGGCGGAAGCGCTTCAACGAATCCGGCGCGGCGAGATAAGGAGAGAGAATCTTGAGGGCGGCCTGCTGTTCATGCTGGCCGTCGGCGCGTTCCGCCAGCCAGACCTCGCCCATGCCGCCGCGCCCGAGCAGCCGGACGGTCTGCCATGCGCCGAAACGCCTGCCGGCGGATGCCGTTTGGGCTTCGGCATTAGCGGCGCGCTCCTCGTCGTATGCCCGCACCATGCGCTCGGCCTGGCTGCGCAGCTCCGGATTGCCGGCGCATCTGGCATCCAGCGCGGCGCGGCGGCTGTCGTCGTCCAGCGCGCAGACATCGTCGAAGATTTCTTCCAGGTCCTGCCAGGAGTCGATCATACGGGTGTGGAATGCAGCCTATCGTACAGCCAAGTGCGCGCGAAGCGCAATTGCCTTTCGATAGTGGCGTCGGAAACGCCGCGCAACTCGCAAATTTCCGGCACTGTGCAGCCCATCACGTAGCGTAGCTCGACCAGGCGCACTTTATCGGCGTCGAAACGTTCGAGATCGTTCAAGGCGCGATCCAGGTCGAGCATATCCTGACCGCGGGCGTCAATCCAGCTCAAGTCTTCCGACAGCGGCACGCGTTGCTGGCTGCCTTCGCGCTTTTGGGCGATGCGCAGGCGGGCCTGGTCGATCAGGATGCGGCGCAGCTCGCCGGCTACCACGGAGAAGAAGTGGTGGCGGTCTTGCCACTCCATATGTTGCAGCTTGCGCAGGCGGAGGTAGGCTTCGTTGACCAGGGCGGCCGGCTCGGTGGCCACGCGCTCGTGCGCCACGAACCCGGTAGCGATGGCCAGCATGCGTTGGTAGGCCCAGCTCATGACCAGGTCGTAGGCGTGCGAATCGCCGGCCTGCCACTGCCGGAGCAGGCTGGTGATATCCGTGACATCGGCTGGGTCAGCCACTCACTATATTTTGTCGCAACGGGATGCGGCCCGCAAGAACGGTGGGTGGGGTGGATGGTACTGCCTGGGTGAGTGGCTTGCGAGAGGCGATCTTGAAAACAAAGGGTCAAATTGGGTTCGCTTCGTAATTCTGAACCCCCGGTGACGGCCTGCGAGGCCGCCGCAGGCTGCGCCCGCCCACTTGGAATGAGAGGGTTGCCGGCGGTGTTTTGCGCCTACAATGATGTGAGGTAATCATGAGACCGCCAAAACGCATTTGGGCCTACTGGCCCCTGCTGGCCGCGGTTTTCGGCTCGCACGCCGCCCGCGCGCAGGTTTCTTTCGCGACGCCCACCGCCTCCGCCACCCAGAAGGGTCCTATATGGATGGCGACCGGGGACTTCAACGGCGACGGCAAGCTGGATCTGGCCGTGGCCAACGGCGGCTCGCAAACGGTGGCGGTGTCTCTGGGCAACGGCGATGGCACCTTCCGGACCGCCGTGCCGTACAGCACCGGCTCAACTTGCGCCGTCAACTATCTGGCCGCCGGCGACTTCAACAACGACGGCAAACAGGACCTGCTGGCGGCTTGCCTGGCGGGCAGCGAAGTGTTCGTGTTTCCCGGCAGGGGCGATGGAACGTTCGAGTCCGCCATCGCCACGCAACTGCCGATCGTCACTGTTACGGGACAAATCCTGCTTGTCCTGCAACCTGCGGTAGCCGATTTCGACGGCGATGGCAACCTCGACATCGTCCTGCTGGGCGGAACCGCGTATACGGAAACCAACGGCACCAACGGTATTGAAGACGGCGCGGTTTACCTTCTTCGCGGGCGCGGCGACGGTACCTTTCAGACACCCCAACCGGTTACCGCCTTCGCCGGAACCGTAGCCCTTGCCTTCGTGGCCGCGGATTTCAATGGCGACGGGAGGCCCGACCTGGCGGCCTTGTCCGTAGGAGAAGTCGGTTCCAATACCGAGAAAGGCGTGACTCTGACCATCGCTCTCGGCCAGGGCGACGGGACGTTTAAGATCGCGGAATCTTACCCCATAGATTTCGGTTTCAACTTAACCGCAGCCGATGTCAACGGGGATGGCATTCCGGACCTGGTGGTGTCCGGTTTTTCTCTTCCGAGCTCGGTAGCGTTAAAAGATGCGACAGCGGGACTCGGAGTGTTCACGGGGAACGGCGACGGCACTTTCAAACTGGCCGGCAGCGTTTCCCTTGAGGGTAGCAGCTTTCTCTCGAACACTTGCTTGGCGGATGTGCGGGGGACCGGGCATCCGGATATTGTCGTAGCACAATGGGCCGGTATAGAAGGCGCCAAAACGGTGAGCACGATCGAGGGCAGCATCGCGTTACTGGCGGGGAACGGCGACGGGACGTTTCAGAATCCGGTTAACGTAGTCCCGTCCAGCCAGGATCTCCCGGTGGGATTGGTCTGCGGCGATTTCAACGGCGACGGCCGTCCCGACGTGGCGTTTACGGCGATTCCCATAGCCGGCGTGGAGGCGAATATCCCCGGCAAGAATACCGGCAGCTTGCAGGACGATGCCGCGGAAATTCTGGGAGCTCTTCCCGACGGCTCCGCCGAAGTGCTGCTGAACACCACTCCGGCAACCACTTTCACCAATACGAATGCCGCGGGATTCCAGCGTGGGGCCATGGCGCAAGACTCGATCGTGGCTGCGTTCGGGAGCGGTCTGGCATCTACTACCGCGCAACCTGCGACGCTGACCACCAGCCTGGGCGGCGTCACGGTGACCGTGAAGGACTCGGCCGGAGCCAGCCGCCAGGCCGAGTTGTTTTACGTATCTCCCACGCAAATCAACTACGCCATGCCCGCGGGAACTGCCACGGGCCAGGCGGTTATTACTGTCGCGAACGGTGCTCACACGGCGACCGCCGACCAGCAGATTGCCTCCGTGCTGCCAGGCATTTTCGCGGTGGATGGGATCGCGGCGGCGAATGTAGAGACATTTCAGAATGGGACTATGACCGGGTCTGCGTTGGCATTTCAGGTGGCGGCCACTGGCGCGATCACGCCGCTGCCGATCGATGTGTCGACCGGCGTGGTTTATCTCCTGATGTATGGCACCGGCATCCGGCATGCCGCGTCGGTTACGGTGAACTTAGGCGCCCAAACCGGATTGCCGGTGGCTTATTCGGGCGCGCAGGGCGCTTATGTGGGGGAGGACCAGATCAACGTGCTGTTGCCGCAGTCGCTGCAGGGCGCGGGCGTGATTAATGTGACGCTGACCGCGGATGGCCAGGCCAGCAATACGGTGCAGATTCAGATCCAGTGAGGACAGGTTGGCACGGTCGAAAACCGAGCTGGAATTGAGGGCGGGCTTCAGCCCCGCTGGTAGCACAGGTTTCAGCCTGTGTTCGGCGGACTGAAGGCCGCCACTGGAGATTGGCCATTTGGTGGGGCAGGCGTCTACGCCTGTGGCGGGTTTCCAGACCCGCGCGAGGCACGCTGGCCCAGAGCGGGTTCTGGAGAACCCGCGCAGGACTAGAGTCCTGCCCCACCCGACCTATGGGGACACATTCTTATCCCTCCGCGGGTCCTCCCTGGGCGTGAAGACTGTATCGAAGACGTCCTTGAGTTTCCGCGTGGCCGGCTCAGCGAACAGCCCGATAAGCCCGGCGAACCCCGCGGTCTTGAGGCAATCCGCGCCCGAAAGCGCCGGGGCCCCGGTTCCCAGACCGCTGTGTACCACCAGGTAGACGATCAGGGCCACGGCCGCGCCCAAGACCGGCCTGAGCACGTACCACCAAGTCCAGCTCGATTTGAATTGCCGGGTTCCGGCGAAGATGGCGAAGGACGATGCGCCGTGGACCAAGCCGCCCAGCGCGCCCGCCATGGCGATCAGCGTATTCAGGCTCCCCGCACCGGGCGCGCAATTCGGGCACAGCAGGTCCCATCGCCCCAGCAACACGGCTAGCAGGATGGCGGCCCACACCAGCCAGTAGACGCCCAGAAGGTGCAGCCAGAACCAGCCCGGGTCCAGCGTGATATTCGCTGTATCGAACTGGGTTCCATAATGCGCGCACACGGTCACATTGGTATTGCGCGGCACCAGCACGGGCGCTGTATAGACGCCGTTCGGATCGATTCGCCCGCTCTCCGGCTGGATCGACCAAACCACCGTCCCGGCTGCTCCGGATGCCTGGAAAACCTGGGTTTCGCGTGCGCGCAAGGAAATGCTCTTTGGACCGATCTGCAATGGCATACTCCCGACCTACCTCTGGGAATAGGGTGGGAACAGGCCGGGCAAAATATCACAGTGTTTCGATTTGCTGAACTTGGAGAGCGGGGCGGAAGCCTCGCGCCGCCTCAAGCCCGCCCTCCCAGGGGGAAAATGCATTACAATATGTTCGTAGCCACTTGCAACTATGTTGCAGACACTGATCATCACCCTCCGCGAAGGCGTCGAGGCCGCCCTGGTGGTGGCCATCGCCATCGCCTACCTGAGAAAAATCGGTCGCCGCGATCTGCTGCCGGCCGTGCAAAAGGCCTTCGGAAGCGCTGTCATTGCTAGCTTTGCCTTCGCCTGGCTGCTTTCCCGCCTAGGCCTCGGCGAGGACGCTTACGAGGGCTGGACCCTGCTGGTGAGCGCCGTTTTCGTGCTCTCCATGGTGCTCTGGATGAACCGTCACGCGCGCGGCATGAAGGGCGAAATTGAAACTCAGTTGCAACAACGAAGCGGCGCGGGCAGCCGCTGGGGCATCTTCCTGTTCGTCTTCCTGATGGTCTTCCGCGAAGGCGTGGAGACCGTCTTGATGCTCACCGCGGTGAAGTTCGATACCTCCGGAGTCCTGGATATTGCAGGGGTAGCGATCGGTTTGGGGCTGGCCGTGCTGTTCGGCGTGAGCTTTGTGCGCGGCACCATCCGTATCGATCTGCGCAGCTTTTTCCGGATGACCACCGTCATCCTGATAGTCATCGTCGTGCAACTGGCCATCACCGGCCTGCATGAGTTGTCGGAAAGCCAGGTGCTGCCAAGCAGCCGCCGGGAAATGGCTTTGATCGGTCCGATTGTCGGCAACGAAGTGTTCTTCTTCGTGGCCATTCTGGCGCTGGCGGGCGCCATGCTGCTGATGGAATATCGCAAGCGCCGCGCGCCGATGCTGGATGGCCTGGAAGGCGCGGCGCTGCGTAAAGCCCGTTGGACCGTGCACCGCGAGCGGGTGTGGATGACCGCATCCTGCCTGGCCACCGGCCTTTTCATCCTAAGTATCACAGCCGAGTTCATTTACGCCAAATCGACAACCGAGCTATCCGCGGCCATTCCGGTCTCGGTGGTGGACGGCCAGGTGCGCATCCCGGTGGCCGCGGTGAACGACGGCAACCTGCATCGCTTCGCCATCGAAGAGGCCGGCGTACATGTACGCTTCATCGTGATCCGCCGCCCCGACCAGTCCCTGGTAGCGGCCTTCGATGCGTGTGAGATTTGCGGCAATCAGGGCTACTATCAGAAGGGCCCCAACGTGATCTGCAAGAATTGCGCGTCCGCTATCTTCATTCCCAGCATCGGGGTGCACGGCGGATGCAATCCCATCCCTATCGCTTCGCTTGTCGAAGGCGGCCAACTGGTGATTTCCGGCGACAAGCTCATTCCCGGCCAAAAAATATTCCACGATCCCAGTTAGCCGCATGTTCCTCCGCTTCGTCAGCCAATCCATCCGCCGGTCGCCACGCCGCAAGGCCATGACGGTCGCGGCGGTAGCCATGGGTACAGCGGTGGCCACGGCCATGCTCGGCGTGATGCTGGATATCGGCGACCGCGTGAATCGCGAGTTGCGCAGCCTGGGCGCAAACCTGATGGTGACGCCGAAGGCGCAGTCGCTGCCGGTGGAGATTGGCGGCATCAGCTACCGTCCGGTGTCCAGCCAGGATTATATTCCCGAAGATCAGGTGCGGAAAATCAAGTCCACTTTCTGGCAACTGAATATCACCGGCTTCTCGCCATCGCTGCAGTCCGTGGCTTCGTTGGGCGGACGGAACGTGCCGGTGGAAGGCGTATGGTTCCGGCGCAGGTTTCGCGGCGCGGACGGATCTATGCTGGAAGCCGGTCTGCGCACCGTCAACGGCGAGTGGAAGGTGGATGGCCGCTGGATCGACGATGGGGACCGCAACGACGACGCCCACGATGCCATGCTGGGGGGCGCGGTGGCGCGCCGGCTCGGCGTGAAACCGGGCGATACGCTGGAACTGTTCGGACAGCCGTTCACGGTGGCGGGCATCGTTTCCACGGGCGGCGATGAAGAGGACCGGATCTTCGTGCGGCTGGAAGTTTTGCAGCGCCTGGTTGGCCGGCCGAACCAGGTGGATGCGGTGCAGGTGGGGGCGCTGACCAAGCCGGAGGACGAATTCGCGCGCAAGAACCCGGCCAAGATGACGCCCAAGGAATACGACCGCTGGTATTGCACGCCGTATATCAGCTCCATCGCGCACCAGATCGAGGAAGTATTGCCCATGGCCGCCGCGCGTCCCATCTGGCGTGTGGCGGATAACGAAGGCAAAGTGTTAGGCAAGATTCGCGGGCTGATGCTGCTGATCACGCTAGCGGCGCTGGCTTCGGCGGGACTGACGGTGTGGAGCGTGATGGCGACTACGGTGCTGGAACGCCGCGGCGAGATCGCCATCATGCAGGCGACCGGCGCAGGCAATGGTTTGGTGGCCGCGCTGTTCTCGACCGAGGTGGCGCTGGAAGGCGCCGCGGGCGGGCTGATCGGGTCTTGGGTAGGCTTATTGATGGCCGGATGGGTGGGCCGGGCCGTATTTCAGACTTCGCTGGAGATCCCCGGCATGCTCGGTCCGGTGGTGGTGGGCGCGGCCGTGCTGGCATCCATCGCCGGGGCCGCGCCGCCGCTGCGGCGCGCGTTGATGCTGGAGCCGGCGGTCACATTGCGGGGTGGCGAATGAGACATGAAAAACAAGTGGCGGGGCGGGCAATCATGCGCGGCACGCTGAAGCGTGTCAGGATGGCCCTCCGGGCCACCAAATGTGATGAAGACCCAATTTGGAGGGCGGCCAATCCTGGCCGCAGCCGGCTTTCCAGCCGGCTTAGCCGCCTGAAAGGCGGTTGCGGGCATGATTGCCCGCCCCCCAATTGGGTTTTCAACGGTGCGCCACGGGCGATGGGAGGTTCGCCGCGCTGATGTTCTGGAACTTTGTTCTCCGCGCCGTGCAGTTCCGGAAGCGCCGTTTGGCCCTGGCTTTCGCCGCCCTGGCGGTTTCGGCCACGCTGGCCACCGCGCTTTTCTCGGTCTACTCCGATATCGAACGCAAGATGCGCGTGCAGTTCCGCGGGTTCGGCGCCAACATCGTGATCGCGCCGGCGGGCGGAGCGCAGACCGTACCAATTCGCGCCGTTGCGCTGGCGGAGCAGCAGGGCGCGGTAGCCGCGCCGTTTATTTACACGGTAGGCCGCGTGGACGGCGAGCCGATTGTCGTGGCCGGCACCGATTTCCACCGCGCCGGTCCGCTGACGAATTACTGGCGCGTGGAGGGCGCCCGCGCAGCCGGTCCGGGCGAATGCCTGGCGGGCAGCAACGTGGCCGCGCACTTCCGCCTGAAGCTGGGCGGGAAGTTCGACCTGGAAGGCGCGCCCTGCATCGTCCGCGGGATCGTCTCGAGCGGCGGCGCCGAAGATGCGCAAGCGATCGTGCCGTTCGATGTGGCGGCCCGATTGGCGGGCTTGCACGATGCGGCGAGCGTGGTCCAGGTGCGCGCGGATGGCGAGCGTCTGGCGGCCATCCAGGCCACGCTGGCCCGGCAACTGCCCGGCACGGATGTGCGCACGCTGCACGCGGTGGCCGAAACGGAAGCCAACGTGGTGCTGAAGATACGCTCGACGCTTTTCATGCTGACAGTTCTCATCCTGGGCATCACCACGCTGTGCGTCAGCAGCAATTTCAGCGCGCTGGTGCTGGAGCGCAGCAAGGAAATCGGAATCCTGAAAGCGATTGGCGCGGCGGAGCGAAAGATCGCGGCGTTGTTCCTCTCGGAGTCGCTGATTCTGGGCGTGGCGTCGGCCGCCGTGGGCTATGGCGTGGGGCTGCTGGTAGCGTGGTGGATCGGGCGGCAGATTTTTCCCGAATCGGCGGCGGCCGGCGTGGGTGTAAACTATGGCGTGTTCCTGCCGGTAACCGGCGTCACGCTGGTGATGGCCACGGCGGCCACGTTGGCGGCGGCGGCGCGCATCTGGCGCATCCGGCCGGCCGTGATTTTGCGCGGAGAATAGAAGCCATGGCATTCGTCGAACTGGAGAACGTGACCAAAGCTTACGATAGCGGCTGGGCCGCGCCGGTAAAGGCGCTCGACCGCGTGAGCCTGGTGGCCGAGGCGGGACAGTGGATCGCGATTATGGGACCGTCGGGGTCGGGCAAGACCACGCTTTTGAATATCCTGGGCTGCCTCGACCAGGCCACGGAGGGCGCGGTCCGCATCAACCAGGTGGATACGTCGACTCTAAGCCGCGCCGAACTGGCCCGCTTTCGCGCCGAGACCGTAGGCTTCGTTTTCCAGCAATTCCACCTGATCCCGCACCTGACCGCGCTTGAAAACGTGATGCTGGCGCAATACTTCCACAGCATGACCGATGAAGGGGAAGCGCGCCGGGCGCTCGATCGCGTGGGCCTTTCGGATCGCGCGCGGCATCTGCCTTCGCAGCTTTCCGGCGGCGAGCAGCAGCGCGTGGCCATCGCGCGCGCCCTGGTGAACGATCCCAAAATCATTCTGGCCGACGAACCCACCGGCAACCTGGACGCCACCAACGAGCAGATTGTCCTCGACCTTTTGGCCGACTTACACCAGCAGGGCCGCACCATCCTGATGGTGACGCACGACGAGCAGGTGGGCCGCTGCGCGGATATCCGGCTGGACCTGGAACACGGGCGCATCGTCGAGACGACCCACTTCAGCATGGAAGTGAATCAGGATTTCGACGAAGTGCTGGAGCAGTTGTGGGCCGCCCGCGAAAGCGTCTTCCACGATGAGCCCGAGCACTTCACGGCCGCCCAGCACCGCAAGGTAGTCGCCATGATGACGCGCATCGGACTGGTGGAACTGCGTTCAGGGGAAATTGCCTTGACGCCGCGCGGCGAGCAGCGCGCCCGTAGCGTGATCCGCCGTCACCGGCTGGCGGAGCGTCTGTTCATGGACGTGCTGGCGATCCGCGACGAAGGCTCCATCGAGAAAAATGCCTGCACGTTTGAGCATATTCTGAGCCCGGAAGTGACCGACCGGATCTGCACGTTTTTGGGGCATCCGCGGACGTGCCCGCACGGCAGCCCCATTCCGGAGGGCGATTGCTGCCTGGACGCCCGCGGCGCGGAAGTTGCAGGACGGGCTTTAGCGGGAGCCGGGCTTTAGGATTACCCTCAGTCGTTGCCCGAGATGTTGACCAGCCCGTCGCTGAGCACCGCTTCCGCTTCCTCGGCGGTGAACTCCTCCACCTTCGCCGAGATATTCATGGAGCAGAATTTCGGCCCGCACATCGAACAGAAGTGCGCGTCTTTGAAACCTTCCTCGGGCAGCGTCTCGTCGTGCATGGATTGCGCCGTTTCGGGATCGAGCGACAGCTCGAACTGGCGCTTCCAGTCGAAACGGTAGCGCGCGCGCGACAATTCGTCGTCGCGGTCGCGGGCGCCGGGGCGGTGGCGCGCGATGTCGGCGGCGTGGGCGGCGATCTTATAAGCAATGATGCCGGCCTTCACGTCGTCGCGGTTGGGCAGTCCCAGGTGCTCTTTCGGTGTGACATAGCAGAGCATCGACGCGCCATACCAACCGATCATGGCCGCACCGATGGCCGACGTAATGTGGTCATAGCCCGGCGCGAAGTCCGTCACCAACGGACCCAGGGTGTAGAAAGGAGCTTCGTAGCACATCTCCTTTTCCTTCTCCACCTGCATCTGAATCTGGTCCATGGGGATGTGGCCGGGACCCTCGATCATCACTTGCACGTCGTATTCCCAGGCGCGTTTGGTCAGTTCGCCCAAGGTCTTCAATTCGGCGAACTGCGCGGCATCGCTGGCGTCGGCCACCGATCCCGGACGCAGGCCGTCGCCCAGCGAAAAGCTGACATCGTACTTCTGGAAGATCTTACAGATCTCATCGAAGCATTCGTACAGCATGTTCTGGCGATGGTTCTTGACCATCCACTCGGCCAGGATGGATCCGCCGCGGCTGACGATGCCGGTAACGCGG
>JBEKIM010000246.1:0-10202 GCA_050011755.1 Bryobacteraceae bacterium | reverse complement strand
GCGCGCTGGAAGTTGTGCTTTCCGAAGCCCGCCGCAAGGATGTTTTGACCCTTCTAAGCCTGTTTCGCCGCGTTCCGCCGTCCGCGCGCGGGCTGTTATTCAACCGTGCCGCGCAGCTTGTGCCGCCGCCCGCCGGGCTCAGTCGGGAGGACGCCATCGATGGAACGAACACTGCCGGAATGGATGCGTGGTGGAGAAAGCTCGGGCTGGGCGACGCCAAGAACTGGCTGGTCAACTGGCGCGACGTGTTCACGCGCCAGCTCCGGCTTGCTAGCAGCTAGCTAGCTCACCTTCTCCCACCGCCCGCTTCCCGCCGAGCGCAGCACGGCATCGGTGACGTAGTCCGTGGCCAGGGCGTCGCGGAACGAGGGGCCCGGAATGCGGCCTTCCCCGAGGCCCGTCAGAAAATCGGCCGCCTGATGCACGAAGGTATGCTCATAGCCGATCTGCAAGCCCGGCACCCACCAGTTCTTCATGTAGGGATGGTCGCCGTCGGTGATGTGAATCGAGCGCCAGCCGCGCAGGCGGCCTTCGTCGCCGTGATCGAAGTATTCCAGGCGATGCAAATCGTGCAGGTCCCAGAAAATCGAAGCATGCTCGCCGTTGATTTCCAGCGTGTAGAGCGCCTTGTGCCCGCGCGCGTAACGCGTGGCTTCAAACGTGGCCAGCGACCCGTTTTGGAACCGCGCCAGAAACGCGCTGGCATCGTCGATGCCCACCTTCTCCACGCGGCCCGTGAGTGCGTGCGGACGCTTCTTCACGAACGTCTCCGTCATGGCGGTTACCTGGTCGATCGCGCCGTTTAGCCACATCGCCGTGTCGATGCAATGCGCCAGCAGATCGCCGGTCACGCCGCTGCCGGCCACGTTCACATCCAGGCGCCACAGGCCCGCGCCACCCTGCGGCAGGTCGGCCGAGATGGTCCAATCCTGCAGAAACTTCGCGCGGTAGTGGAAGATCTTGCCCAGGCGGCCCTCGTCGATCAACTGCTTGGCCAGCGCGACGGCGGGCACCCGCCGGTAGTTGTACCAGACCATGTTCGGCACGCCGGCCTGCTCCACGGCCTCCACCATGCGCTCGGATTCCGCGGCATTGCGGCCGAGCGGCTTCTCGCAGAGCACCATCTTCCCGGCGGCGGCGGCGGCGATGGCGACCTCGGCGTGCGTATCGTTGGGGCTGGCGATATCGATCAGGTCGATATCGGGGCGCTCCACCATCTTGCGCCAATCGGTCTCGGCCGTGCCGTAGCCCCATTGTTCGGCGAACGCGGCGACTTTGGCGGCGTCGCGCGCGCAGACGGCCTGCAACACCGGACGGTATGGCAGGTCGAAGAATTGGTTTACTCTCGCAAAGGCGTTCGAATGCGTGCGGCCCATGAAGCCGTAGCCGACTAGGCCGATGCGCAATGGTTTCTTCGTCATGGATTACTCCCGCCAGCCGTGCGCATCGCGCACGGCGAGCATGGTGGCCAGGATTCCGTTCCAGGTGCGCTGCTCCATCATCACCGCGTTGGGGAACATGCATCCATCCCAGCAGATGTGGCGGACGGATCGGGTCAACTGCCCGCGCTCGTCGCGCAACCAGTAGCCGGCGTCGCGCACGATGTCGAGCTTTCCGTTGGGGTCGTCCGGGAGGCAATGGTGGCCGGTCTTATCGTGGGAGCCGGATCCATGCACGGTGGCATCGTTTTGCGCCACGTGGAAGTCGAGGGTCCAGGGACGCAGTGCCGCCGTCAGCTCGCGCAGGGCCTCGGCGAAACGGCTGGTCTGACGCCACTCGAAATCCGCGGGCAGGATGCGGTCTTCCGGCGCGTTGTAGCCCAGGGTGAAGAGCAGCGTGTGCGCCTTGTCCGCCTGGAAGCCCAGTGTTTGCGGGCGGTCCACTAATTCCAGGAGATGCACCATGCGCCGCCAGCTATGCATGCCGCCCCAGCAGATCTCGCCTTCGGCCGCCAGACGCTCGCCATGGCCGGCGGCGACCTGGCAGGCCTCGCGAAACGTCTGCGCGATCAGGCGCGTATTGCCGTCGGGATCCTTGGCCCACTCCGCGGGGCTGGCGGCGGAATCGATGCGCACGATGCCGTACGGCCGGGCGCCCAACTCGCGGAGCTTGCGCGCAATCCCGCAGGCTTTGCGCACCTGGGAGACGAAGCCTTGCCGCTCGCCGGCGCTACCCATGGCCGAGCCGCCGCCGGTGGGAGGCCAGACCGGCGCCACGACCGATCCCACCACCAGGCCCAGCGCGCGAACCTCGTCCGCCAGGCGCGCCAGGTCATCATCGCCGGCGTCGATCGAAACATGCGGGTCGAAGAGGAACAGGTCCACGCCATCGAAGCGTGCGCCATCAACCTCCGCGGCGGCGGTCAGGCGCAGCATGGTATCCAGGCCGATGGGCGGCTCGGAATCCGGCCCTTTGCCCACCAGGCCGGGCCACATGGCGTTGTGGACGCGCGGAAAATTATGGTGCGAACGTGGCACGCTCATGATGCGCCATATTAGCACGCGGGCCCTACAGCTTCGGTACGGGGACTTCCGCCGGCAAAAGCGCCTGGGACACGCGTAGAATCAACGCTTCGGCGAAGGGCGGCCCCACGATCTGCAGCCCGATGGGCAGACCGCGGCGGTCCGCGCCGCATGGAATCGATACCGCGGGCAGGCCCAACGGATTGATGGCGCGGACCAGACGGGTGGCGGCCAGCCGCACGTCTTCATTCTGGCCGGACACGGCAACCGTGGTTTCGCCGATGCGCGGCGCGGTGATGGGGGTGGTGGGAGTGAACAGGCAATCCACGCGCGACCAAAGAGCGGCGAATTCGCGCTGCATGGCACGGCGCAAACGCTGCGCGTTGATGTAGTCGGTAGCCGGGAGCAGGCGGCCCTGATCGAGCAGGGCCAGCACGTCCGCGCCGATGCGGTCGCGCCGCTCCAGATGCGGCTCCAGCAGGGCGGAGGCTTCCGCCAGCAGGATCAGGCGCGCCACGGTATTGATCGCGGCGATATCCGGCACGGTGACTGGAACGATCTCGGCGCCGAGTGACGCGGCCGCATGAAACGCGGCCCGCACGGCGGAATCGACGTCGGGGTCGAGGCTTTCGAAGTAGAAGTTCTCCGGCATGCCGATGCGCAGACCGCGGATAGACGGTTCCACGCCGGGTACGTAGTTCTCCACCGGCCGGCGGGAGGATGTTTCGTCGCGAGGGTCGTAGCCGGCGATCACGTTGAGCACCGCTCCGGCATCGCGGACGGAGCGCGTGAGCGGGCCCATGTGGTCCAGCGAAAAGCCCAGCGGCATGGCGCCGAAACGGCTGACACGGCCATAGGTGGGCTTCAATCCGACAACGCCACAGAAGGATGCCGGAATGCGAACGGAGCCGCCCGTGTCGCTTCCCATGGCCATGGAGACCATGCCGGCAGCCACGGCCGCACCCGATCCGCCGCTCGAGCCGCCCGGGATACGGTCGCGGTCCCATGGGTTCTTGATCGCGCCGAAATGCGGATTGCTGGAGGTGATTCCATAGGCCAACTCGTGCATGCCGGTCTTACCCACCAGGATCGCGCCGCCGGTGGAGAGCCACTCGACCACGGTGGCGTCGTAGCCGGGCACATGATCGGCGAACAGGTTCGATCCGCCGGTCGTGCGCACACCCTTGGTGAAGAACAGATCCTTGACGGCAATGGGAATGCCGTGCAGCGGGCCGCGGCCTTCGCCCCGCGCCAGGTCCTGGTCGGCCTGTTTGGCCCGTTCGCGGGCGGCGCCAGCCATCACGGTTTGCATGGCGTTGGTCGAGGGGTTGAGCCGCTCGATGCGCTGCAGCGCGGCGTTGGTGAGTTCCACCGACGAGACGTCGCGGCGGCGCAAGGCGGCAGCGGTTTCGAGCAGCGTCACTCGGCAGCCTCCGGATTCGCGCGGAAGGCCAGGGCCGGCTCAACTTCCGGGGGCAGAGCGCGCGCCAGGGGACGAAAGTCGGCCTCCAGGGCGTCCAGCGTGTGGGCCATGCGCTCCAGGACGGCATCCGGAATGGTCAAGCCGCTAGCCTTCGCTATCTTTTTCCAGTCCTTGTTCGAAGTGGTGCTCATTTTGACTCTCCATTCGGGCAGCCCATTGGGCGGCGGCCAGGACGATCATGGCGGAAGCGAAGCCCCAGATGAGAATAGTGGCGGAGTTGCGGAAGACGCCGTATTCGCGCTCCAGCTTGACGCGCAGGAGCGGCCAGATGAGCAGGAATACGTACTTCATGCCTTCCAGGACCAAGCCGGCCAGAATCGCCACCGGGGCCACGCGCGCGGCGGGGATGCGGCGGTTCGGCAGGATCCAGTAAATCAGGAACAATACCACGATGCCGATAGGGATGGCCGCTACTTTGAAGATCAGCAGTTGGACCCAAAGTTCCAAGCGGGCGTGGGAACCGCTGAGGCTGCGTGCCCATTCGGCGTTCATGCCCGTGAGGACCAGCGACAACAAGGCCAGTCCGCCGCACAGGAAGATCATGCCCAGGCTGACCAGTTGATTGCGCAGGTAGGAGCGGTTGACGGTCACGCCCCAGGCGCGGTTGAGGGCCACCTCCAACGGCTCGAAAACACCATTGGCAGTGATCAGCAGTAACAACATGGCGATAGGCTGAAACGTGCTCCGCAAGGGCAGATTGCGTTTCAGGAACGCGCCCAGGTCGCCGGGGAGGTAGTCGTTCATCGCGAGGTAGATGGCATCGACGGCGGCCGGCCAGTGGAGTACGTCGCGGCAGAAAGACAGCATCACGTTGAGGAACGGATAGAACGAGAGCAGGACGCTGGCGGCGACAGCCAGGGCGTACACGTGTACCTCGGTTTGCATGCAGTAGCGCAACGTGGCGCGGCAAGCGTCCGCTGCGCGGGACCAGCGGCTGGGTGGGGCCGGAGAGAAGATCGTCGCCAAGACACTAGCTTAGCGCGGCCCCTTGGAGGGCGGGCAATTCTGCCCGCAGCCGGCTTTCAGCCGGCTTAGCGGGATTCAAAAGTCCCGCTGTTGGACATTATCCGCGGGCGATTGACGATCAAAGCCTATCTGGGTGAATTTATTGGTGCTGGGTTCCGGGTGCTGAGTTCCGGGTTAACGGTGGCCGGTTCCGGGTGGTGGGTTGCGGGTTCCAGATGGTTGGTTATGCGGGGCTGGGCGGTTTTTGGGGGACAGATTGGGCGGACTGCTTGGGGTCGTTTGCCAAGTTGTCAAAGAGCAGGGGGGCAGGGAGCTAACGGGTATCCGGGGAGACAGGGGCGCACGATAGCGGCTGGGCGCCCGGGGCGGCGGACATCACGTATGCGGGCGGCGGGGCGGGCCGGTGGGCGGGAGTTGTGACGGCGGGCTCGGTGTGCACTGGCTGCACGGGCTCCGGCTGAGTACACTCAGGCTGGGTGCGGGCGCGGCGCTCGTTTTGTAACTGCTTCAGTTCGCGCATCGCGGTGCTGAAAGAACGCTCGAGGCGGGCGCGCTGGGCGGAGACGCGGTCGAGCAGGGCGAATTGTCTTGGGCCCGGGTCGGTGTCGGTAAAGACCCTCTCTTCAATGCGATCCGCGCGCATGAGCAGCCAATGGGCGACGGCCATACGTTCCAGCAGGATTATTTCGGTGGGGGCTTGGGGCTGCCACTCGGATTCGAGGACATCCCAGAGTTGCCGGTAGGCGGCTTGGTCTTCGTGGATGAGGACGACGTCGCGCGCGCGGAGTCCGAAGGTGAGGGCGTTGAGGCGGACGGCGGCCTTGCCTTCCGGGGAAACCGGGCCGGTGGAGTGTAGCGCGTTCTCGCGGTTAGCTTGATGTTGTTTGCGGGAAATTAACATAAGTTATTCCTTGCGGTTGGATTTGGATTTTGGGGATGGGATGAGGCGTCCATACCCGATTTCATTTTAGGGCCGAGGGTGATGGGGAACGGCGTTATGGGGAGGGCGGGGAGTTAGTAAGTAGCTGCGGGTGCAGTTAGATGCGGGGGCGGATTATATTATGCAGGTTGGTGACCGTATGCTTGCAGCGGGACTTAAAAGTCCCGCCGGCACGCTGAAGCGTGCGCCACGGGCTGCGGCTATCAGGCGTGGCGCGGCATGCCGGTATGGCGATGAAAGCGGTGGACGAAGGGCTCGGCGAATCCCCAAATCATCAGGAACAGGAACACGGAGCCATAGATCAGGTCGCGGCTGGGACCTGCCCAGCCCGGCAGCGGCGGCGAGAACCCCACGGCCAGGGCCGCCAGCACGCTCAGTACATGCCAGTACCAGCGCGCATGGAAGAGGTAGACGAAAACCAGGGCGAGAACAACGGAGAAGCCATAAACCACGTACACCAACACAGTAGACATGGTCCACTCCTGCCTGTATTCTAACGCCAAAGCAGCTATACTGACCTGGAATGAACAACCTGACTTGGGGATTATTCTGCGTGTGCCTGTGGTCCGGGATCTCGGCGGGCCAAACGCCCCAATACCCTGCCCTGCCGAGCGAGACGCCGGCGAAATTCGTGGAGCCCACCGGCAGCTTCGACTACCTGAAGCGCGACGCGATGATCCCCATGCGCGATGGCGTGAAGCTGCATACCGTGATCCTGGTGCCCAAGGGTGCGCATGGCGCGCCCATTCTGCTCACCCGAACGCCTTACGACGCCAACGCCATGACCAGCCATGCGCATAGTACGCACCTGGGTCCAAGCCTGCAAGGCTACGACAATGCCACCGATGTGATCGTGGAAGGAGGCTACATCCGCGTGGTCCAGGACGTCCGCGGCAAGTACGGATCCGAAGGCGACTACGTCATGAACCGCCCTCTGCACGGACCGTGGAACCCGACGCCGGTCGATCATGCGACGGATACTTACGACACCATCGATTGGCTGGTAAAGAACATTCCCGAAAGCAACGGCAAAGTCGGCATCCTGGGCATCTCATACGATGGATTCCTGCCCCTGATGGCCCTGGTGAATCCCCATCCGGCGCTCAAAGTTTCCGTGCCCATGAACCCAATGGTGGATGGCTGGAGAGGCGACGACTGGTTCCACAACGGAGCGTTCCGGGAACTCTCGAACCTGGATTACATCCTGGACCAGGAGGCCACTCGCGGCTCGGACGTGAAATGGTTTACGAGCTATTACGACGACTATGACACCTACATGCAAGGCGTGTCGGCGGGCGAGGTGGCGCGGGCGCACGGTCTCGATCAAGTGGGTTTCTGGCGGAAGATAGCGGAACACCCCAGTTACGACGCGTTCTGGCGCGATCAAGCCGTGGACCGGGTGCTGGCGGCCGAACCGCTGAAGGTTCCTGTAATGCTCGTCGACAGCCTTTGGGACCAGGAAGATATTTACGGCGCGATGGCCGTCTACAAGGCGATCAAGCCGAAGGACACGGGCAACGACAAGGTATTCCTGGTGCTCGGGCCATGGTTTCACGGCCAGGAGATCGGAGAGGGCAGCGCGCTCGGCCCGGTGCGTTTCGGCAGCGATACGGCGCTCTATTTCCGGCGCGAAATCCTGCGCCCGTTCCTGGATCAATATTTGAAGGATGGAGCGCCCAAGGCCGACGTGCCCCCGGTTTCCGCGTTTGAGACCGGCACCAATTCGTGGCTGCGATTGCCGGCATGGCCGGCGGGATGCGCTAGCGGCTGCGCGATCCGCCCGCAGCCTCTCTATCTTACGGCGGGGATGAAGGCGAGTTTCGCGGCGCCCAGCCAGGGTGGCCCGGAATTCGAGGAATACGTTTCCGATCCCGCCAAGCCCGTGACGTTCCGCACGCGTCCGATCGGCGAGGACAAACGCAAGACCTGGTCGCAGTGGCTGGTGGACGATCAGCGCGAGCCATCCGGCCGGCCGGATGTTCTGGCGTTTGTCACGGATGTATTGAGCGCGCCGGTAAAGATCAGCGGCGAGCCCGTTGCCAACCTGATGGCTTCGACCAGTGGCACCGACTCGGACTGGGTGGTGAAGCTGATCGACGTCTATCCGGACGAGGTAGCGGCGGAACCGGCCATGGGCGGCTATCAACTGATGATTTCGGCGGACATTTTTCGCGGGCGGTATCGCGAGAGCCTGGAGACGGCCAAACCGATCGCGGCCGGAGAAGCGCTGCGCTACCGCTTCAACCTGCCCACGGCGAACCACGTATTCCGGCCGGGGCACCGCATCATGGTGCAGGTACAGTCGAGCTGGTTTCCGCTGTACGACCGGAACCCGCAGACTTTCGTGCCCAATATCTTCTGGGCAAAGCCGGAAGACTACAAGAAGGCCGTGCAACGCGTGTATCACGCGCCGGGCCGCGAGAGCTACGTGGAACTACCGTTGGTGAGCGCGCCCTAACGTCAGCCTTCGCTGGCCGGCCACATCACGCGGGCAATCGCGCCGGTCAGTTGCTTCCACCGGGATTCCTCCGCTACGAGTTGCTTCTTTCCGGCGGGCGTGAGGGAGTAATACTTGAACTCCCGCTTTTGATCTTTCGCGGCGGTCTCCCACCTGGCGGAGATCCAGCCTTTGCGCTCCAGCCGGTGCAGCGCGGGATAGAGCGACCCATGCTCGACCTGCAGCAGATCGCCGGTGGTGCGTTGAATGTGCTTGGCGATCTGGTGCCCGTGCGCCGGGCCGAACAGCAGCGTGCGCAGGATCAGCATATCCAGCGTTTCTTGCAGTAATTCGATACGGCCGGTTTCTTTGGGCATGCAGCGCTCGTCATATTCTACCTGGAATGCGGCCGCCAAGGTAGACGACCTACCACTCAAGATTCCGCATCCGGCCGGTACAATGAACGAAGTATGCGGATGGACCGGCGCGATTTCCTGGCTGCCTTGGCCACACCGGCAGGCTGCGGCCTCGCGTCGCGCCTGGCGGCGCAGATTGCGAGCGGAAACTCCAAGCCGGATATCACCCTGCGCATCTCGCCCGTCGAGGTGGAGATCGCGCCCCGCCGGACAATCAAAACGATCGGATATAACGGTTCGTTTCCAGGGCCGGTGCTGCGCATGCGCGAGGGCCAGCCGGTGACGGTGGAAGTCCATAACGAAACATCCAGCCCGGAGATCGTGCACTGGCACGGCCTGTTTATTCCCTCCGAAGTGGATGGCTCCGAGGAAGAGGGCACGCCACTCGTACCGGCGCACGGCTCCCGGCGCTACACTTTCACGCCTCGCCCGGCGGGGACACGGTGGTATCACACGCATGTCTCCGCCGGCCGGAATCTGAAGCGGGCCACTTACACCGGACAGTACGGATTCCTGTATGTGGAACCGAAGAGCGAACCAGGGCAGTATGACGCAGAAGTTTTTCTGGCGCTGCACGGGTGGGATCCTTATCTCGGAACGATGGGCTCGGACGAGGGCTCGCTCGAAGTCATCTACCAGAGTTTTACGGTCAACAGCCACGCGCTGGGGTTCGGCGAGCCGATAGGCGTCAAGGCAGGCCAGAAGGTTCTGTTTCGCATCTTGAACGCGAGCGCTACCATGGCGCACCGGCTGGCGTTGGCCGGCCACCAGTTCGAGGTAGTCGCGCTCGACGGGAACCGGGTGCCTTCGCCGCGGGCGGTGGAGGCGCTCGATCTCGGCCCGGCGGAGAGAGTCGACGCCGTGGTCACGATGCGGCAGCCCGGCGTGTGGATCCTCGGCGAAGTAGACGACCACGTGCGAAATGCCGGCCTCGGCGTAGTCGTGGAATACGCGGATCGCGGGGGCCCGCCGCAGTGGAGCGCGCCATCCGCCGCGCCTTGGGATTACACCCTCTTCGGACGGCCAGGCCGCGGCGTACAGGATGCCGAAATGGTTCCGTTGGTCTTCCGGCAAAAGTTTGCCGGAAACCGCTGGGTGGATCACTGGACCATTAACGGAAAGTCGTTTCCCAAGACCGATCCGATCACCGTGCAGGCGAACAGGCGGTACCGGCTCCGATTCGATAACCAGAGCGATGAAGCTCACCCTTTACATTTACACAGGCATTCATTCGAACTGACGAAGTTCGCCGGCATTGCCACGGCGGGAGTGGTGAAGGACGTGGTGATGGTGCCGCCACGGCGGCAGGTGGAAGCCGACTTCGTCGCCGACAACCCCGGAGCCTCGCTGCTTCACTGTCACATGCAGCTACATATGGACTACGGGTTCATGACCATGCTGCAATACGCGGGTTAGGGAGGGCGGAAGCGGGGAGACAGTCTCCCCGCTTCCCGTCTGATTTCTTACTGGACGTCAGCTACTTTTCCGTCCTTGAACG
>JBEKIM010000245.1:0-10239 GCA_050011755.1 Bryobacteraceae bacterium | reverse complement strand
GCCGGCAACGCTTCGGCAATCCTGGAGAAAGTCCCCTGGTGATAACAAATCCGATCGGCCCACTCGGCCGTATTGCGCCGCGCCGTCTCGAGCGACTCCGCATCGCGATCGTTGGCGATCACTCTGCCTGTAGTCAAGCGCCGCGCGATCTCCCCCGCATGTCCCCCGAGTCCGGCCGTCGAATCCAGGTACGTGCCCTCCGGCCGCACTGCCAGCCAGTCGATCGCTTCCGCCGCCATCACGGCAAAGTGCATAAGGCATTACTTGAACCCAGCCCGTTTCAGGGTGAGCAGGTCCTTCTTGGAGGACTGCTCGGCTTGCTCCCGCAACGTCTTGTACGTCCCCTCGCTCAATACGTGGATCGCGCCATTCACCACGTGCACCTTCACGGGCTGGTTTTCGATGTCCAACTCCCGCCGCAACTCGGGCGAGAATTGCACTCGCCCCTGCCCATCCATCTCGGCTTCCGACCCCAGATCGTCTGCGTTAAACAAGATGTTGTCCGAGGCGTCGGGATCGCCCACGAAACTCGCCAGCAGTTTTTCGTTCTCGCGCCAGATCCCGATCGGGTATACTGTAGCCGTGACCCGCTCCGTGCTAGTTACGAACAGCTTTTTTTCCGGCAACCCTGCCAGGTACCTCTGGAACTCGACAGGTAACTTTAGGCGGCCTTTTTCGTCCAGGCGCGCCGGGAACATGCCCCGGGGTGGCTCCGCTAGTACTGCGCCTTGAGAGTTTTCTTCCGCCACTTATAAGCCACTTTCTATCCACTTTCTGGCTACAACAGATTGTGGCACGAAGCGTTTGTCCAATGCAAGAGAAATCTTTATGAAGCTGTTGATGGGACTTGAGTTAGTGAACTACTAGACGATCCACAGAGGCGCCTGTACACCACTACATCTTGATTTTAAGGCGAACACATGGCGAAAGTAAGCGCGTGTCGAACCTGAACTCGGTAGCTTCGTTCGGTAAAAAAAGCGTGACGGATCGTCCATTGCCGCCGGCCACCGCCCCTTATGCGGGCCAGGGTAATGCACGGCCTATCCCATTAGGCCTACAAGTACGCGTAGATAAAGGTGTTAGTTAATATTGCCTATCCAAAGACATGATTGAGCCACCGATGCCCACAGTGCTATTTCTGGGATTACCGGAATGGTCGTTCGGCAAAGGTGCATCAACATATGGCGAAACGCAAGAAGCAAGACGAACAGGTTGACAGGCGCATTAAGCGCCGCTTCAACATCGAACAAGGGCTGCGATATAAGCTCCTCTACGGGAGCCGCGTGGCCGAAGCCGGGAATGGACGCACGCTGAACATCAGCAGTAGCGGCGTCTGGTTCACTACCGAGGGCATCCTGAGCACCGGGCTGCCAGTTGAACTCTCTATGACTTGGCCTGCCCGGCTCAATGACGTCTGTCCAATGAAACTGATGATCTACGGGTGCGTCGTGCGCAGCGATAAGGAGGGTGCCGCCCTGGCGATCGAGCGCTACGAATTTCGCACGCAGGGGACCGCTCCCGTGCCGTTGTACGAGGAGACCGGTATTCGCCTGCCCACGTAGTGTGGGCTGATCTCCCATTTTTCAGGTCGTGGCGCTGGCGCCCACGATAATTCCCCGGCATTCGCCGAAACCGATGCGCGCAAACCCTGTGCGCTCGCAATACCCGCGCAGAATCACTTCGTCGCCATCGTCCAGGAACTTGCGGACTTCGCCGCCATGCAGCAATACGGGCTCGGCGCCCCGCTGAGTCATCTCAAGCAGGCAGCCGCGCTCTTCCGGCCGCGGCCCGGATACGGTGCCACTGGCAAGTAAATCGCCCGCGCGCAGGTTGCAGCCGTTGCTCGTGTGGTGCGTGAGCAACTGCGCCGGCGTCCAATAAAGGTTCCGCAGATTGCCGCGGCTCAACCGCATCGCCGGCACGCCCGACTCGCGCATCTGCCGCGATGCGATGTGAACTTCCAGCGTGAGATCGATGCCGCCCCGCTCCCGATCTTCCGTCCAATTTAAGTACGGCAGCGGCGCGGGATCGCCATCCGGCCGCTGGAACGCGGGCACGCGGAACGGCGCGAGCGCCTCCATGGTCACGACCCACGGAGAAATCGTGGTGGCAAAGCTTTTCGCCAGAAAGGGTCCCAGCGGCTGATACTCCCAGGATTGAACGTCGCGCGCCGACCAGTCGTTGAGCAGGCACAGGCCGAACACGTGAGATTCCGCGCGCGCGATAGGAATCGGGTGTCCCAGTTCGTTTCCAGCTCCCGCGAAAAACCCCACTTCCAGTTCGTAATCGAGAGCCCGCGTGGGACCGAAAGCGGGCGTATCCGCCGTGGCGTCCTTCGACTGGCCGTGGGGACGTTGCACTGGCGTGCCGCTCACCATGATCGACGAGGCACGCCCGTGATACCCGATCGGCACATATTTGTAGTTGGGCAGCAGCGGATTGTCCGGGCGAAACAGGCGGCCCACGTTCGTGGCGTGATGAATGGAGGCGTAGAAATCCGTGTAATCGCCGATTTCGGCCGGCCGCAGCATCACGGCCTTACGCATCGGCAGCAGCAGCGGTTCGATCGCGGCCTTTTGGTCACTGCCCGCGCGCAACAGTTCGCTGAGCCGCTCCCGTAGCCGCGACTGCGGCTCGTTTCCCAGAGCCATCAACCGGTTCAGGCGGACCGAGGAGCACGCCAGCACGGTCTCAGGTGCGAGGCCATCGAGCAGACCCGCCTTGGCGCAACGCCGCAGATTCAGGATGAAGTCCCCGATGGCCACTCCAATCGAACCAACCGGGGGCGGCAAATCAGGACGCCGGGAAAAAACTCCGAAGGGCAGGTTTTGAATGGGAAAATCGGCGCCGGGCTGGTTGGCGGATTCAACCCAACTCGACAGTTGAGGATCGTGCGTGCCGTTCAAAAAAGAAAATGGTTCCAAGTGACCCGATCTCGCAGCCTAACTCCCCGCCGGCATGCAACGGCACAGAGCTTTGCAACCAGGATTGCCGGGCGCCTTCCTTTCGGCTCCCCGCCGCCTCCTTTCAAAAGCGCCGGATCAATGCCTCCAGGCTCACCTGCCAGCATTCCCTGATTGGAACCGGCATCTCGAAGCGGCCTTTCACTCTCCCGAAACGACTGCCCGTCTCCAGGCCACCATTCCGAGGTCAAAGCTCCCGACCTGCTTCTTCGACACCCTACCGTACGTTTATCCGGCCCGTTCGGATTGCGATTCCCCTGCGCCCTCCGGTTCGCCCCGGCGTGCGCTGGATCACTACCGTAATCCCGTTGCCCGACTCCCGTCCGGCATTCCCCGCCCTTCCTCGGATCTCCACTCCCCTTCGGGGCCTTTCGGACCCTTAAGGATCAAAGCGTTCAACCCGATTCCTGGCCGGAAAGTTCACCTTCCGAGCGCTCCCGATGGCCCATCACTCCCCAGCATCGATTCTATTTTATTAGTTCCGACGCCGGATCACCGCTCCTGGCTCGCTAAGCGTTCAGTGGCTTGCTGTTCCTCAGACCTCTTGGAACCTCAACCATCATGCACCCACGGCGATGTTACAGTCAAATGAAAATTGTATTTCAAAGATGTTTTCCTCAACTTTTATTTGCTGCATTTTCATACGCTTAAAGAACTTGTGCGGTGCATGCCCTGTGGAAAAAACGCGCGCCTTCCATCTTGTTCTATGCAGGCGCCGTTAGCGCGCAAAGGCTGTAATGCGAAGCATCACACGCCCCAACAGTAGTCTTCGACGGCTTTTTCGATGGTGTCGTCCCGCTCGGTGAGCCGCATCAGTTCCAGGCGGATCGCATCCACCAATGCGTTCCAGCTCGCCACGATTACGTTATCGGAGACGCCCACGGTGGACCAGCTCTTACGGTGATCCGACCATTCGATCAGCACCCGCACTTTGGCGGCGGTGCCTTTGCGGGGCTCCAGCACGCGCACCTTGTAGTCGGTCAGGCGAACATCGGCCATTTGCGGGTAGACGGTCGACAGGCACTTGCGCAGACAGACGTGTAGCGCGTGGAACGGGCCGCTGCCGCTCGCGGTGGCGGAGTGTACGCCATCCTGCGTGCGTACGGTGATATCGGCTGTGGAGCGGGAGTCGCCCGTCGCGGTCGCCTTGGTAGACACCTCGTAGCCCTCCACCTCGAAGAAGTGGACACCCGGATTAAGCGCTTCGCGGACCAGCAATTCGAAAGTGCCTTCGGCGGCTTCCAGCTCACACCCTTCGTATTCCATCTGCTTGATGCGTTCGAGCAACTCGCGGCGGGCGTCTTCGTCGAGGCGGCCGGCGAGGCCGTGCTGCTTGAGCTTGTATAAGATGTTGCCGCGGCCCGACAGATCGCTGATCAGGACGCGCTGGCGATTGCCCACGGCTTCCGGAATCACGTGCTCGTAAGTAGCGGCTTCCTTCAAAACCGCGGAGACGTGTACGCCGCCCTTATGCGCAAATGCGCTGTGGCCCACGAAGGGCTGGTTATTGGGCAACGGCAAGTTGGCGAGTTCCGCGACGAAGCGCGCAACATTGGAAAGACTGATGAGCTTGTCCTGCCCGATGGCGGTGTGTCCGAGTTTCAGCTCCAGGTTGGCGATGATGGAGCAGAGATTGGCATTGCCGCAGCGCTCGCCGTATCCGTTGATGCAGCCTTGCACATGCGTGGCTCCGGCTTCCACGGCAGCCAGAGTATTGGCCACCGCCACGTCGGAATCGTTGTGGGTATGGATGCCCAGGATCCCGTCGAAGCGCTTGCGCACTTCGGCGAAGATCTCGACCAGCCTGCCAGTCAGAGTGCCGCCGTTGGTATCGCAGAGGCACAGCACCCCGGCACCGGCTTTCTGCGCGGCTTCGAGCGTGCGCAGAGCAAAAGCGGGATTCGAAGTGTAGCCGTCGAAGAAATGCTCGGCGTCATACACCACTTCCTTGTCGTGCGCCCTCAGATAGGCGACGGTTTCGGCGATCAGCTTGAGGTTTTCCTCTTCGGTGATGCCCAGCGCGCGGGTGGTATGTAGATCCCAGCTCTTGCCGAAGATGGAGACAACCGGCGTACCGGCGGCCACCAGCGACTGCACGCTGCGGTCCTCTTCAACCGTATGGCGGGCGAAACGCGTGGCGCCGAAAGCGGTCAGGTTGGCGTGTTTGAGGCGCAGCTCGGTTTGCGCGCGGGCGAAGAAGTCTTTGTCTTTCGGGTTGGAGCCGGGCCAGCCGCCTTCGATATAGTCGATACCCAGTTCATCGAGCTTTTGCGCGATGAGCAGCTTGTCGTCGACGGAAAAAGAGACGGATTCGCCTTGCGTCCCGTCGCGGAGAGTCGTGTCGAAAGTGAAGATTTTCATAAGAAACAAGAGCGGGGCGCAAGCCCCGCGGCGGACTAATGTCCGCTCTCCATGGGAACTCCCGATTCCTTCTTCTTTTTGAGAAACGTCATCATTTCGCGCAGCTCACGGCCCACCTTTTCGATGGGCTGATCGCGGGCAGCTTCGCGCATGGCTAGGAATTTGTGGCGGCCGGTTTTGTTTTCGTCGATCCATTGACGGGCAAACTCGCCCGACTGGACCTCGGAGAGAATCTTCTTCATCTCGGCGCGCACGTGGGCATCGACAACCCGTGGGCCGCGGGTGTAGTCGCCATACTCAGCCGTATCGGAAACCGAGTACCGCATGTATCCGAGACCACCCTCCTGGATCAGATCGACGATCAGCTTGAGCTCGTGCAGGCACTCGAAATACGCAATTTCGGGCGCGTAGCCGGCTTCGACAAGGGTTTCGAAACCGGCGCGGATGAGCTCGGATGCGCCGCCGCATAAGACAGCCTGTTCGCCGAAGAGGTCGCTTTCAGTCTCCTCTTTAAAGGTGGTGCCGATCACGCCCGCCTTGAGGCTTCCCAGCGCGCCCGCATAGGCCAGCGCCGTATCGAGCGCGTGTCCCGAGGCATCCTGGTGGACCGCGACCAGCGAGGGCACGCCCACGCCTTCCGTGAACAGCTCGCGCACGCGGTGGCCGGGAGCCTTGGGAGCCACCATGGAAACATCCACGCTCGCCGGCGGCTGGATCTGGCCGAAGTGGATGTTGAAACCGTGCGCGAACATCAGCGTCTTACCTGCCGTCAAATGCGGCGCGATGTCCTGCTTGTAGAGATCGCCCTGGATATGATCGGATACCAGGATCATGATCACATCGGCGGCTTTGGCAGCCTCGGCGGTATCTAATACCTTCAGGCCGGCGGCCTCGGCTTTGGATCGCGACTGGCTGCCGGGATACAGGCCGACCACCACGTCCACGCCGGAATCGCGCAAATTCAGGGCATGCGCGTGACCCTGGCTGCCATAGCCGATAATCGCAACAGTGCGGCCCTCGAGGGCGGGTTTATAATCTTTTTCGTAATAACGTGTCGCCATTTTAAGAACTCCTGGATTTTGTACCACCAAACCGTGGCGCACGCTTCAGCGTGCAGCGGCGGACTTTAGTTCGCCGGCAGCGGCCAACTGAAACGGTGAGCCCCACTACCTTGCCTCGGTGAGGATAGGCGGCTGCAATTTCAACTTCTTGGCGTCCAGCGAAACCGCCACGATTCCCGAGCGGGTCGTTTCAATCTCGCCATAACTACCGATCACATCGATGAATTCATCCAGCTTTTCGGGATCGCCGGTGGCTTCGAGCGCGAACCCTTCAGTGGAGGAATCCACCACGCGCGCGCTGAAAATCTCGGCCTCCTTGAGCACCGCGGTGCGCGTTTCGAGCGCGGTGCGCACGCGCACCAGCACCATCTCCCGGCGAACGGCGGGCGATTCGGTGAGGTCCACTGCCTGCAGGACATTCACCAGCTTGTTCATCTGCTTGATGACCTGCTGGCGGAGAGTGGCATCCACGTCGACCACGATGGTCATGCGGGAGAGTTCGGGATCGAGCGTGCGGGCCACGGTAAGGCTCTCGATGTTATAGCCCCGCTGGCTCAGTAAGCCCGTAATGCGCATGAGAGCGCCCGGCTTGTTCTCGACTAACAAGGATATGATCTGCAACATAGGAGATCCTTACTTGGGCACCGCCACCGGTTGGGGCGGCGCGAGCACCATCTCGTTGATGGCGCCTCCGGCGGGCACCATGGGATAGACGTTTTCAAACGGGGTGACCTTGACGTTGAGAAGGTAAGGTCCGGGTTCGCGGACCGCTTCTTCCAGGGCCGCGGCGAGTTCCCAAGGCTTATCGATCGTGCGGCCCTTGAACCCGTATGCGCCCGCCAGTTTCTCCACATCCGGGAAGCAATCGAGCTCCACTGAGCTCATGCGGTTGTTGTAGAAGAGTTCCTGCCACTGGCGAACCATGCCGAGGTAGCCGTTGTTCATCACCACGATCTTGATCGGCAGGCCATGACTGGCGATGGTGGAGAGCTCCGGGATGGACATCTGGAATCCGCCATCGCCCACCAGCGCGAAAACCAACTTGTCGGGACGTGCGAACTGCGCGCCGATAGCGGATGGCAGGCCGAAGCCCATGGCGCCCAGCCCGCCGGAGTTGATCCAGAGACGCGGCGCATTGAAACGGATCAACTGGGCGGCCCACATCTGGTGCTGGCCCACGTCGGAGCAGACAATGGCCTCGCCCGCCGACAGGCGATCGATTTCCATCATGAGGTGCTGAGGCTTGATCTCCGTATCGGAGGTGACCGGAACCAGGGGGTGCTCGGATTTCCAACCGCGGATCTGGGACCACCAGGCTTGCCTGGCGGGGGCGTTCACGGCGGAAGCCTGCTGCCCCGCCCCGCGGAGATCGGCGTTCAGGCGGCCGAGGACGCGTTTGACATCGCCCACGATGGGCACGTCCGCAGCCCGGTTTTTCCCGATTTCCGCGGGATCGATGTCTACGTGGATCACCTTGGCGTGAGGCGCGAAAGCGGCCAGACGTCCGGTAACCCGATCGTCGAAGCGCACACCGAGGGCGATGAGCACGTCGCAATGCGTCATGCCCATGTTGGCGGCGTAGCTGCCATGCATGCCGGGCATGCTGACAAAGTTCGGGTGGTTGGAAGGCAGGCCGCCGAGACCCATCAGGGTGGTGACCACGGGCGCATCGAGGAGTTCCGCGAGTTCGCGTAGCTCGGCGGAGGCGTTGGCCGCGATGATACCGCCGCCCGCATAGATGAACGGCCGCTCGGCCTCCTGCATCAATTGCGCCGCGCGGCGGATCTGGCCGGTGTGGCCCTCGGTGAACACTTTGTAGCCAGGCAGATGGATGGAAGTGACCGGTGTGTAATGGCCTTGCGCCTGGAACACATCCTTAGGAATATCGACCAGCACGGGACCCGGCCGGCCGCTGGCCGCGATATAGAACGCCTCGTGGATCGCCTGCGGCAGGTCGTCCAGCTTCTTTACCAGGTAGTTATGCTTGGTGCAGGAGCGCGTGATGCCGAACGTGTCGGCCTCCTGAAAAGCGTCGCTGCCGATGAGCTTGCTGGTGACCTGCCCGGTAAGGGCGACAATCGGGATGGAGTCCATCATGGCATCGACCAGGCCTGTGACCAGGTTGGTCGCGCCCGGCCCCGAAGTAGCGCAGCAGACACCCACTTTGCCGGTCGTGCGCGCGTATCCCTCCGCCGCAAAGCAGGCATTTTCCTCGTGGCGGACCAGCACATGGCGTATGTGGTGGTCGTAGATGGCATCGTAGAGAGGCAGGGTAACGCCACCCGGATAACCGAAAAAGCAATCCACACCTTCGCGCGCCAGACATTCCAGCAGCATTTTCGCGCCATTCGTCAGAGTCGACATATATTCCTCAACAAAACGCTCTCCAAAAATAAAAAAGGCCACCAGCCGGGTTGCTTCGCCCCGCCGATGGCCTCGGAACTCGTCCGATGCGGCCTCAGGCGGGGCCGGCTACGATGACCAATACGTTAATAATAATGACTACCGGTATGGACAGACGGGACAGCTTAGGAACGGAGAAGGACCGGATTGTGGAACCGCTCGACATGCGTAACTTTCCTGAGTGTAGCTTACAAGTTTTGGAAATGCAAGACGGGTGTGGCATTACAAATGTTTATTGCGTCATTTGCAGCATACACAGGGCGGCTCAGGGGCGTAGCCGCACCTCCTGCAACCCCTCTTCGCAGGTCATGCCGACAGTCTCCTGACAAGGGACGCAATAGCGAGCCCAGGGCAAGGCCTGTAATCGCTTGGACGGTATGGGCCGTTCGCAGGCCAGGCACACGCCGTAGTCTCCCGATTGCACGCGATCGAGGGCTTCTTCCACCAACCGCAACTGCCCATAATCGAGGCTGTTCAGCCGCAGCGAGACGAATTCGTCATGCGAGAGCTGCGCCTGATCTTCTTCCGCTACGCGGCCCATCCTGGCCAGCGTATCGAACTTGACGCCCAAGCCGGAGACCACTTGCTCCCGTTTATCGAGCAGCATCCGGCGATAGGTCTCGGTTGAATCCAACAGCACTGCGGTGTTCGTCGCTTTGTTCATGCCTGGCACCTCTCTTGCGAATTGTGATTTCAGACCGCAAGCACTTTAAATGGTTAAGAAACGGTATCAAAGTTCTCGCCTGAATACAAGTAGCGTTAAGATAAAAGTCACAGCACTTGCTTCCATGAAGAGACGCATCCTGGTGGTCGAGGACGAAGAGAAACTGCGCCGCGTTCTCGAACTGCAACTGACCTCGGCGGGATTTGAAGTGGAGAAGGCGCGCACGGCGGAAGAAGGTCTGAAAATCGCCGACCGCGCCGATCTGGTGCTCACCGATTTACGGCTGCCGCAGATGGACGGGCTGGAACTGCTGGCCGCGATCCGACGCCAGAACTCGCAGACACCCGTGATCGTGATGACGGCGTTCGGCACCATCGAGACGGCCGTCGAGGCGATGAAGACCGGCGCCACCGACTTCCTGCTGAAGCCTTTCTCGCTCGACCACTTGATGACTGTGGTGCAGAAGGCGCTGGAAATGCGCGCGCTGCGGGATGAGAACCTGCAGCTTCGCGAAGAGTTGGGGCGGCGTTATGCCTTCGACAACATCGTGGGCCGCAGCGCCGCGATGCAGGAAGTTTTCGCCATCATTACGCGGGTGGCTCCCACCCGCGCCACGGTGCTGCTGGCGGGGGAAAGCGGCGTGGGCAAGGACCTGATCGCGCGCGCGATCCATTTTCATTCGCCGCGGCGCGAACGGCCGCTGGTGAAGATCAACTGCACGGCGCTTCCGGAAAACCTGATGGAGAGCGAACTGTTCGGCTACGAAAAGGGCGCATTTACGGGCGCG
>JBEKIM010000244.1:0-10244 GCA_050011755.1 Bryobacteraceae bacterium | reverse complement strand
AGGCCGGCCGCCGGGATCAGCACCGGAAACGGGCAAGGCTTCGGCAGCATTTCCTCGGCGGCCAGGGCGTTCTTGCCGAGCAGCGTTTCGCAGGCGGCGAAGGCGATGCGCCGCAGGAACGTGGATTTGCCCGCGCCGGGGTCGCCCACCAGCACCACGCGCGGATCCACGAGCGCCTGTTGCAAAGGGACCGCCTCGCGCTCGGCCGGCCCTTCCTTGCGCTCGACGCCCACGAGCACGGTGGTGAGCGGCGTATAGAGTTGGTCAATATCGAATTGGTGCGCGGATTCGTTGCCGACCTTCAGCCCACGGATGGCGATGTGCCGCGTCTCCCGCCACAGTTCCTGCAGGTAGCGCGTGGGATCGGCGCGCGTTTCGCCCGTCAATTCGCGCTCCCAATTGCGGATCGCCGTGACAATCTGGGTGGTCAGCTCGTGCGGGCTGGTGAAACCGGTCGAAACGATGCGTTTTTCATTCCGGATGGCTTGCCGGAATGCGTCCTGCGCGTCCAGTTTCCACCCTGGCTCGCGCAGATTGGCCGGCACCGGAAAATCCTCCGGCGCCAGAAACAGCAAGCGAGGGATCTTCGCGTCAACAGCCGCATCATACTCCCGCTGTGTGTAGGATGCTCTCGTCCCTCGGGCCCCTCGCCAAAACGGTGCCCGATCACGCCGATGAACAGGTGGCAATCCTTCACCTCCTTTTGGCAGAACGCGTCCACATCCCAATCGCGGGCTCCGAAATCCTCCATGCGGACGCATTTCCAGCCGTCCAGCTTCTGCAGCGCGATGGATACGGCATCCCGGTAAGTGCGCAGATCGGCGCCCGTGGAACTCAGGAAGACTTTGCGGACAGACATGGGCATGGCGCGCCTCTCGTCCGATTCTACTAGACCGTGGCGCACGCTTCAGCGTGCCGGCGGGACTTTTAAGTCCCGCTTACGGCGGGCTGAAGTCCGCCGCAGCACGCTGAAGCGTGCGCCACGGGCTGCGGCCAGTCATCACGAGAAAGTCCAAACTCCAGGGCGGGATTTTTAAGTCCCGCCTGCGCGGGCAGTCTACGCCAGCGGCGCCCAGTCCACGGTCCCGCTGCCGTTCTTCGACGGACTGATTTCTACAATCTCGGTCCAGGGATAGAAATGCGCGCCCGTCGAATCTTCGGCCACCACTCCCAGGCTGGAAACCTCCCGCAAGGTCAACGGCGGCAAGTCATCCTCATCCACGGCTACGATCCGCACCCGCTTGCCCAGCAGATTGCGCAGAAAAACGCTGTCGTCATGCATGTGTCGCTCCCAAGCGCGCAATTGTAACATCTATAAGAGTCGGATATCCGAAACTACCCTTTCCCGCTTTCAGCCGTATAATGAAAAATAGACTTAAATCCGGGAGTTTTCTGAGACATGTATACGTTCAAACTACGCCGCCACGCCGCGGCTCTTCTCTCCGGCGGCCTGCTCGCGGCCTGCCTGCCCCTGTGCGCGGACGAAGGCATGTGGACATTCGACAATCCACCCACCAAACAGTTAGAGGAGAAGTATCATTTCACACCGACCCAGCAGTGGCTGGACCACGTGCGCCTCTCCTGCGTGCGGCTGAATGACGGCGGCTCGGGCTCCTTCGTCAGCGCGCACGGCCTGCTGCTGACGAATCATCACGTGGCGCGCGGACAACTGCAAAAGAACTCCACCGCCGAGCACGATTTCGTCAAATCGGGATTCTACGCGGCCACTCCCGAAGAGGAGATGAAGTCGCCGGACCTCGAAGTGAACGTGCTGATGTCGATGGAGGACGTCACCCCCACCGTGCAAGCGGCGCTGAAGGGAACCAAGACGCCCGAGGAAGAATTCGCCAAGCGCAAAGCCATCATCGCCCAGATCGAGCGCGAGAGCCTGGACAAGACCGGCTTGCGCTCGGACGTGGTCACGCTCTATCAAGGCGGCGAATACTGGCTCTACCGTTATAAGAAGTACACCGACGTGCGGCTGGTGTTTGCGCCCGAAGACCAGGCGGCTTTCTTCGGCGGCGATCCGGACAATTTCACCTATCCGCGCTATGACCTGGATATGGCGCTGTTCCGCGTGTACGAAAACGGCAAGCCCATCGACACCAAAGACTTTCTGAAGTGGAATCCTAAAGGCGCCGGCAACGACGAACTGGTGTTCGTACCGGGGCATCCCGGCAGCACGCAGCGCCTGGATACCATGGCGCAGCTCGAATTCGAGCGCGATCATATCGAGCCCACCATCATCAAGCTGCTCAAGAACCGCATCGCCATCCTGCAGCAATATGGCGCACAGGGCGTAGAGCAGGAACGCCAGGTGGCTTCCAATATCTTCGGCCTCCAGAACAGCGTGAAAGCGCTCGACGGCCGCTATACCGGACTGCTCGACAAGCACGTGATGGACAAGAAACGTCAGTACGAAGAAGATTTCAAGGCCAAGGTGATGGCCAATCCGGAGTGGAAACGGGAGTATGGCGGCGCGTGGGATGCCATCGCCGAAGCCACCCACAAAGCCGCCGCGCGAGTGAACGAACAGTTCTTCCGCAGCACCGATTCGCAACTCGCCAGCACCGCCGCCACGATCGTGGACTATGTCGCCGAAATCAAGAAGCCGGATGGCCAGCGCCTGCCCGGCTATCATGACGCGCAACTGGAGTCCATGCGATTCCGCCTGTTCTCCCGCGCCCCCATCTATCCCGCCATGGAAATCGCGCGCATGACCGGCGCCCTTGAGGCGGACGTAGCCGCCCTGGGGCCGAACGATCCCTTCCTGAAGATCGTACTCAACGGCCGCTCGCCGAAGGAAGCGGCCACGGAACTGGTGAACGGCACCAAGATGGCCGATCCGGCATACCGCAAGCAACTCGTGGAGGGCGGCGAGGCCGCGGTGGAGGCTTCCACCGATCCCATGGTCGTGTTGCAGCGCAAGCTCGATCCCCTGCGCCGCGAAATGATCAAGTGGCAGGAAGACAATATCCAGAGCGTGGAGGAGGAAGCCGGCGAGAAGCTGGGCAAGGCACGCTTCGCCGCCTACGGCAAGAGCACTTATCCGGATGCTACCTTTACGCTGCGGCTCTCGTACGGCCAGGTGAAGGGTTATCCCATGAATGGCACCGAGGCGCCCTATAAAACGACCTTCTACGGTCTCTACGATCGCGCCACCAGCTTCGATTTCGAAGGCCCGTTCTACCTGCCCTCGCGCTACAAGGAAAACCGCGAAAAGCTGGATCTGGCGACGCCGCTCGATTTCGTCACCACCAACGACATCATCGGCGGCAACTCCGGTTCGCCCGTCATCAACCGGAACGCCGACATCGTGGGGCTGATCTTCGACGGCAATATCGAATCGCTGGTCGGCGACTTCGTTTACGACGCCACGGCCAATCGCGCCGTTGCGGTGCACACCGGAGGCATGACCGAAGCGTTGCGCAAGCTATACGGAGCGCAGCGCGTACTGCAGGAGCTGCTGGGCGAATAACCAGCCCCCGCGGATGCGGGTGAAAACTCACCGTGGGGCGGGCAATCATGCCCGCAGCCGCCTTTTCAGGCGGCTAAGCCGGCTGGAAAGCCGCCCCCAGCGGGGAACCCGGGCCAAGATTGGCCGCCCCACTGCTCTTGGTTTTCATCTTTGCGGCTCCGAAAAACAACTGCTAACTTATTGAGCGGCGATGGGGTCTCAGGGTAGCACCGGAATTCACGTATAGCGCTTAGCCCACAGCCGTTCCGGAGCCTGACCAACGCCTCGGTCGGTATCTTAAGGTGCGTAATGCGTGAAGACGAGATCGCTAGCCTTAGCCTGATTGTGGCAGGGGAAGCAGCCTTTCATCGACTCGGCGGCGGCGGGTTTGCCGTCTACGAAGGTAGCGAATCCCCAGCCGCCCGTCGCGGCGTACTTCGTGGAGTCCTTGACCATAAACTGAATGTTCGTGGGCGGGCCGGGGACGAAAGATTGGGCTTGGCCAAAGACTTTGTTGTTTTCCGCCGACGGGACGTGACCATAGTGCAAAGCTGCAATGATCGTGCCATCCGGGAATGGGAGCTTTCCCTCGCGGTAGGCCTTGATCGCCACATCATTGCCTAAAATTGCGCCAATGCTGTTCAGGTTGCCTGCTTCGTGGGAGAGGGAGATCAACCTCCAGTCCCGGTATCCGGGAGGTATTGTTGTTACGAAGATCGGGGCGGCCAGGTCGGCGGCGGGTAGAGGCGCCGGCGCCGTAAACGCGATAATCCCTGCCAGGATTACCACGGCAACCAGCATTAAAGCGATCCTTTTCACGGTGATTCCTCCTCAAGGAAGCATCTGTTCGTCAATCCGCCTGCCAAGAAACGATACGCTTTTCCTTTGTCGCTGTCAAGCCTTTTCGCACGCACGGGAGCGAGGTTCGCTGCACGTCACGAGGGCGCCACGCGGCGAGAGCCCCGTATTTGCAATCTGAATGTACCCAGGCGCGCCCTTGCTTTCGCCTCTGCTCAGAGCGATCGGTCGATGCCGGCGGACGAGTCCGATTCCGATACCGTCATGAGTTTCAGGAAGCGCCTGGTTGATGCGAACCCGGGCCAGCGGGACGTAAAAGTCCCGCCGGCCCGCTGAAGCGTGCGCCACGGGCGCCTCACCAACTGGTTTTTCATCAGCTCTGGTGCCGCCGAATTACATCCGTCCCCACATAAGGACGCAGCGCTTCCGGCACCACCACGCTGCCGTCCTTTTGCTGGTAATTCTCCACGATCGCCACCCAGGTGCGTCCCACCGCCAGTCCGCTGCCGTTCAGCGTGTGCACGAATTCGTTCTTGCCCTTGCCCAGCTTGTAACGGATGGAAGCGCGCCGGGCCTGAAAGGCCTCGAAGTTCGAGCAGGATGAAATCTCCTTATAGGCGTTCAGGCCCGGCAGCCATACTTCGATATCGTAAGTTTTGGCCGCGGAAAAGCCCGTATCGCCGGTGGAGAGCACCACCGTCCGGAACGGCAATCCCAGCCGCCGCAGGATGTCTTCGGCATCCGCCGTGAGTTTCTCCAGTTCGTCGTAGCTATGCTCCGGGTGTGCGAACTTGACCATCTCGACTTTCTGGAATTGGTGCTGCCGGATAATGCCGCGCACGTCCCGCCCGTAAGAGCCGGCCTCGCTGCGGAAGCAGGGGGTGTAAGCGCACAACTTTACCGGCAGGAGTTCGCCATCCAGGGTTTCGTTGCGGTACAAATTCGTCACCGGAACCTCCGCCGTGGGAATCAGCCAATAGTCCGAGTTCTCGATCTTGAACTGGTCCTGGGCGAACTTGGGCAATTGCCCGGTGCCGAGAAGGCTGGCCGAATTCACCATAAAGGGCGGCAGCACTTCGGTGTAGCCATGCTCGCGCGTGTGTACGTCGAGCATGAAATTGATGAGAGCGCGTTCCAGTTTGGCGCCCAATCCCCAGTACACCGCGAACCGCGCGCCGGTCACCTTCGCCGCCCGGTCGAGATCCAGTATGCCTAGTTCCGGACCCAAGTCCCAGTGCGCCTTAGGCTCGAAGTCGAATTTCCGCAGTTCGCCCACGCGCCGGACTTCCACGTTATCCGCTTCGCTCGACCCCACCGGCACCGATTCGTGCGGCAGGTTCGGAATGGCCATCACCATCTCGCGAAAAGATGCCTCGGCCGCTTTTTGTTCCTGCTCCAGCGCGGCGATACGGTCCCCGATCACGCGCATCTGCTGCTGGCGTTCGGTGGTATCGGCGCCCGCGCGCCGTAGCTTGCCGATTTCGAGGGTATCGGCGTTATAGCGGGCTCTCAACTGCTCCGCTTCGGCGATGGCCGCGCGCCGCCGTTGGTCCAATTCCCGGTAGCCATCCAGATTGGGCGGATTACTGCGGGTCTGCAGCCGCTCCGCGATGCGGTCGAAATTCGCTCGAAACCATGCCAGATCGTACATTGATCCATGCTAGCATCCGTAGACGCAAACTACATCGCATGAAAACAAACGCTTTACCCGCATTCGCCGGGCGGCACACGTAGCGGGCTCGCCACACGTTGCCGGCTCTACTCGTCGTCGTCTTCGACTGTTACGGGTTCAAGGTCTTCGGCTTCGAAGATCTGGCGGCAATCCAGACATTCCAGGTATTCCACGCCATCGCGCCTGGCGATGATCTCAGTACGGTTGTGCTCGCAGGGCTGCTGCATAAAGCAAGACTTACGATTAATTCTAATGAAGCGCCAGCGCTTGTCAAGGGGCTTTTCGTTTATTTTTTCGAATCTTAACGCCCGATAGCACGCCAGGCGGGCTTTTTCGGTGCCCTGAGCTACAATTTAGGGGATGCCGTTCCCCATTCACCGCCTGCGCCGGCTGCGCTCCAGCGAGCCGATCCGCAGCCTCGTCCGGGAAACCCGCCTGGACCCGGCGGAGTTTATCCTGCCGCTATTCGCCTGCCCCGGCGAGGGTATCCGCCGCGAAATCGGCGCCATGCCGGGCAATTTCCAACTCTCCGTGGACGAAATCGTGCGCGAGTGCGCCGAGGTGCATGTGCTCGGCATCGGCGGCGTGATCCTGTTCGGATTGCCGGAATCCAAGGACGAAACCGCCTCCGGTGCCTATGCCGACGACGGCATCGTGCAGCGCGCCATCCGCGCCATCCGCAGCCAGGTTCCGGGCCTCCTGATCGTCACCGACGTCTGTAATTGCGAATACACCAGCCACGGGCATTGCGGCAAGATCGTCAACGGTGAAGTCGATAACGACCAGACGCTCGAATGGCTGGCAGCCTCCGCCGTATCGCACGCCCGCGCCGGCGCCGACATCGTGGCCCCCTCCGACATGATGGACGGACGCGTCGCCGCCATCCGCCACGAACTGGACGCCAACGGCTTCTCGCACATCCCCATCCTGTCCTACGCCGCCAAATTCGCCTCGGTGTTTTACGGACCGTTTCGCGAGGCCGCCGAGTCCACTCCGCAGTTCGGCGACCGCCGCAGCTACCAGATGGACCCCGCCAACGGGCGCGAGGCCATGCGCGAAATCGAGCTCGACCTGCAGGAGGGCGCCGACATGATCATGGTGAAGCCCGCCATGCCCTACCTCGATCTCATCCACGAGGCCCGCCGGCGTTTCGACGTGCCCGTGGCCGCCTACCAGGTGAGCGGCGAATTCTCCATGATCGAAGCCGCCGCGCGCAACGGCTGGATCGACCACGACCGCGCCATGCTGGAGAGCTTGACCTGCATCCGCCGCGCCGGCGCGCAGATCATTCTCACGTATTTCGCCAAGCCCGCCGCCCGCTTGCTCGCATGAACATCTCGCGTGTCCCAGGCGAGGTGTATACTTGACCCCATGCGACGTCTGTATCCGGCCCTCGCGATGGGCCTTGCCTTAGTCCCCCTCTGCCCAGCTCAGGTCAGCATTTGGACCGGGCAGTACAATCAGCAGCGCACCAGCGCCAACCTGGCGGAAACCATCCTGACCACCGCCAACGTCAACAAGAGTCAATTCGGCCTGCTCTTCACCCGCGCCGTGGATGACTATATCTACGCCCAGCCGCTCTATCTCCCGCAAGTGACCATCGGTGGAAGCGCGCACAACGTGGTCTATGTGGCCACCATCAACAACAGCGTGTATGCCTTCGATGCCGATTCGCCTTCCCTGTCCGCTCCCCTCTGGCAGGTTAGCCTGGGACCGGCCGCGCCGCAAGCCACCCACAATGCCCTGCCGCGCTGCGGGATACTCTCCACCCCGGTGATCGATACCTCCTCGGGCACCATGTATGTCGTGGCGCTTACCGAGGTGAATGGCAAGATGTCACACAGTCTGCACGCCCTCGACATCACCAGCGGCAGCGAGAAGTTCGGCGGCCCCGTCACCATCAAGGCCAGCGTCAGCGGAACCGGATCGGGATCGAGCAACGGCAAGATTGCTTTTAACAGTTCCATTGAGCTGCAGCGCCCGGCCCTGCTGCTGCTTAAGGGAAACGTGTACATGGGTTTTGCCCGCCAGAAAATCGAAAGCGTGGTGCCATTCCACGGTTGGGAATTGGGCTATAGCGCCACTACGTTGAAGCAGACTTTTGTCCTGAACACCACGCCCAACGGCAACGAAGGCGGTGTCTGGATGTCGGGCCGCGGACCCGCCGCCGACGCCAACGGATTCACCTTCATCACCGGCAACGGCGACGTCGGCAACGGCAATATCGGCGAGAGCTTCGTCCGCTACGGCGCCAGCCATAGCCAGACGGGCCTGTACACCGCTCCCAACTGGTCTGCTCTGAATACCGACGATTTCGATCTCGGTTCAGGCGGTCCCCTGCTGATTCCGGGAACCAGCCTTTTGGTCGGCGGCGGCAAGACCGGCCTGCTGTATCTTCTAAGTATTTCGAGCGCCGGCGCACTGCAGTTTGTTCAGAGCGTGCAAGCTACACCCGGCTGCTCATCGAACGCCGACGACAGCTGCGCGCAAGTGCATAGCCCCGCCTTCTGGAACCTGACGGGCAGCAAGCCCACGTCGCCGTCGCTGCTCTATATCTGGGCGTCCAACGATACCCTCAAAGCCTTCAGCTTCAGCGGCGGCATGCTGAGCACCTCCCCGGTTTTCCAAAACACCCAGATAGCCGCGCTGCCCGGCGGCGCCGCCCTGGCCCTCTCCTCCAATGGCGTTACGCCCGGCACGGGCATCGTGTGGGCCAACATGTCCACACAGGACGCGGCGACCGCCGCGGTACCTGGCGTGCTCCATGCTTTCAACGCGGCCAATGTCGCGACGGAGCTGTGGAACAGTACCATGAATCCCTCCGACCAATTCGGCAACCTGGCGAAATTCGCGGTTCCGGTGGTCGCCAACGGTAAAGTCTACCTGGCGACGTTTTCCAATCAACTCGCGGTCTATGGATTGAAATGACGCGATACATACTGATCGGCGGTATTACCTGAAGGACCGGCGAGCCACGACGAATAATCAAATCAGACTGTGCCCGGTATAGGAGCCTGCCGCACCAGGCGCAAATCGAAGTGAAACGGAATCGGCGCGGCGAATGCGATACGCGCGAACGCGGGATGCGCGGGATTCAGGGCATAGTTACGTTCGCCCGATATGACGGAAGGGACAGACAGAACCACCGACCGGCCATCCGCGATCCAATGATCGCCGATCGCGCGTGTAGCCGACTGATGGGAGGGATCGAGCGTGGCCCAATTCGAGGCTAGTTCGCTTTCCGTAATATGATCGACATCCAAATCGTCGGGGATTTCTGCGGCGCCCAACACATAGCGGTCCGGAATCACGGACGACAAATGGACCAGGATCTCCACGAGGGCGAGCGAACGGTATTCGCTCATGTAAACTACCGCGTTGCCTCTGGAATTCCAGCGTCCGCCGGCCCGCCGCGCTCCCTCGCCATCATAGGGCGGATAATTAGAGCGGCACAACCGGTACGCACGCATCAGCCGAGTACGCCGGCTTCGATGCGCGTTAGAAGGTCATCAGCTTCAGCACAACCTTCTTCGGTATGGGCCGCCTCAAGCGGTGTGCAGCCGCGCAGCGATGGATTCGGGGTGTGCAGCCAACTGAGCGCCTTTTCGTGGTTGGCGAAAACCTCACCCGCCCGTACGGAGAGCGAAATGAAGCGCGCCGGCGGCGCCATTTCCGGTGTGGTCACGTCGGTCGGAGTAGTTGCCACGCAAGGGACCTCCACTTCTAAATATACGCCTTTGGCGGGCGCGTCCGGTTCCCTAATCGGGAAACGCCATAATCCCACCTGGGCGGCGGCGTTCTCGAGGCACTGCCATGACCATGCTTTGGCCATGTAGACAACCGCCCATCCGGGTGAACTCCGGCGTCCGCCGGCGACAGCGCGCCCGGCACGCGGAAAACGTGACGGCCGGCCAGGACGGCCATCAGGAAGGGACGTTGTGTTCGATGCGGGTGAGCGTCCGCTCGACGAGCTCAATGCCCTCGCTTGTGGCGAGCAACTCGGCCGGGGTTTGATAATCGAATAGGGCTAGGGGAGTCGACAGCCAGTGCGTAGCCTTCTGCTCATCGCCGAACACGGCTACCGCGTGCGCGATGACGGGCACCAGGCGAGCGAGAGGAAGTGCAGAGGTCATCCGCTCTTTATTCTACCTCGGTGATGGCGGCTTAGTGATTTGCATCCTCGGGATCGCGCAGTTCGCGGAAGCACGAAGTCGTAGCGGCTCGCCGCCCCAACCGCTAGGACCCTCGATGCCAGCCCTTGCCGAAACAGTTCCTTGTAAAGGACGATTTCGTCAGCGGAGACAGGGGCTGTGCACG
>JBEKIM010000243.1:0-10264 GCA_050011755.1 Bryobacteraceae bacterium | reverse complement strand
ACCACGCTCAGCCTGACAGTCACTAGCGTGTACCCCTATCTGGCGGGAGTGCAGGCCGGCCTGGTGGATGCGCTGGCCGACCATGACGCGAAGATCGAGGGATTGGCAGGGGACGGCTCGCCCCTCGGCTGTGCGCTGCTTTTTGGGTATACGGGGGCGGCCGAGCGCCTGGTGCTGCGCGGCGCGCGGGTCGACAACCTGATCTACGCGGCGGGCTTGGGCCGCACGGAAGTGGTCCGCCGTATGCTGGCGGCGGGCACGGGGCTGAACGGGATCGTGCGGCGGAAAGACGATCGAGCCGGGCGGTATTCGTTTCCCATCGCGCGGGACGCGGATGCGCGCGCAGCGGCCCTGATCGTAGCGGCGATGCATGGCCGCCTGTGGTGCGTCCGCGCGCTGCTCGACGGCGGCGTGGACGTGAATTCCACGCCCTGGCGCCGGCAGAGCGCCCTGCATTACGCGGCGAACCTGGGGCGCGCCGAGGTAGTGGAGGAACTGCTGGCGCGCGGCGCGGATGCCTCCGTGGCCGATGACCAGATGCTGCGGACGCCCGCCGAATGGGCTCGCGAGTCGGGAAACGTAGCGATTGCGGAGAGGCTGGAGCGGTGAAGGCTATTCTATTTGGCGCCACGGGGATGGTAGGGCAAGCCGTGCTGCGCGAGTGCCTGCTGGATGCGGACGTGGAAAGCGTTCTATCGATCGGGCGCGGCACGACCGGGCAGACGTACCGGAAACTGCGCGAACTGGTGCATCGCGACTTCCTGGATTTCTCCGCGATCGAGAACAGCCTGGCGGGATTCGACGCGTGTTTTTTCTGCCTGGGGGTTTCCTCCGCGGGAATGAAAGAGGCGGACTACCGGCGCGTCACTTACGATTTCACGCTGGCAGCCGCGCAGGCGCTGGCGGGACGCAATCCCGGCATGACGTTCGTGTATGTCTCCGGCGCCGGCACGGATAGCTCGGAGAAGGGCCGCACGATGTGGGCGCGGGTAAAGGGCGAGACGGAGAACGCCCTGCTGCGGCTGCCCTTCAAGGCGGCTTACATGTTCCGCCCGGCAGTGATCGTGCCGCGCGACGGGATCCGATCGAAGACCCGAGTCTACCAGTTGTTTTATACGATTCTGGGACCGCTGCTTCCGGTGCTGAATGCGATCATGCCCCAGTATGTGACGACCACGGAGAAACTGGGCCGGGCGATGATTCAGGTGGCGCGGCGGGGATGGGCGAAGCCCGTGCTGGAGAACCCGGACATCAACGCGATCGCCGACGGCATTCCCGGCTAATCCGAAGAAGCGGTGATGACCGGCAGCGGCACGCGATAGCGTCCCGCATAAACCTCGCCGAAGATTTCGAGGATTTGCTCGTGCAGGTGGCCGTTATCCGCCAACAGATGCGGCGAATCGAACGTGTGCGGCCGGCCGCGCATGTCGGAGATGCGGCCGCCGGCTTCGGTGACCAGGAGGCGGCCCGCCGCCATATCCCAGGGCTTCAGCCCGAATTCCCAAAAGCCGTCCAGGCGTCCGGAAGCCACCCAGGCCAGATCGATGGCGGCCGAGCCGGTGCGGCGTACGCCGTGCGTGGCCATGGCGAGTTGATGGTAGAAGTGCACGTTCACGTTCAGGTGCCGGCGCCGCGTGGGGAAGCCGGTACACAGCAGGCTGCTATCGAGGCGGCTGACGGACGAAGCGTGGATGCGCCGATTGTTCAGGTAGGCGCCCGCGCCGCGCTCGGCGGTGAACATCTCCTGCCGGATGGGATCGAATACCACCCCAGCCAGCATTTCGCCGGCGCGCTCGAGCGCCAGTGTCACGTTGAAGATCGGCAGGGAATGGGCGAAGTTGGTGGTGCCATCGAGCGGATCGACGTACCAGCGGTATTCCGAGGGACTGGTGTGGCCGCCGCCTTCTTCGGCCACGATTCCATGCTGCGGAAAACGGGATTGCAGGCGCTCCACGACCAGTTTCTCGGAGGCGCGATCGGCTTCGGTGACGAGGTCGAACTCGCCCTTCAGTTCGAACGGTACGCGGCGTTCGTAATAGGTGACCAGCAAGGCGCCGGCTTCGCGCGCAATTTCGACCGCAGTTTCAAGGGGGGAATTCATTTTTTCAAAGGCGATGAGGCCGCCTGCGTGGCGCACGCTTCAGCGTGCTGCGGCGGACTTCACCGCCGTTGCGTTGGTTCAAACCGGCCCTTCCACGATGTACTTAATCTCGTGTTTATAGATGAAAAGATTGGGGCCGTCTTTGCGCGTCAGCCGGATAAAGGAGTGGTCGTAATACTCGATGGTGCCGGAGACCTCCTCGCCGTCGGTGAGTTTGACGCGAATGGGAACTTCGCCCTCGATCAGATGCTTGAGGTATCTTACCTCTTCAAAGGTTTGTTCGGGAGCGCGATTCCCGGGTTTTCCGCCGCCTGGTCTTGTCGTAGCTGGCTCTCCTGATTATTCCCGCCTGACTCCCCATAATAGCCATTGCGCGCGGTCACCCGCAAATCCGGGCGATTGGTGCGCACCAGCAGACGGTGGAAACGGTTCTTGGTCAGTGGCACGTTTTTCGGGTAGTAGCCCAACAGGTATTGGGTGCGGAGGTCCTTGATAATGTCGCTGAACGCGGCATCCATGGCGGGTCCCAGGGTAGGCTGGAAGACGCGGCCGCCGGTTCCCGCCGCCATGGTGGCGAGGGCGTGCTCGCCGCCCAGATTGCGGCCGGCGTCGTTGGTGATGGGCACCACCAGCACCGGGTATATCGAGGCGTTGGCCAACTGCGCGGCATCGAGAGCGGCGTGGAAATCCTTCACGCTGGTGGTGTCGCCGCCATCGGTGACAATAACCATCACTTTGCGGCCGTCGCGCATTTCCAACTCCCGGGACGCCAGGAATATTGCGTCATACAAGGACGTGCCGGCTTCGCCCTGGATCAAGCGTAGGGAGTGTTCGAGGGGCGCCTGGTTATGGGTGAAGAAGTTGTGGAGCGTGACCTGGTAATTGAAGCTATAAAGGGCCACCGTATCTTTGGGATTGCCCTCGGCAAACAGCGCCTTGAAGAAGCGCGCGACGGAATCGACCTCGTATTTCAGATCCTTGGCGGTAGATCCGCTGGCATCCACCATCATCGATATGGAGAGGGGCTGCTCGGTCTGCCGCTCGAAGACCGCGATCTGCTGGGGGACGCCGTTGTCCTGAACCTCGAAGTCTTCCTTGTTCAGCGCGCCTACCAATTCGCCGGCGGGATTCTTGACGGTGGCCAGCACCCTGACCAGATTCACCTGAACCTTGATCTGTGCGCCCAAGGCGGCTGCCAGGACAAGGGCGCCGCTAACCGCTTTGAGCCATGGTAGCATTGCGGTCCCACTCTCCTTCCACCCAGACCTCGCCGTCCGCAAAGTGCTCTTTTTTCCAGATGGGCACCACACGCTTCAACCGGTCGATCCCCTCCAGCGCGGCCTCGAAGGCCGCCTTTCGATGCGCCGCCGTCACGATCACCGCGACACTGGTCTCACCGATCAGCATGCGGCCAAGCCGGTGCACCAGGGCGATCCGGTCGATGGCATAGCCGGCGGCAATCTCGCGGCCGATACGGGCCATCAGCTTGATGGCCATCGGCTCGTAACATTCGTAATCGAGGAAGCGCGTCCGGCGGCCATTGGTATTGTTCCGGACCACGCCTTCAAACGTGACCACGGCGCCGTCTTCTCCGCGCAGCATGCGGTCGGCGATCTTGCGCGGCGCTATGGGATGCCAGGTGAGCGCGAAGAGGTTGCCGTTTTCGGAAATCTCGCGGCAGTAGTCGGAACCGCCACTCACCGGGGGCAGAAATGCAATCTCGTCGCCCTCGGTAAGCTGCGTGTTGGGTCCGGCGAATTCCTGGTTGCGCGCCAGCAGGATGCTGCCCGCGATCTCCCGCATGCGCGGGAAGCGGGTGCTGTAGTGATCGAAGACACCGCCCAACGTGCCGCCGTTTTCCAGGTCAAGCTGGTCTTCCGCCCGGCCGGTGATGTCCTTCAGTATCCCGAAAAACAGTACTTTCACGCGCACTTCTCCGTGTAGTTTAACAGACGGGGGAAATGTGGGATGCGTTGCGTTGGCCTTTGTACCAGGCCAGCGTCAGCCGCAACCCCTCCTCGAACGAGAAACGCGGCGCGTGGCCGAGATCGGCGATGGCGGAGGTGGTGTCCGCCTGGGAATCGTGTACGTCGCCGGAGCGTGGCGGAACGTAGTTCGCCGGGATGGCGACACCCTCGATTTGCTGCAGCAAGCGCCAGGCTTCGTTCAGGGTGATGCGGCCGCCATTGCCGCCGTTGTACAGCCTGCCGGAAACGCCGGGAGCGCGGGCAGCTTTCAGATTCAGATCCACCACATCTTCGACGTAGGTGAAGTCGCGGGATTGCCTGCCATCCCCGAATATGCTAGGAGAACGCCGCTCGACCACGGCTTTGATGAAGAGCGAGAGGACGCCGGAATACTGGCTCGAGGGATCCTGGCGCGGACCGAAGACATTGAAGTAGCGCAAGGAAACGGTCTCGACTCCGGACGTGGAGGCGAAGATCCGGGCATAGTATTCCCCGACCAGCTTTTGCAGCGCGTAAGGCGACTTCGGGTGCGGCGGCATGGTCTCGACTTTGGGCAGCACTTCGGTGTCGCCATAGGCCGATGAAGACGCGGCGTAAACGACCCGCCGGACATCGCCGGTGGCCGCGGCGCGCAGCACGTTGAAGGTGCCATCGATATTGACTTCGTGGGAGGGGACGGGATCTTCGATGGAGCGCGGTACCGAGGGGATTGCAGCTTCGTGAAAGATCACATCGGCGCCCGCCAGAATGGGAGCAATCTGATCGTAATTCCGGATGTCGGCGAGTTGGAAGTCCACCGCGGAACGGACTTCATCCAGGTTTTCCAGGCGGCCGGTGAGGAGGTTATCGAGAACCACGACCCGGTGGGCGCCCTCTCGCAGCAAAGCCCGCACGATGGCGGAGCCGATGAACCCCGCGCCTCCGGTGACGACGTATTTACTCATTTATTTTCCAGATAACGAAGAGAATCGCGGGCGACGGTTTCCGCGCCCGGGGTGAAGTCGAACGCTTCGAGCGAGACCCAGCCGGGATACCCGCGGCGGCGCAAAAGATCGAAGACCGGCGTGAAATCGTAAGAACCAGTTCCAGGATGGCGGCCATCCAACTCGTTCACGTGGATATGGCGGATCAGATCGTAGTGCCGCTCGATCAGCGCGGCGTGCGGTTCGGTTTCATCGATGGCATTGTGACAATCGAACATAGTACGGATGGCCGGGTGATCGATCTGGCGCACCAGGGCGGCGGCTTCGTCGAGCGAAGTGACGACATCGCACTGGCCAAGAGGCAGCGCCTCGATCAGAATGGTGACGCCGCGCGCGAAGGCCTGCGGGGCGGCCGCGGACAGACCTTCGACGAAGTGGCGGGTGGCATCCGCGCGGCTGAGGCCGCCGGTGGTTCCACGCTGTTTGGGCGAGCCGAAGACCAGCAGACCGTCCGGGCCGAGATCGCCGCAGAGATCGATCAGGTGGCGGATGTGCTGCCAGCTCCGCGCGCGGAGAGCGGCATCGGGCGCGGTGACATGCAGGCCCTTGGGACTAACCATGAGCCAGTGCAGGCCGACGAACTGCAAGCCCTCGGAGGCGATGATGTCGCGGCATTCGCGCCGCCGCGCGGGCGGCACGGTGGCGGCATCTTCAGCCAGCGTGAACGGAGCGATCTCGATGCCGCCGTAGCCGGCCTGGCGGATGGCGCGGCAGGCATCCGCAAAGGTCCAGTTTTCGAAGATCTCGTTGCAAATGGCGTGGCGGAGCCGATGCGGCATGCATCTTCTATTCTAATGGCACGGTGTCCGCCACTGTGACGGCCGCGATCCGTTCCACGCCTACGTCCCGCACGCGCTGCATCAAGACGGCCGCCACGACGAAGAACACGCCACCCGCCACGACTGCCAGCAGGCGGTTGTTCCCCAGCAGGTGGGCCATCACCCAGCCGAAGCCGAGGGATGCCACGATTTCGGGGGTGACGATGAAGAAGTTGAAGATCCCCATGTAAATGCCGGTCTTCTCCGCCGGCAGCGATCCGGCCAGAATCACGTAGGGCATGGCCAGGGTGCTGGCCCAGGCGATGCCCACGCCCACCATGGAGAACAGCAGCAGCCACTTGTTATGGATCACCGCGACGGACATTAATCCGGCCGCGCCGCACAACAGGCACAGGCTGTGGGTGGCCTTGCGGCCCAATGAATTGGCCAAAGGGGGCAGGGCGAACGACCACGCAAAACACACGGCGGAATACATGGCGAAACAATAGCCGCCCCACGCCACGCCTTCGGTATAGAGCGCGCTGTGCGGATCGTCGGCGCCGAACACGTTGTGGGCCACGGCCACGGGGAAATACAACCACATGCAGAACAGCCCCAGCCAGGTCGCGATCTGGACCCAGGCCAGTTGTTTCATGGTCTGGGGCATGGCGGCCACCGATTCCAGGATTTCGCGCGCGTTATCCGCCAGGCCGCGTTTCTGGGCCTTCATCTTGCGGAACGCTTCCAAATCCTCGGGTGGATACTCGCGAGTAGTGGCGATAGTGTAGATCACCGCGCCAAAGAACGCCGCCGCTCCGATATAGAAAGAGAGGCGAACCGGCATGGGGATCTGGCCGCCGCTGCCGTTGCCAAGCCATTTCAACAGGACGCCCGGCAGAACCGACGCCACCACCGCGCCCAGTCCGATAAAGAGACTCTGCATGGCGAAGCCGCGCGTGCGCTGATCTTCCGGCAGCATATCCGCCACGAAGGCGCGGAAGGGTTCCATGCTGATGTTGATCGAAGCATCCAGAATCCAGAGCAGTCCCGCCGCCATCCACAGCGCCGAAACACGCGGCATCAGGATAAGGGCCGCGGAACTGAGCAGCGCGCCCGTCAGGAAGTAGGGACGCCGCCTTCCCAGCCGGTTCCAGGTGCGGTCGCTGGCGTGCCCGATGATCGGCTGCACGATCAATCCCGTAAGCGGCGCGGCCAGCCACAGAATCGGGATCTGGTCCGGGCGGGCGCCGAGGTATTCGTAAATGGCGCTCATGTTGGCCATCTGCAAGCCCCAGCCGAACTGGATGCCCAGGAAGCCGAAGCTCATGTTCCAGATCTGCCAGAAATTCAGGCGCGGCTTATCGGTCATAGACGGATACCATCTCTTTCAGCCTTTGGGCGATGGGCGGCGTCAGCGTCTCCGCACGGAAGCGCCAACGCCAGTTGCCGCTGGGCACGGCGGGCGTGTTCATGCGCGCTTCGCTGCCCAGTCCCAGCACATCTTGCAGGGGGAATAAGACCGTATCGGCCACCGACGCCATGAGGGTCCGGATGAAGACCCAGTGGATCTCAGCGCAATCGGTAGCCAGGTATTTTCGGGTGAAGTCGCGCTCTTCGCGGATATCTTCGGCCGTGCGGGTGCTGTCTCCGGCGTTGGTGCTCGACCACCAGCCCACGGTTGTATCGTTATCGTGAGTGCCGGTGTAGGCTACGCGGTCGCGAGGGTAATTGTGGGGCTTGAAATCGGGCGCCTGGGGGTCCTTGCCGAAGGCGAACTGCAGAATGGCCATGCCCGGGAAGCCGAACTGCGTGCGGATGGCTTCCACTTCCGGGGTGATTACGCCCAGGTTTTCAGCTACGATGGGCAGATCGCCGAGGGCACGTTCCAAGGCGGTGAACAGCGCCGCGCCGGGGCCCTTCACCCAGCACCCATTACGCGCGGTGGTCTCGCCGGCGGGCACCTCCCAGTAGGCTTCCAGCCCGCGGAAATGGTCCAAACGAACCAGGTCCAACTGATGGAGCGCCCAGAAGACGCGGTCGATCCACCAGCGGAAGCCGGTCTCCGCCATGCGGTCCCAACGGTAGATCGGATTGCCCCACAATTGGCCGGTGGCGCTGAAGTAATCCGGCGGTACCCCGGACATCACCGCGGGATCGCCGGCCGAGTCCAACTGGAAGAGATCCGGATTCGCCCACACGTCGGCGCTATCGTGGGCCACGTAGATGGGCAGGTCGCCCATGATGCGGATGCCCTTTTCGCGCGCGTAATCGTGCAGGCTACGCCACTGCCGCGCGAACATATACTGCTCGAATTCGAGGGCCTCGACCTCTTCGGCCAAGCGGGAACGCCACTGGGCCAGCGCCTGCTGTTGGCGCGCGGCGATGTCCGGATCCCAACGGCTCCAGACCGCTTCGCCGCCATGTGCCTCTTTCACGGCCATGAAGAGCGCGTAGTCGGGCAGCCACTGGCCGCATTTGCCGCGGAAATCCGCGAAGCCGGCTGGATCCTGGCCCATCGCCTTAAAGCGCGCATACGCCGCGCGGAGCAGTGGCAGCTTGAACCGGATGACCCGCCCGTAATCCACCTCGCCGGCTGGAAATTCCGGCGCCTGTTCCAGTTCGTCGCGCGTCAGCAGACCCTCTTCGGCCAGGCGGTCGAGACTGATCAGCAAGGGATTGCCGGCAAAGGCGGAGAACAATTGGTAGGGCGAATCGCCATAGCCGGTGGGACCCAGGGGAAGCACCTGCCAGATCCGTTGGCCGGCCGTCGCCAGGAAGTCCACGAACCGATAGGCCTGGGGGCCGAAGTCTCCAATTCCGAAACGGCCGGGCAGCGACGTAGGGTGAAGGAGAATCCCGCTGGATCGTGGGAAAGTCACGGATTTATTGTAAGCCCACGCGAGGCGGGTGTATAATTCTGCTACTTAACGAGCGTGGCTGGAGGCGATATGTCCTACACATGGAAGACGGGCAGGGCCATTTCTCTGCTGATCGCAGCGGTGGGGATGGCGCCGGCACAGACTTTCACTACCCTGGCGAGCTTCGACTGGAAGAACGGCGCGAACCCTACGTTTATGGCCCTCACGCAGGGACTCGACGGAGTCCTGTACGGGACCACGACCAAGGGAGGGACCTACGGCTTTGGCACGATTTTCAAAATTACTTCCAGCGGCCTGACCAACGTCTATAACTTCGACGAGACGGACGGTTCGCTTCCCATGGGCAAACTGCTGCTGGCCACCGATGGCAACCTGTACGGCACCACGGAGACCGGCAGCTACGGGACTTTCGAGGGCGGCACGGTTTTCAAGATCACGCCCGCGGGGGTAGTGCCGGCCTTCTACAGCTTCGACGGGGGCGGTCCGGGCGCCGCCAACCCGAATGCCGGCCTGATCGAAGCTACGGACGGGAATTTCTACGGGACCAGCATTTACCGGGGCGTGGGAGGTTCGGGCGTCGCTTACCGGATGACTCCCGCAGGGGTGGTGACGACTTTGCACAGCTTCGACTGGTATCAACCGCCTAACGGAGCGTTTCCCTACGCCCCGTTGATGCAGGCGGCCGATGGCGCACTTTATGGGACGACCGCCGCGGGCGGCGCCGAGATGGATGGCTACATCAGCGATTACGGCGAGGTTTACAAGATCACGAACGAGGGCGAGAGCGTGGTCGCCAGCTTCGGCGGAATCAACGGATCGGCCCCCTACGCCGGCCTGCTGCAGGCCAGCGACGGCCTCTTCTATGGGACCACCACGGGCGGCGGCACGTTCGGCCAAGGGATCGTATTCAGGTTGACGCCGGACGGCGCATTGACTACGCTGCACAGCTTCGATACGGAAGACGGCGCGGTGCCTTACGGCGCGCTCATCCAAGCCACCGATGGGGATCTCTACGGGATGACTTCAATTGGCGGCGCTTCAAACGCGGGAACGATTTTCAAGATTACGCTGGCCGGCGAACTCACGGTTTTGCATAGCTTCGTCCCGGCGACAGAGGGGGAAAGCCCGAACGGCTCGCTATTCCAGGCTACTAACGGCTACCTATACGGAGTCACTTCGGCGGGCGGCGCTTACGGCAAAGGCACGATATTCAAACTCTCGGTTGGGCTGGGACCTTTCGTGATCCCGGTACCCGATTCGGGCACGGTGGGAACGACGGTCAACCTTCTGGGAACAGACCTGGGGGGCCGGATCGCGGTGACGTTTGGCGGGGTGCCGGCGGGGCTCACGTTCACGTCGGCCACCCAGATCACGGCCATCGTGCCGGCCGGGGCGGTTAGCGGCAAGATCGCGGTGAGTACGTCCGGGGGCACGCTGTTGAGCAACGTGGCTTTCACGGTGCGGCAGTGACAAGCAGCGGGCCTACGAGGCCCGCGCAGGCTGCGAGCCTGTCCTCATGACCCTCCGGGCCACCAAAGATGATGAAAACCAAGTGGGGCGGGCAATCATGCCCGCA
>JBEKIM010000242.1:0-10331 GCA_050011755.1 Bryobacteraceae bacterium | reverse complement strand
GACTTGGCGCTCGGGGAACACGCGCGCTAACTCCAGTCCCAATACGCCGCCGTAGAAAGCCATGGACTGCGGCAGACCGGCTACGGTCAGATGGGTTTCGAAAAGGCTGCGGATGGGGAGGGGCACTTACCTCAGCTCCCATGCAGATAACGGCGCCAGTTTCTTGCCGGCCCAACTCGGGAGGGCGCCGCAGCGCTTCTCGATCAGGCGGCGGAGGACGATAAGTTTGCCTTTCCGTTCGGCTTCAATAATGATCGGACCCAACACCTCGTGGTCCCTGATATCGAGATCAATCGGCATGTTTTCAATGTCTCCGCTTTGTATCCTATGGTCGCCGAATCACGCCGGAATCGCAATCGCGTTGTCTCCGGTGCCGCCGCTGTTCAAATCCACGCGGACCGTGCGGGCACAGCAGACCAGGCCCGAAGCACAGCACGAAACTGAGCGAACCGGTTTTTCTGCGATCTGAGCCTAAAGATTCAGGGCTTTTTCTCAGCGGTTAACGCTTGCAAATTCTTTCCGCAGATCACACTGGCCGCGTGCCTGTCGCCGCCCGGGCCGCCCCAGTGCGTTTCCAGGCTGATCCAGCCTTTGTATCCATCCTCCGCCAGCGCGTGGATCTGGCCCTTCCAATCGATCCCGCCCTCGCCCAGCGGACACCAGATGGGGCGATGGCCCTCGATACGGCAGTCTTTGGCATGCACGTGCGCGATGCGGTGGGAAGGCAGGCGGCGGTAGCCATCCGGATATGGAGTTTCGCCGGAAACGTAGGCATTCGCCGGATCCCAAACTACCTGCAATGCCGGATGCGCCACGGCTTCCAACATCCGCGCCGTCTCTGCAGCGGTGGCGATATTGCAAGCATGCTCGTTCTCGAGGCCGATCACGCATCCATGCCGGGCGGCTTGCGCGGCCAGCTTGGCGAGGGCTTCCGCGATGCGCTCGAAGCAGACTTCCGGCCGCACGGCGCGCCAATACGAGAACACCCGAATAATGCGTGCGCCGGTACGCCCGGCGATTTCCAGGGCTCGCTCCGCCAACCGCGGTTGGTCCGCGAAAGTGTAAGCAGCCGCAAATACCTCCTGCTGAAAACGCGCGTCCACCTCGGGCGAGTCCGGCAGCACGCACTTCAGCAAGGGCGAGGCGATCGAGACGATTTCCAGGCCGTGCCGTGTCACAATCTCGCAGGCGCGATCCAATTCGGCGTTGCTCAGATCGATGACGTTCTTGCCGAAGACCATGCGTAGTTCGGCGCCCGTCATGCCGATCCCCGCCATGGAACGCGCGGCTGCCTCGATATCCTGCGAAAACTCGTCGGTGATGGCCGCCAGGGGGAAGAGTTGTCTCATACTCCATTTGCGGGCGGCTAGCTCCGCATACGCAGCAGCAAATAGAGGCCCGTGAGCGAAAACAGCACGTCCGGCGACCACGCGGCGATGGCCGGCGGCAACTGGTTCACGTCCCCGATCTTTTCGAACAAAAGCCCGATCCCCCAATATGTCACGGCTATACCGATGCTCACCCCGATTCCAGCCATAGCTCCCCGATTGCCCACCAGGAAACCGAACGGAATGGAAATCATCGCCATGATCAACACGAAAAGCGGCACCGAAAATTTCTGATAGAACTGCACTCGCAGCTTCACGGTGTTGAATCCACTCTGCTGCAGATCGTTGATATAACTATCGAGTTCCCGGAAGTTCATCTGGGAATCCTGCTTAACCTCCTTCAGGAAATAGCTCGGGGGCTCGTTCAACTCGGCGAACGTCTGCGCCTGGAACGCGGTCAGGGGAATACTCTGGTTGCCGTGAAATTCGCGGCGCCAGCCGTTTTCGAAAACCCAGGTTTGCAATGACGATTGCCAGTGCGCGCGTTCGGCCGAGATCTGCCGGGTCAACTGATAGGTGGCCGGATCCAGTTCGTAAACGATCACGCCGCCCATCACATTCTCATCCCGATCGAAGAACTTGTAGTAGTAGATGCGCGGCCCCTTGCCGAAAATCCACTTGCGCTCGGGGCTCAGATAAGTCTGCACGGCGCGGCCCTTGATCTCGTTGCGCAGGGCATCCTGCCGGCGGTTGGCTTCCGGCACGTAATAGTGGTCGAAGGCAAAGAGGCCGCCCGAGAGAAAACTGCTGGCCACCAGGATGGGAATGGCCAGGCGATGCAGGCTCACGCCACAGGCTTTGAAGGCCGTCACCTCGTTATGTTTACTCAACACCCCGAAAGTCACGAGCACGCCCACGAGCACGCTGATCGGCAACGTCTTATAAATCAACTGCGGCGTCAGGAAGAAAAGATAGGTGAACACCTTGGGCAGCGAAATCTGGTTTCGCACGATGTCGCCCAGCAACTCGAAGAAGTTGTAAATCTGGCTCATCGAAACGAAGCTCGCCAGCACCACCGCGAAATAGAAAACGAAGCTGGTGAGGATATAGGTGTCCAGAATCTGGGGCAGCAATGGCCAGCGAAACGACCGGGCGCGCACGGCGGCTCCGCGCTCCGGCAAGAAGCGCGCGCGCAGGCGGTTGAAAGTACCGGCTACCGTATCTTTCAAGCCCCCCACAAAATCGCGTCCGCCGGGTATTTCCATGCGTGCCACGGCAATCAGTCCGGCAACCAGAAACGCGGCATTCGGCAGCCACAAGGCAACCTCTACCGGCAAGGCTCTTTGGCGGGCCAGATTTACCAGGGTGATGAACGCGAGATAATAACAGAAGAAAGCCAGGAAAACAGCGGTGACATATCCACCCGACTTGCCGCCCTTGCGCGACGATACCCCCAGTGGAATCCCGACCAGCGCCAGAACCAGGCACGCAATGGGCAGCGCCAGCCGGCGATGCAGCTCGATCCGCGCTTCCACCCAGTCCGGGCCGGATCGCGCGTAGCGCCGCAGCTCGCGGGTATTCATTTCGCTAAAGGGCCGGCGGGCTCCCGGCACGGGAGGCGCGGCATAAAGCGCCTGCGACACCACCGGCGAAAAGCTGTCGTAGCCTTTTAGATCCTTTCCCATTTCATGATTGCCGGCGTTCCGCATGGAGAGCTGCAGCCGGTTGTGGTCCGGGTCGGGCACCGCGATGGCCTCCTGCGCCACCGTGACCAGCGGGCCCTGGGCTTTGTCGCCCATGCCGCTGGTACGCTGCTCGGGAGGAGTTAAATCCGCCAGGAAAACATTCCGCCAGACCACCACCGCTCCCGGCCGCACGTCGCCCACGTAGAGAATAGTATTGGGAAAATCCTCATCGAACACGCGGGGCTGGATATCGGCACTTACCTGCGAAGCGGATAGCTTATCCAGGATGTCCTTGCTCACGCGTACCGAGAGGGGTGTCAGGCGCAGGGTCATGGCGCCGGCCACCAGCATGGTGATAAACGCGAACAGCATCACCGGTAAAACCACTTTGCGGCTGGAGCACCCCGCCGCGCGCATGGCCGTGATCTCGCCATCGGTCGCCAGACGCCCCAATCCGACCAGTATTCCGACCAGCGTGCCGAACGGAATAGTGAGCGGCAGCAACGGCGGCAGCGACAGCGCGAACAGATACAGAATCGTTTCCGGCCGCGGCGAACTGCGCACCAACACCTCGAACAGCTTGCCCACACCCTGCAGGAAAATAATGGATGTCGCCAGCGCCATCCCGATCAGGGAACTCGAGATGATCTCGCGGAAGATGTACCGGCCCAGGATGCGCATACGGTTAAGGGCGGCGGGCCTCCGCGCGCACTTCCGGCGCCGGCACGATCGGCAGCTTAGGCAGCTCTTCTTCGATGGGGTGCAGTTCCACGTCGTCGATCAGCAGCGAGGGCGCGATCACACAGCTTTCCGCCACGTAGTTCGCGCCGCCGATCAAAGCAAACGGCGCCTGGTTGTTCAGGAATTCGAAAACGTTGCTATCGTCGCCGGCAGCCTGGATATCTTTGAGCGAGCGCGTGTTCAGACCGCGAAACCGGAGGCCGCGAACCAGTTCTTCCTTGCCGTCCGGATAGACTTTGTATACCAGTACCGGGGCGCTCACCGCATGGCCGCCCTGGCCCGCATTGCTCAGCAGCCGCCGCGCCTCTTCGAACGACGCCGACGAAGGATAGTCAATTCGGCGCACGATGACGCCGTACGGCTTATTGCGCTGCCGGCACATTTCGATCAGTTTTTTCTTCAGATCCGTCTCGGGCACGGTTGCCGTGGCCCGCACAAATAGATTGCTGAGGGCCGCGCCATTCGCGCCGTAACCCCCGGGCAGGCGCGCTCTGCCATTGGAGCCGCTAAACCCCGCCACTGGCTGGCGGGTAAGCAGAAAGTTCTTCAGCACTCCTTTTTCCACCAGCACCAGGGGCCGCGGCGCCACACCTTCGCGGTCCACTTCGTAGCTGCCGAAAAGCGGACGCCCTTGCCATTCCTTCTGCGTGGGATCGTCTACCACATCGAACCACTCGGGGAGAATTCGCGCGCCCTGGCGGCCCTCCAGTTCGCTCTCCTGCCCTAGGTTATTGCGGCCCGGATCCATAACGGGCCGGCGCGTCAGCGCCAGATTGCCGCCCAGAACTTCAGCGAAAAGCTGCGCGCCTGCCTGGCCTTCAAACAGCACGGGACCGGAATAATCCTCGCCCTTCGGCGCTCCGGCCAACGCCGCCAGATTGGCTGCCATGGCGGCGATGCCGCGCCGTAGCTCCGGCTGGGCCGGCATGCGGTCAAAATCGAGCGCATGAAACGCTACTGCGTCGTGCAGCACCATGCCGTCCGGCGCTTGCGTTTCGGCCCGCGCCCGCAGGTAAATCAGCCGATCGGGTATGCGCGCTTCGGCGCCTTCCGAATTCAGATAGTACTGGCCGGTCTGGACGGCGCTCAAATCCACGCTGGAGGCCTCCACCGTGGGATACGCTTCGAAAATTGCCGAAAGCTCACGCACGCGCGCGCTCCAGCTCTCTTCATCGAGCTGCGTGTGGCGGATTTCCATCAGCTTCTTCAGTGGCTCGGCCCTGGCAAAATCGTCCAGCGGCTGATTCACCGCCACATTCTTCAGCGCCGCCCGCTTGCGCGAAATAGCCTCCACGGCGGACTTGTATGCGCTGTCGGTGGCCAGCCAGAGAAAGCGCCTGAGCACGTCGTACGAATTCTCGAGCGGAAAGCGTTCGATATCGTAGTGCGTGCCGAAATGGTAGCCGCTTCCTACGTAATCGGTGTTGTCGAATTTGTAGTCGCCTACCCGCACTTTGATCTCGGGAACACGAAACCGGTCGTGGCGCACCGCGACCAGCCCCCCAAGGCTGGCGGCCACCCCAAAGCTGTCGCCATCCTCCATACTGTATTCAATAAAATAGGGCGCTTCCAGGCTGAGCACCTTCAATCCGCGCGACCGGTTCAACTCATCCCGCATGGCGCGCAACACCACGTCGTCTCCCTGCGCCAGGGCTTTTACATTCACCAGTCCGGTGAGCGACACCACGACGAGCCACGTCGCCGCATGGGCGCGCCGCCTGGCCGCCGTCACTGCCCCTCCACGGGGAACGGCAAGAGCGGCGGCCGGTCCTGCGATTTGTTCTTCTTTTCGATCTCGATTTCCGACACCAGCAGCGCGGGCGAAACGGCCGAAACCGGCACGCTGCCGGATTCCGCGCCGCAATAGCCGTTGAAGACCTGCGGCCGGTCCGAGGTGGCTAGAATCTTCCCAAAACTGGCCAGTGGCGTGCCGACGATATCCGCTCCCCGAATCAATTCATCCGGCCGCCCGTCCGGATAAACCTTGTACACCACCAGCGGGATCACCTTGAAGGCCTGTACTCCCTGCCGCCCTGTGGTGGTAACGCCTCCGCTGATATCTTGGAAATAGAGGCCATAGGGTTTGTTCTGCCGCTTGATTTCCGCCACCAGCATTTCCCTCAGGCGCGCCTCGGGAACGGCACGCGAGGACTCCACCAACAGGTTCGACTGCCGCGAAACCACTTCCAAACCGGCCTGGCGGCGCCCGTGGCCGTTCGAACGGTCGAACCCCTGAATCGGCGACCGCGACATGAGGAACGCCTTCAATACCCCGTTTTCCACCACCGTCACCGGGCGCGCCGCTACCCCTTCGTCATCGAACGAGTAAGTACCGTTCAACTCCACGTTGCCCACCTTCTTGCGCGTGGGATCGAAGACCACCGATAGAAAATCGGGCAGCACGCTGGCGCCTACGCTCTTGGTAAAGGTCTGCCCTTCCGCCTCGTCTTTCTGGCGATGCCCTTCCACGCGGTGCCCGAAGATCTCGTGAAAGAAGACGCCGGCCGCCCGGCCCGAAAAAATCGCGGGACCGGCGAACGGCTCGGCTTCCGGCGCCAGCAGCAGGGCCTTCAAATCCTTGGCCACACGTTCCACGGCGCCCTCGATGATTTCGTCGCGCGGCAGGCCTTCCGGCTCGGTGGCTTCAAAAGTTTCGGCGGTGGCCAGGTCCGTGCCGTCCATGGCCTTGGCCTGCGCGCTCACGACCACCCGCGCGAAACCCCGGCCGTGCCGCAGCCGGCTTCCTTCGCTGCTCACAAAATACTTGGTTTCATCTTGGGACATGACCGCCACGCTGGAGGTCAGAATGCCCGGGTAATCGCTGAACTTCGCGGAGAGCTTGCGCACCCGCGCGGCCCATTCGGTGGCCGCGAAGCGCCCGTGTGGAACCGGCTCCAGCCGCACCACTGGGTCCGCCGGCGAAAAATCTCCCGAGGAGTCCTGGTCGGCCACCTTGACCTCCGCATTCGTCCGGATCTTGATCAGCCGCTCGGCCGCCAGTTTGTAGGCGCGATCGGTCTCCAGCCAGATGCGGTGCGCAATGGAGACCGGCTGATCCTCAAACGTCAGCGGCGCACCGGAGGTGAATTGCGCCCGTTCGCCCCGCACCCGGTGGTAGTTATCCAGTTTTGGCGAGCCCACTCGCACGCAGATGTCCAACCGGCGGCTCTTGCCGTGACCGTTGCTGGTGAGGGATCCCAAGGTCGCCGTGACACCGTGAAAGTCTTCCTCGGTGACCTCGTAGGAGAGGAAGTAAGGCGCCGGATCGGCCTTTGTTTTCAGGGCGGAGAAGTTGCGGTCCAGTTCCCCGCTCATGGTGTCGAGGAGCACGGAGGACTGCGCCGAGGCGGCTGCGGTTAAGCAGACAAAAAGAACCCCTAAGGCTGTACTGGCCACGAGAGTATCAGGATAGCACGCGTCAGCCGGCGGCTTTTTCCGGGGAAGTTGGCCGTAGAATCGTCGTTGCCCATACCATTTCTATCGACTTATCCTCATCTTTGGCCGTCTTTTTCAGCTCCATAACTGAGGTTAAGGACACACGCTCCTTGACCATCCGATTCGAGCCATGATATATCTAGTTCCCAAGACAGGATCGTCGAAACCATGGAGGGAGTAGTGCGCCAACATACAAAAGCCGGAACGGATGCCGGCTTGGCACGCCATTTCCGCAGACTTCGGCTCACCGGATTTCGCCTGCTGTTTGCCGGGTTATGCATGTTGGGATGGCTTTCCGCCGCATACGCGGGAACCGTCTACATCAAAATCAAGACGCAGCCCGCCACCGTGCTGGCGCCGGGTTTCAGCGGCTTTAACGTGCCTCAACCGCGAAACGGCGTCGAGTACTACGATCCTAAGTTCTTGGCGGCGGTAGCCCCCTTGCATGGCGGTTGGGTGCGGTATCCCGGCGGCACCACATCGATGGACTTCGATTGGAGCACCGGTTTTACCAACATCTCCTGGATGAACTCGCTGATCGCTGGAAATCCCCCTGCCGTCAGCGGCCAGGCGTCCAATATCCTGTCCACCTCGCAGCAGCTCACGCAAGCCAAGGGCGGCGCCATGTTTTCCGATTTCGCCGCCTTCGCCCATTCGCTGGGCGTCCCGGCCATCCTTTGCTTCAATACTTTTACGGACACTAATCCAGGCAGCGCCACCCAGATGGCCCTGACGGCCCAAAGCTACGGCTTGAATGTGCTGGAGTGGGAGCTTGGCAACGAAGCGTATCTCTATCCGCAGATCTACCCCACCGCGGCATCTTACGCCGCCGCTTCCAACTCTTACTACAACGACATCGTGACCGGGGCACCGGGCGCCACCATTGGCGTTTTTCCCGGGGGATGGTATCCGGGCACGGTAGGCTGCGGGGCGCCCGCCGCCGACCCACAGGCCTGCTTCCCGAGTTGGGACGTGGGCTTGCAGGCGTATACTCCCCAATATTGGAATGCGGCATCCGACCATATTTATCCGGTCGTGGGGACCCAGACCGCCCAGAACACGATTTTGGCATTGAACGGCGTCCTGGCCCACGGCAGCGCGGATTATGTCAATTCCTACTTAGTTCCCCTGGTGGGCGCCAATACTCCGATCTTTATTACCGAGCTCAACTGTTGCTCGTCTTATACCAACAAGTTCCTCAGTTATATTTACAACGGTATCTTCCTGGCTGAATATATCATGCGCCTATCCTCGGTCCCGAGCGTCAAGGGGGTGGGCATAAACTCGCTCTATACCGATAACTCCGACTATCATGGGCTTATTCAATCCGTGAACGATTTCGAAAGCTATCTGTTTGGCCAGTTAGCCCAAAACGCGAATTACTCGACGAACACGGCCACCAACCCCAACACGCAATTCCAGTTTTATACTTCGGCCCCCGGACTGGCGATGGAGGTAGCCAACCAAGCCATCAACAACAGCGGCCACCTGTGGCCCACGAGTGTCGAAGGCGGGCCCACGGTGAACATCGCGGGATTTGACGGCAATCCTATCCCCGCCGTTTATGCGCAGGCCTATCTGGCGAAGACCGGCCACCATTACGTTTTGATCACCAATAAATCGGCGGCGGCGCAAACCGCCATCATCGATCTCAATGGCGCGCAGGTGCAAGCCACATTCACCGTCACCTACGTTGCGAATTCGAGCGCCCTGGCGGCGAACTCAGCGATCGCACCCACTAATGTCCAGATTCAAACCACGACCTCGGGCAATCCGGTTTCGCTGGCGCCATATAGTGTAACCACCGTGTACTGGTAAGGTTCGGGCGTCCCTCCAGCTTGTTACAATAATACCCTGCGGATCGGCATCCATACCTCCATAGCGGCCTCGCTCGAGAACGCCGCTTTGATCGCATCCGGATTGGGCGCCAACACGTTCCAGATTTTCTCCTCCAGTCCCCGCATGTGGCGCGCTTCGTCGCCCGGCGCGGAACAGATCCGATTGTTGCGGCGCACCCGCGAACGGCTCGATCTATACCCCCTCGCCATTCACGTGAATTACCTGGTGAACCTGGCGTCTTTCGACCCGGTGATCCGCACCCGGTCGATTGCATCGTTGCGTGGTGAGTTTGAACGTGCCGCCGCCTTGGGCGCCGAGTACCTTGTCCTGCATCCCGGCAGTTACAAGGGGCAGTCGCTCGAGCAAGGCATCGCCGCGTTCGCCACGGGTCTGCGGGATGCCGCCGAAGGCGCGGCGCGGAATGGCGTGACCGTATTGCTCGAGAATACCGTAGGATGCGGGGCCCAGATCGGAGGCCGGTTCGCGGAGTTGCGCGCCATCCGGGATGATGCGGCCGGGCAGACCGGCGTGCCGCTCGGTTATTGCCTCGACACTTGCCATCTGCTGGCTTCCGGCTATGACATATCGAACAAAGCGGGCCTATGGGAGACTCTCGCGGAGGCGGGCCGGATCCTGGGTATGGACAACATCAAGCTCATCCATGCGAACGACTCGAAGGCGCCCCTGGCGTCGCGCATAGACCGGCATGCGAACATAGGTGAAGGACACATCGGCAAGGCCGGATTCCGCCGCATCCTGGCGCATCCCGAACTGCGCCAGAAGCCATTCATCCTGGAAACACCGGTCGAGCACGATGGCGACGATCGCCGCAATCTGGAAAACTTAAAGAAGCTATGCCCGAAAAGGCGTACGGCCGCAACGAAATGACCGCCACCCGCGGCATCCCCGCATTGGTGAAGGGTGCGGCGATTTCTTCTTTAGCGCGGAACTGCAATTTCGCCGGAACCGGGATTCGGCAGTTGAAATAAATTGGAGTGGCTGTCGATTTTCGGTTTCCCCAAACGACTATACGACAAAAGAACGATGAGCTACGATTCCTGAATGAGCAGGAAACGCGTCATCGGGAACAAAACTACAGAAAACAAGGAGAAAAAGTCATGCCACAATATCTAATTGCTAACTACCTCCCCGACGACTTTGACCCGTCGACCGTAACCGAGGCGATGATCGAGGAGATCCACGCGCTCAACCGCGAATTGATTGCTGCCGGCGTGAGGAAGTTCGCCTGCGGAATTTCCCCGGCCGCCAACGCGAAGACGCTACGGAAGCAGCCCGACGGCAA
>JBEKIM010000241.1:0-10457 GCA_050011755.1 Bryobacteraceae bacterium | reverse complement strand
GAGAGGCACCCATAGATAATCGGTCTCTCGATTCCAGACTTTTCCGGTCTTTGGAAGTTCGTCGCGCACCAGCATGAGCGCCGGCTCGATTTCGCCGGTTTCCGCGCGATAACGAGCCCAGCCTACACATCGGATCGAACTGTCTACGCGAGCCGGCCCTCGAATCTGCAACGAGTGTTCGCGGTCCTCACGCGCCAAGTCTCGCGCCCGCACAAAATCCCCCCGGTATCCAGCCACCATGATGCGCGCTCCGCGCACTAGTTCGGCCACTTCTGGGTGCCGTTGCGACTGAATCCGCGGCGCCTGAGTCAACGCCTTTTCGAACGCCTCTTCGGCCCCATCGAACTTTCCTTGCGCCGCCAGAAGCGAGCCCCAACGCGCCTCCGCCGCAGCCAGTTCCCAGGCTTCCGCTCTGGCGGCCGCGCCTGTTTCGAGTGCCGCCGCCAGCCAGGGCCGCGCTTCTTCAAAGCGGTCGAGAACAACGAGGCTGCCGCCGATCGTCAAATTCAGCCGGAATTGCCAGAAACCGGGCGCAGCCTTGCTAGTCTGGAGAGATCGTCCAGCCCTTGCGGGTACAGCTCAATCGACCGCGCGATCCGCGCGAGTTCGGCGAAGTTCTGCCCTTCGATATACTGCGTGATCGCCGCCCCCTTGTAGTCTCTTTCCGTCCTGAACAGGGTAAGCGCGCGCTGCAATTGCGCTATCGCGCGATCCGGCTTCGACAGCGTGACATAACTCGCGCCCAGGTTCAAACGCAGTTCCGTTTCGGTTTGCGGATCGTCGGCCCAGGCCCGCTCCAGCTTCGGCTCCGCTTCCTCCAACATTTGCATCACGGTCAGATTCCCGTGGCCCGCCGCCGAGGACAACACAGCTTTCAGAATGGCGCTCACCTTGTTAGGCTTTCGCCGCTTGCGCTCGCGCAGCCCGGGCCTCCAAGATCGCCACGATCGACGCGGTCGACAGGCTGACCGCTAGCAACAACAACGCGGCGCTGATCGGCAGCCATCTCCGGCGCGCCGCCTTGCCCGCGCGATACAAGGCAGTCTGCACCCGCGCGCGCACCGGCAGACCGTTCAGGTGGCGCTCCACGTCCTCCCGAAAATCGCGGACACTCCGATAGCGCAGGGACGCGTCGCTCTCCAGAGCCTTTAACACGATCGCGCTCAGATCCCCTTTGAGCAGCCGCCGCAAGCGCTCCGCCGTCAGTCCCCGCGCATCCGCCGCTTCGTTGCTCACCGCATTCACCGCCCCCAGAACCTGCGCATCGTCCATCGCGCGCTGCAGTTCGCGCAGCATGGAACCGGGATCGCCAAATGGCCAGGCCCCGGTGAGCAATTCGTACAGCAGAATCCCCAGCGAAAACACGTCGTGCGCGGGCGTGGTACGTTCGCCCCGCAGCCGTTCCGGGCTGGCGTACCGCTGTGTGAGCATGCGCGTGCGCGTTACCGTGCATTCCCGCGCTGCGTCCAGAAGCACGCCCGTGCCGAAATCCAGCGACTTGACGTTGCCGTCCGCCGTCGCCGGAATATTGTTTGGCTTCAGATCCCCATGCACGATCAGGTTGCGATGCGCATAATCCGCCGCTTCCGAAACCTTCACAAACAGCGCCAGCCGGCGCGGCACGCTGAGCTTTAAGCGATCGCAATAGTCGACGACCGCTCGCCCTCCACGTACTCCATGACCAGGAAAGGTTCGCCACTCTCGGGCGATGCCTCCGTCCAGCAGATGCGTAATGTTCGGATGATTCGGCGACGCCAAGTAAAAGCGCTGTTTCAGGATGCTCTGGATCTGCCGGCAGGCAGCGACTGGGGCACCTGGCTGAAGGCGCGAACAGGCGACGATCACCAGGTTTTCGATGAGGTGAGTTCGCTGATCGCAGCGCGCGCGGCCATGCAACAGCCGGCGCCGATTGAGCCGCCGCCAGCGGCATCCGTGCCGGCGAATTTGTTCGGAGCTTACCGCGCGGTTGGGCTTTTGGGCCACGGGGGAACCAGCGCCGTGTATCGCGCGGAACGCGCCGACGGCCAGTACCGGCAGACGGTGGCGCTGAAAGTGGTGGCCGGTTATCCAAACCGGCCCGGAGTTTGTGCGGCGGTTCGAAGCCGAGCGGCAATTGCCCCGACAAAGGCAGATCTGTCGTAGAATTTGTACCAGGCCTCTTCGGGCCCGCGCGAGGGAGGAGATCCATGGCAAAAACAAAGCATGAAGCCGCCAGAATGCCGAATGAAGCATTCAGCGCTAAGTTGCAAAAGAGCGCGGCAAAGGGGGGCTGGACCTACGTGGTATGGCCTCAATCGGCGGCTTTCTTCGGAACGCGCGGTCTGGTTAAAGTCCGTGGCAAAATCGATGGCCATCCGTTCCAAAGCTCGTTTATGGCTATGGGTAATGGCACGCATATGCTCCCAGTCAAAACGGACATCCGCCAGGCAATCGGGAAAGAGGCAGGCGATACGGTGAGTATTCTGTTGGCGGAACGTATCGAGAAGCCGCGGAGTGCATAAGGGAACGTGTTAGCAGGAGCGCCAACAGCGGCCGGATGGCGACCATTGTCAACAAACTTCAGCTCTTGCGAGAAGTCACCATTTATGTTGTGCACAACATAAGCGGCCATTTCTGGCAAGCGCCGAAGCAATGGTGAGGGAATGCCTTGGTGATCACCAAGACAGCGCGCCTTGAAGCCTCGGAGTGCAAGTATACTTAAATCATCGGGTTAGGTCCCGCACCGACCACCTCTGGAGGGGGGCCCCAGATCGATGCGTAGAGAATTAGCGCATCGGTAACGACTCGCCTTGATTTCAGCCGATTTCCGGAATGTTCGGCACCGACTGCGCGTATGTTGAATCCGGGGGTGTTCACGACGATGTCCATCTGCCGGCTGGCCTTCGTCAAGACGAAAAAGTACGTCAGCCCTGGCGACTGACCGTCGGGATAGGTGAAGGAGGCTTGGCCGGCGCGATTGTGCGTGAGATTCACGCCGTCGACGAGGCCGGCGGCCGGCCCCGCCACGGTCGACAGCACTTAGATGCCGCTATTCGAAGATTTCTCCCGTCAGCGTGACCAACCACGGAACGCCCAAGTCGGGCGACACCGAGATCTGCGATGCTACTCCGGGGATCTGCACCCATGCCGTTCCCTTCTGCAATTGGAAAATGTTCGATCCCTCATCGGTCGCGTCACCGCAGCCGGTGATCCACACGTCGCCGTACGGCCCAGCCAGGGGTGCCGTCGTAGGACCTACACCAATACTGGTCGCGCAGCCTGCCGGAGCCCCTGTAAAGTAAGACCCATTCCAGTAGAATACGCTTCCCGATGAGGTGATTACCCACGGAACGCCCGCGGGCGAAACGGCGATCTGATCCGCGGCGCCTGGCTGCTGCACCCACGCCGATCCCTGCAGTTGGTAAATGCTGCCATCAGCAATGTCGGAACCATTGCATCCGATGACCCAAGGGTCGCCGTACTGCGACCCGTACGCGTTGGGACCGACGCCAATCGAAGTCGCGCACCCACCGCCGGGGGCTAGCACAAAAGTGGTTCCATTCCAGTAGTAGATCGCCCCAGTGTGGGTGATCACCCACGCATACCCTTGGGGCGACACGGCGATCTGAGTTCCGGCGCCAATGCTTGCCCGCACCCAACTCCCGTTTCGCCATTGGTAGACGTAATAGTCGCCTGCGCTCGTTTTGGCGGTTCCCAGGACCCATGGATCTCCGACCGTAGACCCGTTTGCATTCGGACCCACCGCAATGGACTGCGGGTTGCAATAGTACGGGGCCTCGGGGCAGGGGATAAAGTTACTTTGTGCCGTGCCGCCTATCTTCGCGAACTGCGACATGGTGAAGTAAGTTTGGTCAGTTGTCCCTAAAGAGACGCTCATGTGCGAGGTGGTAGCCGTAAAGTCCACCAGAGTAGTGACTTTAGGATCGGTGCTGACGGTCTGCGAATAACTGCCTGTTTTCGAGGAGTATGCGGAGCCATACATATCCACGGTGGGAGTGAAGTCGCTGAATGCGGTTGCCGGTGAACAGCACTGCGGAGTCTGGTTCTCAATCACGAATTCCGCGGCATCCCCAAGCGTCATGCAATTTGGATACGCCGGATTCTTGACGCAGGTCGGAAGCGCCTTGACCGACCAGCAGGGCGAGCCGGTTGGGGAGACACAATTGAGTATTGCGCCCGAAGTTACGTCCTGGAGGAAAGTACACCCGTACCCTCCGCCCTGGCTGATGTTGCCATTTTTGTCGCAATACCACTCCTGCGAGTAGATCTGGTCGCCGGGATTGGGAACGAAGGCGCCTCCGTATCCGTTGCTATCTCCGTCCCCACAGCAGTATTCCCTCCAACTGCCATACAATGCGACCGTTGGCGTCGTTTCAAGGTTCACGCCGCCCTGGATGAGGCCCGATCCCGTAGTATACCCTCCCAGGCCGTTCCATATGGCTATTTCAGTGCCAGTGGTTTCGTCTCCGCTGGGGATACCCGTGGGGACATTGAAATTAGCCTCGGTGGAAAGGTACTTGGGAGCGCCGGTCATTACGGAGCCCGTCCAGGGCGGGGCTTCGCCCGTCTTGCTTGGCCTGATTTGCGGACGCGCTTGGGGACGTTTGATTTCCAGAAACCGCCCCGCCGATGAGGCCGCCCGGAGCCAGCGGGAATACGCCGCGGCATCCTTGGGGTCCGGCCGCAGCCCGTAGCCGGCTTGGATCAGATCCGACTGTGTGTAACTGAGCGGATCGCCTTTCAGTGCGGGGCGATCGGCGCCGCGCTCGTTGGCGAGGTTGAGCGGACGCGGTTCGAACGTGTCGTCGGAAGTCAGATCGGCGGAATAGGAGGAAAAGTTGCCGTCGGAGTCCGTGCAATCCAGCGTAAGGCGCTGAACCTTGTCGCCGGCGGCTGCCCGCACCGCGTGGAACCGGGCGTATCCGTCATCGTCGGTGAACGCCGTTACTCCCGTGGATGACGCACTTCCTGTCGGGTAGATCCTGCATTCTAACCCAGGCAGAGCATGCACGGATGCAGGGGTATAGCTCTTCTTTGGCGCGGTGGGTATCGGATGAACGGGCGCTGCTGCGTCCGATGGCTGGTTCTGGGCGGAGGCCGTTGCCACAATCAGGAGCGTCATAACGGCTCCGGCAGCGATTCGGCCTTGCCGGGGCAGGCCCTTCTGATTCCATAAGTATTTGGTCGTCTTCATGTTATTTTCCCTCTGCGGCTTCTTCCGTAGTTGCACGGGAGACCATGTTCTTTCGACCGGGCGAGCGGAAGAGGCCGTTGTTATGAGGCTCGCCCCCGTCAGAAAGGGTCCCTACAAAAGTTGGTCGAGTTGCACCGCGCGGTGGCAACTTAATTAAGGTCGATTGTCTGTCTGGTGGTGGCCGTTTGCGTGCCAACCGTCGCCGTGGCCTCTATCGTCGCCTTCCCGGTAACTGGGTTTGAGCAGGTAATACCTGCCGCGCAATTCCCGGGACCGAACGCGAGTTCGCCATAAAGAGACGTGAGTCGCTGCGGGTAGGGGTTGGGGCCGACATCCAGCGCCCCTGTGTCGAAAACAGTCCTCTTTCCTTGTTTGATGGAGATCTCCATAACCAAGTGATCGACTGTGTCCACGGTGCCGTCCTGAAACCACCAGAAGAATTCGGCACACGGGCCGCCGCTACACGAATATGACCACGACAAATAGGGGATGCCGGATACCCATGCGCCCGAGGGTATGCTGCTGCAATCCGCGTCGGGACCACCCGTGAGGCAGGGCCAATACGGGTTACCGCTGCCGTCCAGTGGCGCAATTACGCCCAACGCAAACGCTCCCCCGATCATCTCTTGCGTGGTTTCGGACGGAACGGCCGCCGTGGGGACCGTAGCTACGGCGACTAGCCTAAGATGCGGACCCAGGCTAATAGTCTGAGCGTGCGCTTGAGCGCACACGCCAAGAGCAACTATTGCCGCGAGAGCGGCAACCATAAAGGTTCGAATTTTCGTCATTGGATTCCGATTCCTCCATGCGGAATGCGAAATGGCCGCCGGATAGGGTGGAATTGGAGCGAGTCGTTTGCGTGTGAGCCGGGAGCGTAGCAACGGCCCCCGGACTAGAGCGGCTTCCGGACGTGTTACGAGTTTCATATTTGGATTCTCCTTTTTCTTGCAGCCGGTTCCTTTCTTGGCTGGCTGCCGAAGTCGATCATCGTCTTTGCGAGCTCGGCGATCAATTCCCCAAGTGTGGAATCTGGCTTCCCTCGTATTGCATTGGAAGCAGGAGGCTTACCCCGCCGGATTCCCATGTCCGCTCTGGCAGGTTGCCGTTTGGACGCCGTTGGACCCTAGCGAACGCTGCGCTTCGTCCTTTTTGAGCTCGGTTGCACCAGAGAATGAGTCATTGCTGGCCGGACGGTCCTGGCCGGAGCCAGTTTCGCCTGCTACGGCACGGCTGGATCAGCCGGGACCTCTTATGCTTCGGGGCTTCCCTGCGCGTGAAGGCGGGTTCCCGTATAATAGGCTGAGCGCTACGGGCTTAGACGCCGGCATTCCCTGCGCGGCAGGGGAAGGAATGACGTGGACATGGCGGGAGATTCGCCGGCGATTCGCTTCGGAGTCTTCGAACTCGACCTCCATACCCGTGAATTGCGGAAGGCTGGCCGGAAGGTCGGAATCCAGGAGCAACCTCTGTGCGTACTGGTTTCGCTTCTGGAACGGCCGGGCGAACTGGTGACGCGCGAGGAGTTGCGCCAGAAACTCTGGCAAGCCGACACCTTCGTCGACTTCGACACGGCTCTGAACAAGGCGATCACCAAAATTCGCGACGTCCTCGGCGACTCGGCATCGTCGCCGCGCTTCGTCGAAACCCTGCCGAAGCGCGGATACCGCTTCATTGCGCCGGTTGACAAGCCGGCTCCCGAGCGGAGCGTGCCTGGTCTGTCCCCGCAGCCGCCGGGCACCGTCGGTTACCACGGCCGCACGAAGCTGGCCGGAGCCGCAATGGCCGCCTTCCTGCTTATGGCCGTAATCGCATGGTTCCGCTGGTCACGCGAAAGCCCTCCCGCACGCATACGATCCATTGCCGTGCTTCCCCTCGATAACCTCTCGGGCGATCCCAATCAGGAATACTTCGCCGACGGCATGACCGACGAGCTGATCACGGACCTGGCGCAGATCCACGCGCTTCGGGTTATCTCCCGGACATCCGTGATGCAGTTCAAGCACACCAAGAAAAACCTGCCCCAGATAGCCGCCGAACTCAACGTGGATGCGGTGATCGAGGGTTCGGTGGCGCGGTCGGGTAACAACGTGCGCGTCACGGCTCAGCTTCTGGATGCGCGCCAGGATCGCCATCTCTGGGCGGCCAGCTACGAACGCGAAATGACCGACATCCTCGGGTTAGAGGGACAGGTAGCCAAGAGTATCGCCGATCAGGTGCGCGTGAAGCTCACGCCGCAAGAGGACGCCAGGCTCGCCAAACGGCGCCCGGCCAATCCCGAGGCCTACGATGCCTTGTTGAAAGGCCGGTTCCTGTGGAACAAGCGGAACGCCGCGGCAGCGGAAAAAGCGATCGGCTATTTCCGTCAGGCGGTCGGAATAGATCCCGGGAATGCCGAGGCATGGGCGGCACTGGCGGGTTGCTACGCATCGCTCGGCTCCGATATCGGCTCGGTAGACCCTGCCAAGGTGGCGCCAGAGGCGCGCGCGGCGGTGGCAAAGGCGCTCGAACTCGATCCTAACCTTGCGGAGGCGCATGGCACTCTTGCCAGAATCAAGCTTTGGTACGACTGGGACTGGGCTGGGTCGGAACGGGAATACCGCCGGGCAATCGAGTTGAACCCCAACGACTCCATGATTCACGTGTTGTATTCGCACTACCTTCTGGTACGGAAGCGCTTCGATGAGGCCCTTGAAGAAAACAGGCGCGCACTCGATCTCGCTCCGCTCGATATTCTGTGCTCCATGCACCTGGCATGGCTATACTACGACTCTCACGACGGGCAAAAGACAGTCGCGCAAAGCAAGCGCGTATTGGAGATGGATCCGGCTTTCACCGGCGCGTACCTTTACGTCGCGCGCGGTTATGAGCTGCAAGGGAAGTGGCCCGAAGCAATCGCGGCTTATGGACAGGCGAGGGGCTCGTATGGGGTGCAGTATCTGGCGGGTGTCGCCCACGCTTGGGCCGCCTCCGGAGACAGGCGGCAAGCTGAAGGGGCCTTGGCGAAACTCAAAGAATTCTCAAACCAGAATTATGTCTCTCCGCTCATGTTCGCGGAGTATTACGCTGCGCTCGGAGATCGGGATCGGGCGTTCGAGTGGCTGGAACGAGCTTATCGGCAGCGCGCGCCGGGTCTGATCGAACTGGAAGTCAGCTATGTATGGGACAATTTGCGAACGGACCCGCGATTCCGCTCGCTGGAACGGCGTGTGGGGTTCTGACCAGCGGGATGGCTCGCCGTGGCTGCCGGATGCTGCCGGCCACAATGTCGAATTCAGCGTCATGAAAATGCATTCGGGTTGCGTCCATCACCACGAAGCGGAGGCACCGGTACCTTTCGCCGGATTGAGCGGCTTGAATCTGGCGTGGATCGACATCGATTCCGGTCACGTCCAAGCCGCGGCCTTTGGCGATTGCGCAAGCCGTCGCGCCCACGCCGCATCCCACATCCGGATACCGCCGCGCGCCCTGGATGCCGATGCGGTCCAACAGTCTTTGCGCTCGACCCGCGACTTGGATGGTATGCTGCGGGCGACCGTATGCATGTCCAAACCAGAAAATCGCCCAGCATGGTGTCACCCTACGGCACGCCCCGTGCGCCAGCCGTCCAGGTGCCTGCTAACAGGCCAGGAACAGGCAATAAGACGAACAAATAGAGAATATCACATTGAGCTTCTTTAATCTATTTGCCTGATCTGAGCCTGTTAGCAGGCGCAAAGAGTACTTCAGCCTGCTCCCGGCCTGTTAGCAGGCGCAAGTGGGACTGCTCGTTCTTGCCCGCGGGCAAACGTGGGCAATCCTGTTCTTCGTCTGGGTCAATTTAAGCGAGCACAAGTGGGTCTTATGTTGAGCACCGGATTATGTTGAGTTCCGGCGAACAACCCATATTCAGCGGCGTGCTTCCTGCGGACCGCCCAACATAATCACGCTTGGTTCTACGCTCTTCGTTCCGGTCCTGGACTGGAAAGGAGAAGAGCATTGATCAAATCGCTGTTTAAACAGGCGTCTACGCTCGCGCGGTTACAGTCGGGACCGCTGGCACAAGAGTTGCCGTTACTCGCCGAAGCTCTGCACAACGAACGGTACCCACCAGAGACGATCCGAAGGTACGTCCGCGTGGCAGATAAGTTTGGCCGATGGCTTTGCAAGCATGGGCTGAACATCACGGAGGTGGACGAAGCCACGCTGGCGCGGTATAGAGGTACTACTGGTCGTCGGAAGAACGGCCAACTTCGAGCCGCCGGCCGCACGCTGGCGAAGGTGCTCCGCTTGCTCCAGTTGCAGCATGGCGGAGCCGTACCGCTTTGCACTGCCCAGACCGAAAGCGAGGCTCTGGTAGCCGAATTCGATTCCCACCTTCGGGACGCTGCGGGATTATTGCCGGGCACGCGCGCTCATTACCTGCGTCACGCAACGTTGTTCCTGAAGTCGGTGTTCAGCACCACAACATTCGACATCAAGAAGGTGACGCCGCAAGCGATCACTGACTTCGTATGCGAGCAATCGGCGAAACTCAAACCATCTTCGTGCGCTGCGCCCTCGACCTCGATGAGGGTGTTTCTGCGGTTTCTGATCACGTTTCGTGGACTTCCGGCGGGAGTAGTTGGAGCGGTCCCTACGATCCGGCAATGGAAGTTAGCGGCATTGCCCAAGCACCTGTCGGTGGAAGAGGTGGACCGGACGCTGGCGACTTGCGACAAGGAATCGCCAGTTGGCAAGCGGGATCGCGCCGTTTTGCTGCTTCTGGTTCGGCTCGCGCTGCGGGCTGGAGAGGTCGCCCGCCTCCGTCTGTCCGATGTCGATTGGAGAGAAGGAGAGATTCGAATCCATCCTCCGAAATCCGCGCGAGAGCGAAAGTTGCCCCTGCCAGAGGATGTCGGTCAAGCCGTCGCAGAATACGTGCAAAACAGTCGCCCCAAGAGCGCTCTACCCTTCATCTTCCTACGTACCCGCGCACCATTTAGCCCGATTACAGGTCTCAGTACGGTGAGTGGCATCGCGAAGCGCCACCTCAAACTGGCAGGGATTTCGATTCCCAGGCTGAGCGCGCATGCTTTCAGACATACGGCGGCAACGCAAATGGTCAGGCGGGGAATCGGTTTCAAACAGGTGGCCGACGTCCTCGGACATCGCCTCCTTGAGACCACTAACATTTACGCCAAGCTGGACGAAGATTCCCTCCATCGAGTGGCGCTTCCGTGGCCAGGAGGTCAGGCATGACCAGTGCTGATCTCGAAAATCATCTGGAGCGCTACCTCGAATTGCG
>JBEKIM010000240.1:0-11042 GCA_050011755.1 Bryobacteraceae bacterium | reverse complement strand
ATGAACAAAGAACGCATGTCGATCTCGAAGAGCGGGCTCAGCGCACCCCGGCAAAGGAGACGCACCTACTCTCTCATCGGCGGAATTCCGGGGGGAAGTTAGGGGCGCGATCTGGCGGCAAGCATGCTTGCAGCCGGCTTAACGGCGGACTGAAGTCCGCCGCAGCACGCTGAAGCGTGCGCCACGGGCAACTCGGCCAGTCACCACGAGATAAGTCCAAACTCCAGCCTGCGCCGGGCACGCGGGTCGAGCATTCCGCCAATGACTCCTCTATACTCACTCCATGAGCAAGCGTCTTCAGGTGTTGCTTCACGATTCCGAAATGTCGGACATCCAGCGTTTAGCCAAGCGGGATCGTTTGACAGTAGGAGAGTGGGTCCGGCGAGCCCTTCGGAACGCGGGCCAGCCGGCCGGGGATTGACCCCGAAACCAAGTTGAAGGCGGTTCGGCGCGGCGCAAAGTACGCTTTCCCCACCGCCGACATCGAGCAGGCGCTGAGGGAAATCGAGGGAGGAAACCAGGATTGATCTTCGTCGACTCCAATATCCCTATGTGTCCGATCGGAGCGGTCCACCCGCACAAGACGGACGCGCAAATCATCCTGGATCGCCTGACTGACTGCATGCCTTTTGACGAGCCTTACTTCGCCTTAACCGGTAGTGTTTTTTCAAGAGCGGACCCCGGTACCGCCATGCGCTAGAATTTCCTCCATGCGCATCCTGCTCACGTTCGTTTGGCTGGCCCAACTAGTTTCGGCTCAGGGGAGAGGCGCCGGCACCACCCCAACGAACACCGCCGCTACACCGGCCGAGCGTGCCGCATTCATCCGCGAGAACTACACCAAGTTCGAATACCGCATCGCCATGCGCGACGGTGCAAAGTTGTTCACGTCAGTCTATGTCCCCAAGGACGTGTTCAGTGACGGCCGGACGTATCCGATCCTGATGCAGCGGACGGGATACAGCGTGACGCCGTATGGCGTTGACCTGTACCGGACGAATCTGGGGCCCTCGGAACTGTTTGAACGCGAGAAGTTCATTTTCGTTTACCAGGACGTCCGCGGGCGGTTCATGAGCGAGGGCGATTTCATCACCATCCGCCCGCACAAGCCGGTGAAGAGCGGACCCAAAGACACCGACGAGAGCACCGATACCTACGACACGATTGATTGGCTGGTGAAGCACCTTCCCGGCAATACGGGCAAGGTGGGGATGTGGGGAGTGTCGCAGCCGGGGTTCTACGCGACGGCCGGCATGATCGACGCACATCCGGCGCTGGTAGCGGTGTCGCCGCAGGCTCCGGTGACGGATTATTACAATGGTGACGACGTCTACCATAACGGCGCCTTCATGCTGGCGCACCGCTTCAGCTTTTACATGGGGTTCCGCAATCGCGAAGGAGACCCCGCGCCGCCTCCACGCACGCTGCCCTTTGACTTCGAGACACCGGATGGCTACGACTTCTATCTCAGGTTGGGATCGCTGGCCAACGCCGACGAGAAATACTTCAAGCACAAGCAGCCCATGTGGAACATGAACATCGACCACACCACCTACGACGAAGAGTGGCAATCGAGGGCCATTTGGAAGTACCTGAAGGCCGTCAAACCGGCGGTGATGCTGGTGGGCGGCTGGTACGACACCGAAGGTCCGCAGGGCCTGCTGCGGCAGTTCGATTTCATGGAGAAGAACACGCCGCCAGTGGATATGCTGGTGATGGGTCCGTGGAATCACGGTGGTTTCGCGCGCGGGGATGGCGACCGGCTGGGTAACATCAACTTCGGCGCGAAGACGGCAGCGTACTACCGGGAACACATCGAGTTACCGTTCTTCCTCCACCACCTCAAGGGCCGCGGCGATGGCAAATTTCCCAAGGCGTGGGTGTTTCAAACGGGCATGAACCAGTGGCGCCGGTTCGAGGCATGGCCGCCGCGCGACGCGCAGACCACCGACCTGTTCCTGGCCGCGCACGGCAAGCTGGGCTGGAGCCGGCCGGCGGAAGCGGGATTCGAAGAGTACCTGTCGGATCCAAACAAGCCGGTGCCATACGTGGACCGTATCGAGCAGCGGATACTCGGTTCGTATATGACCGAAGACCAGCGGTTCGCCGCCATGCGTCCCGATGTGGTGGCGTTCCAGAGCGAACCGCTGGACCACGATATTTCGGTGTTCGGGCCGATTCAGGTGGATCTGAAAGTGTCGACGTCCGGGACGGACTCCGATTTTGACGTGAAAGTAATCGACGTATTCCCGCACGACTACCCGGACTATAACAGCCCGGCGCCGGGGGCCGGGGCGGCACCGGGGGGGATGCCGGCGACTCCGGCGGCGGGCGCCGCGCCGATGGGCGGATATCAGGAATTGATCCGCGGCGAACCGTTCCGAGGTAAGTTCCGCAAGAGTTTCGAGAAGCCCGTGCCGTTCGATCCCAACAAGCCGGACCGGATCACGTTCTACCTGCCGGACATCGCGCATACGTGGCGGCCGGGTCACCGCATCATGGTGCAAGTGCAGAGCTCGTGGTTTCCGTTGACGGACCGCAATCCGCAGAAATTCATGGACATTCCCAAGACGCCATCGAACGATTTCCAGAAGGCGTTCGAGCGGGTGTATTTCGGAGGGGCGGACGGGTCGCGGATTCAGTTGCGGGTAACAGAATAGGCAGTCACAGTGGAAACACCGAAGGCCACGCCGGCGATTGTCATCAGGATTGAGGCGGCGAAGAGAAACGGAATCGAGAATCGCCGGTGTTCGCCCAAGTCCAGCCTCGCCAGCCCGACGAGCAGGATAGTCGCCGAGGTGAGCCTGCCGCGCCCGTACACAGGCCCCTTACGGGCGGCTGTAAGACAATAACAATATGAGGTTCCGCCGCATCGCCGCCGTGTATCTGATCTGCATTGCCCTCCCGGCAGCATCGGGCAACACGGTGCAGGAAATCAAGCAGTTCGTCGAGTCCGCCATCGAGCGCCACAACCCCGACAAAGAGGTAGCCGAAGTCCTGCGTACCATGAAGCTATCGGAGCGCCTGGATCCGGATACGGTCGAGGCCCTGCAAAAGCAGGGCGCCGGCCCCAAAACGGTGTCGGCGTTGAAGGCGTTGGTGGCCGAAACCGGAAATCTTCCGCAAGCTGCCGCACCCGCGGCAAAGCCAGCCAACGTGCCGCTGGCGCCGCCCTCCCGCGAGGAGCAGGCCAAGCTGCTGGCGGATGTGCGCGACTACGCAGCCAACTATACGGGCAGGCTGCCCGATTTCATCTGCCTTGAACAGACGCGCCGTTATGTCGACACCACCGGCCACGACTCGTGGCGGCCCACCGATGTCATCAGCGCGCGGCTCAGCTACTTCAACCAGCACGAAGACTACAAGCTGATTTCGCAGAACGACCGGGTGATCACGGAAGGGGATTACAGGTCCGTGGGCGGCGCCACGTCCACCGGCGACTTCGGCACCACCATGGAGCGCATCTTCGATCCGAAAAGCCACACCATGATCGAGTGGAAACGCTGGGCAACGCTGCGCAGGCAGCGCATGCATGTCTTCTCCTACCGGGTGGCGCTGGAATTCTCGGACTTCAGCATTCACGCCGGACACGGCGAGCGCGACGAGAAAGATCCGGCCATGACGGTGCTGGTGGGGTATCATGGCGAGATTTTCGTGGACCAGCAATTGGGCGCGATCACGCGGATTACCAAGGAGGCGGATGATATCCCAAAGTCGTTTCCAATCAGGCAGGCCAGTGAAACGCTCGACTACGATTACACCAAAATCGGGGAGAGCGAATTCCTGCTGCCGTTAAGTGTGGATGTGCGCATGCAAACCGCCAGAGAATGGATGAAGAACGTGAAGGAATTCAGGCTGTACCGGAAATTTTCGGCCGACGCGGTGATCAAGTTCGACGCCGAACAATCGACCGGCGATAAGAGTAACGAGCCGCGGCCACCCAAGTGATGTTGTGGCAGCGTGCCGCGCGAGCCCGATCGAGCAGGCGCGCCTTCGGAACCCACTATTGAACCCAGGCCAAGCCATCCACGGTCTTTCCAGCGTCGATCAGGCGGGAAACCGTCCAACTGGAAGTATCGATCTGAGCTATCTTCCCGCTCTTGTCGCATGACACCCACGCTGTACCGCCGTCGGGGGAGATCAAGACTTCCTGCGGCGCCGCGGGAACATCGAGACTTTTCGATATCTTTCCGCTATCGAGATCGATCGCAACGACCTTGTTGGCCGCGGGCACGGCGACGATCAACCATTTTCCGTTTGGAGTGACGGCTGTTCCGTATCCCGGCGCGGGCAGCGGAAGCCAACCCGAGACCCGCCGCGTGGCCGTGTCAATCACCGCCATTCGCGGCTGTGTCTGATCGGCCGTGAACACTTTCTTGCCGTCCGGTGTTATGGAAATCCGCTGCGTATTCCCGGAGATGGGAATGATAGCGGCTGTCTTTTTCGCCGTCAGATCCAGTACCGAAACCGTCCCCGGCCCGACGTTGGCGGTATAACCCCATTTGCCATCGGGACTCACGGCGAGCATGTGCGATTCGTTCTGGCCGGTTGGAATGGTACCGATGATTCTGAGTGTCCCGGGATCGATCACCGTAACCGCCTGCTGCAGTTCGGTAGTCACATAGAGAACTCCCGTAACCGGATTGAAGACGGGGCAATGCGGCCGAAGGCCTTTTCCAAGGTCGATGTGGCGCACGAGTTTCCTGGCGGCCAAATCGATGACCGCGATGGTTGCGCCATCGGTTCCGGGCTTGCCCACGCCAGAATCTCCATATATCGGCGCAAAAGCGTACTTCCCGTCCGCGGATGCAACTACTTCGTGTGGAGTAATGCCGCCGGCGTCTACTTCGGCCACTTGTTTGCCCGATTTTGGATCGACGATCCCTATTGCGTGGTCACCTTTGTTTGCCGCAATCACATAACCGGAAGAGGCCGCCAGGCAGTTGGACGCGATCCCCGATAATGCGAAGATGCATGCAATCAAAAGATATAATCTCATCTCGATTCCTCCTGCGCGCGTGGCACTCACCCATAATCGCATACCGTGATTCTGCTGGTGTGAAGGTTCGGGATAGCGTCCATTCGCCGGCTTATCCGCCAATACGACCGGGCGTCATCCGCTCGGCGACCGCCTTGTCGATAATTGCAGCAGTCAATATCCGGCCCGACATTCGGACGACGGGGCGGTTGGGACAGGAGGGCTCGCGTCCATAGCCCAAGCCGATTCCACTATGCAAGACGAATCGCCGGACGCTGGCACATCTGCATTCGGCGAGAATGCCGGCGACACCTGCTGTCAAGCCCCCCGGGGAAAGGACATCTCCCGGACGATGGACAGCCGGCCGGCATGATGACAGCCGCTCCGGGCGGCGAGCGACTGCCGTGACGACGTGTCCTTGTTCCAGTGCATGCTTTACGGCTCTGCGTCCCGTCGCACCCGCCGCTCCAACAACCGCTATCTTCATATCTCACACGAGAATTCGCAATGCAGATCTTGGAACTATACGGGAGTGGATGGTCGTCATTCCGAGCTTGCGACCGGCGCGCGTTTTATCAGCCCGGACGCGATGGACCGCAGCTTTTTCTCCGCGCCCTGCTCCTCGGCGAGGGATTGTTGCAGCAGGTTCGCGACCTCGGGTTGGCCCATGCGTTTCGCCAGGCTGATGGCGGTCAGGTAGCCGGCCATCTCATAATGCTCAACGCGGCTTCCGGCCCCGATCAGACCGAGATCCAGGACCTTTTCATCGCCATCCTCTTGGAGAGCTTCGGCGCCTTCGCCGATCACGCCCTCCATGCCCACGCACTTTTTCCCACTCGGCTTGATCTCGAGCAAACCGGCTATTTCCTCCAGCCGCTTTACCTGCGCTTGAGTTTCCAGGAGATGGGATGTGAAGGCCTCTTTCAGACCCGCATCGTTGGCTCCCTTGGCCATCTTCGGGATCGCCTTTGTCAACTGTCTCTCGGCGGAGTACAGATCCTTGATTTCGTCAGCGAGCAGATCCTTAATCGTCTTCTTGTCAGCCATTGAATATCCTTTTTGTTTGGTGTGAGGTATTGGGTGGGACCGGGCTCCGTGCCCGATTGCCGCCGAAGCCCTTGATGGAACTATGGGAGTGCCGTCCCCAAACGGACTACTTCTCGAAGACCTTTTCCACGTCCCCGACCTTCTTCTGAACCTTGCCGGCCACTTTCTCGTCCGTTCCTTCGTCTTCCAGAGCGGGGTTATTCGCCGCATGCCCCAGCTTTTCTTTAACCGCGCCTTTGGCCTCGTGCACGGCGCCCTGGACCTTGTCTTTCGTGCTGTTGTTCATTTGGATCTCCTTTAGTGCTAAGCACCGCAGAGAAGTCTTGCAGGTCTGTGGCCGAATCGATAAGCTGCCGGGTAAAGCCCTGAGGGGTACGATTGGTGGCATACCTTCACGCAAAGTAACTTGCATCACATTGGCGCGCGAGGTGCTTAGACAGCCGCGAGGATTCTAAGATTATGCGTAAGTCACTAACAGCCGTGCTGGCACTTGTAGGCTCTATAGCCACCGTGTCTCTTGCGGCGGACAGAGAAATTAAGGTCGATGACCGGCTGGACGCTTCGGCTGATACGCTGAAGGACATGATGAAACCCTTTGACAGAGGCATCCCTCACGGTCTTCTCGACAAGGCGCGATGCGTCGTTGTGATACCGGGCATGAAGAAGGCCGGATTCATTCTGGGCGCGAAGTACGGCCGCGGATTTGCGGTATGCCGCCGCGAAGGTTCGGGGTGGAGCGCTCCGGCGGCCATGAGGGTTGAAGGCGGCAGTATCGGGTTTCAGATTGGCGCCTCCGATACGGATGTTGTACTGCTGGTGATGAACGAGGGCGGGATGAGGCACATCTTGTCCGACAAGTTCACGATTGGCGGGGAAGCCACCGCGGCGGCGGGGCCGGTCGGCCGCGACGCCAGCGCCCAAACGGACGCGGTGATGAACGCGGAAATGCTGTCCTATTCCCGCTCGCATGGTGTTTTCGCCGGGATCTCGCTGGACGGGGCCACGCTGCGTCCAGACGTTGAAACCAGCCGGGAACTCTATGGCGCCGATGTTTCAAATCGCGACATTCTCACCGGTAAGATTAAAACTCCAGCGGCCGCGGTACGATTCGAACACGCGCTGAACCGCGATTCGGATCAACGCGACCGGTAAGCGCCGCTGAGCGCCGCCGAATTTCATATGCCTAAGAAGCCCAGCGCCCGCGCCGAATCTAAAGATAGCCTCCTCGTGAAGGCCGCAAAGGCCATCGGCGTGGCCGCCGGCCGGGTGGCTGCCATAGGCCGCGCGACGTCTGAAGCGCGGCCGGCCGCAAAAATCGCAAAAGCACGCAAACCTGCCACACGGCGGCGGACGCCTGAGGGCCAGAAAGAGCCCGTTAAGAGGCGCGCCGCCGCTCCCGCGCCCGTTAGCCGGGATCGTCCGGCTCGTACGTAGATCGCCTTGCAGAAGAAGCTCACCGAGGCAATTATTGCATTCGCGATAGTGCAGATGTGCGGGGCGATCCAGAGTCGACGCCGACTGAACCTGACGCCGGCTGGACGCATCTAATCCGGTATGAGGGATTTCAGGCTTGAAGCGTTTGGCGCGATTGCGCTGATGGGGACTCTGTTGGCAAGTTGCAGCTTAGCCGCGGTGAGCCAACCTACGGCACTTAGGAATTTCCAGGAGGTGGAGGCATCGGTGTATCGCGGTGCGCAGCCGAATGAGGAAGGGTTTCGCGAACTCGCCAGGCTTGGCGTGCATACGATTGTCGACCTGCGCGGTTCCGGCGGCCGGTCTTCCAAAGAAGCGGAGATCGTAGAGGGTCTCGGAATGCAATATGTCAACGTTCCGCTGGCCGGCTTCAAAGCCCCGACGCCCGAGCAGGTATCGAAACTGCTGAGCATACTCGAAAATCGAACCGACGGCCCTGTCTTCGTGCATTGCCGCCGCGGCGCAGATCGTACAGGAACGATACTTGCCCTATATAGGATCGAGCACGATCACTGGGGCAACGAAAAGGCGCTAGACGAGGCGAAGACGATGAAGATGGCGTCGTCGGAGCAACTGATGCGCAAGTTGATTATGAATTACAAGCCAACCGAACCCCTACCCAGCCACGACTCCTTGTGAGCCAGGCTTGGAAGCGGTGAGGAGAGTGGTGGCGGCGATCGGATTTCCCCACCAAAACCTCCACCCTAACCTGTGGCGCGCGACGTTCGACGCGCCAAGCGTGCGCAAGGCACGCGCATATATTGCCGTGGCTCGGATATCCACGATTACCATCCTACCTCCTGGTTTAAGGACCCGGAACCCTTCGCTAATTGCCCGCTTTCGATCGGCATTCGATCTGATGTTGTGTATCGCGAGGCTCGAAACCACGAGATCGAAGGTAGCGTCCGGAAATGGGAGCGCTCGCATGTCGGCGGTCTCAATGTGCACGCGGCCGCCGACGCCCTCCAGCGACGCGTTGCGCAGGGCGACTTCCATCGCATTCCCCGACTGATCCGTAGTACTCCATATATCCACGCCTGTCACCCGGCCGGTGACCAGCCTGCGTGCTACGGCCGTCAGCACTGCGCCCCTACCGCACCCCATATCGAGCACCATCTCGTCGCCGCGCAGCTGAATTTGATCCAGAATGCGGTCCCATTCGAGAAACTTGCCGCGCCTAGTGGTGTAGAAAAAGCTGGTGGCGTTCACCAGGAACAAGACAAAATACATGGTGATCGACGCAGCAGCCGGACTGGGCATGCGCCACCAGGCGATCGCGGATCCAAGGCCGCTGAGCACCGCCAAAGATCCGAAGATCACCAGCGCGTAAGGTGCATCGTAGCCGTATTCACCGCGTCGCATTGGGATCCGTGATGATACCACGCCAGTTCCCAGCGTCACACTTTTAGTCTTGTCTCATGCAAGATGAGCCTGGAGGGAGGGGCTGTTTCGCATACAAGGTGAGCCTAGAGAGGGATCGGCCATGCTGGTTATTGACGATCAAAGTGAACAGCAAAACGGGGATGAGCCTGGACGAGATCCGGGTTTTCTTGAACGCCAGCGAAGCCGTGCATTTCGAAGGCGAGCAAAAGGAGGAGGTTTACGCCTGGGTGACGGAGTGCTTGCAGGGACAGAACTGGGACAAGTTGGGACGTGCAGCGCGCGGTTTGGTGCGGCGGTATATGGCGAAGATGACGGGGCTGAGCCGGGCGCAGATCACACGTCTGATCACCCGATACGGGCAAGAGGGAGAAGTGCGAGTTAAGCGCAGCCGGCGCCACCGCTTCGCGCCGCTGTACAACCACCAGGACGTGGCGCTGCTGGTGAGTGTGGATGCCGCGCACGAGACGCTCAGCGGACCGGCCACGCAGAAGATCCTGCAGCGCCAGTGCTATGACTTCGGCGACCAGCACTATGACCGGCTGGCGCAGATCTCGGTCTCCCAAATCTATCGCTTGCGCAAGAGTGCGGGATACCGGAAACAACGAGCGGTCTACCACTGTACGCGCGCCGTGCAGGTCGCCATTGGCCAGCGGCGCGCGCCGCAACCCGAAGGGCGGCCGGGATACCTGCGGGTGGACACCGTGCACCAGGGAGATCGGGACGGAGTAAAGGGGGTATATCACATTAATGCGGTGGACGAAGTGACGCAATGGGAGGTGGTGAGCGCCGCCGCACAGATCAGCGAAGCGGCTCTCAAACCCGTGCTGGAGGCCATGCTGCGGCAGTTTCCCTTCCGCGTGCTCGGGTTTCATTCCGACAACGGCAGTGAGTTCATCAACCACATCGTGGCCGGGTTGCTCAACAAACTGTTGATCGAGCAGACCAAGAGCCGGCCGCGGCACTGCAATGACAACGCCCTCGTGGAGTGCAAGAATGGAGCGGTCATCCGCAAGCACATCGGCTACGGGTACATCGCCTCGGAACACGCCGCCGCACTGCAGTCTTTCTACCAGCAATACTTCAACCCCTACTTGAATTTCCACCGGCCATGCGGAGTGCCGGAGCGGGTGATCAACGCCAAAGGAAAGGAGCAGAAACGGTATCGCTGGTATGCTACTCCCTGGGAAATCCTGCGCCAGTTGCCGGGCGTAGCGGGGTACTTGAAGGGGGACTTGACGATGCAAGAGTTGGACGGCTGGTCGCGGCGGCAAACTGACATGCAGGCGGCCACCGCCATGCAAGCGGCCAAACGGAAATTATTTGCGAGCTTCCCAGAACGGCGGACCGCATGAGGCAGATCACAGGGCAACGCCCGCGCGCGACGGAGACCAGCCTCCCGCTGGTCGGCCCTGCAGCACCGCAGAGATTTCCGGCCTCGAACACCAAAACCTTCCAATGAAAGGAAAACCAAAACCACCCCAGCGCGAGGCACTGTCCAGCCTCCCGCTGGTCGGCCCTCAGAGGCACTGTCCAGCCTCCCGCTGGTCGGCCCTCAGACGGTGGCGCACGAAGCTACATTCAAAGAAAGGAGACCCGCATATCCGATACGGATTCCCCAGGCTCATTCTTGGATGAGAAAATGCTGAGGAGCGCTACGGAGAGGAGGCGGAGCTAAACTGGGATCGGGTATTCGATGGGTAGATCAGCCATGCGCGCGAGACGTCTGCTGCCGGCCCTGGCGTTGCTGGGCGCTGCCGCATGGGCGCAGCCGCCGGATCGGGATGCGTTCGTCGAAGACCTGGAGCATCGCGCGTTTCTGTTCTTCTGGGAACGTGGCGACCCGCGGACCGGGCTGGTGCTGGACCGGGCGAAGGCGGATGGCAGCCCGGAGCCGCGCCGCATCGCCAGCACAGCCGCCACCGGTTTCGGGCTGACGGCGCTGTCGATCGGGGCGGAACACGGATGGATCGCGCGCGAACAGGCTGAAGCGCGCGCGCTGGCCACGCTGCGTTTTCTCTCGGAGGGGATGACGCGCGAGCATGGCTGGTTTTACCACTTCATCGACCTCCGCAGTGGAGCGCGGCAGTGGAAGAGCGAGCTTTCCTCCATCGACACCGCGCTGCTGATGGCCGGGGTGCTGACCGTGCGCGAATATTTCGGC
>JBEKIM010000239.1:0-10509 GCA_050011755.1 Bryobacteraceae bacterium | reverse complement strand
CTCATCGGCATTGTCGATGCGCAAATGAAGCCGGAATTCGGCGCGCGAGGTGAACATACGGTAGGGTTCATCGGCGCCTTTCGTGACCAAATCGTCCACTAGTATGCCGGTATACCCCTCAGTGCGTCCGATAACGGCCGGCAGCATCCTTCGAATTGAACAGGCCGCATTGATCCCCGCCACTAGCCCCTGACACCCGGCTTCCTCGTATCCCGACGTTCCATTAATCTGCCCCGCCAAGTATAATCCCCGGATCGCCTTCACTTCCAGAGTGTGGCTCAATTCCCTCGGATCGATGGCATCATATTCAATCGCATAGCCCGGCCGGATCATCTCAGCCTGTTCGAGTCCCGGTACCGACGCCACCATCGCTGCCTGAACATCGATAGGCATGCTGGTGGACATCCCATTTACGTAAACTTCGTTTGTGTCGAGGCCCTCAGGTTCCAGGAAAATCTGGTGCCGCAGCTTATCTGGGAACTTTACAACTTTGTCTTCAATCGACGGGCAATATCTCGGGCCTACCCCCTCGATCTGACCACTATACAAAGGGGAACGCGGGATGGCCTCTCGCAGGATACGGTGGGTCTCCGCCGTGGTATAGGCAATATGGCATTGCACCTGGGGCCGGTCGATCTTGTCGGTCATAAACGAGAACGGCGTCGGCTCCGCATCGCCCGCTTGCGGCTCAAACCGGCTCCAATCGATGGTACGGCCGTCGAGTCGCGGCGGTGTTCCGGTTTTCAGCCGCGTCCATTTTAAGCCCAGCGTGCGCAATTGCTCTCCAAGAAGCTGCGATGGCGCCTCGCCGTTGCGTCCGCAGCTATACTGCATCTCGCCTACATGCGCCAGCCCGTTCAAGAATGTTCCAGTGGTGACGATCACCGCTGCCGCGCCGATGCTCCGGCCGTCCCGTAGCTGAACCCCGGTCGCCCGGTGCCCTGCGCCATCCTCGGCAATCTCCAGGGCCGCCACCTCCGCTTGCTTGATCCGGAGGTTTGGCTCCCGCTCCAGCACCTCGCGCATGCGCACGCGATACATTTTCTTATCGCATTGCGCCCGCGGCGACCATACCGCCGGCCCCCGGCTGGTATTCAATAGCCGGAACTGAATGCCTACCGCGTCGGCGACTTCGCCCATCACTCCGCCCAGGGCGTCGATCTCGCGCACCAGGTGGCCTTTGGCGATGCCGCCTATTGCGGGATTGCATGACATCTGCGCGATCAGGTCCAAGTTCATGGTGACCATGGCTGTGCGCAGCCCCATTCGCGCGCAAGCCCGAGCGGCCTCGCATCCGGCGTGTCCCGCTCCGATAACGACAACGTCGTACATCTCGTGCATTGTTATCATTGTATCGGCTATGAAGGTCCTGATCATCGGCGGTGGTGGACGCGAGCACGCCTTGGCGTGGCGGCTGGCGCAGAGTCCGGAAGTGGACCACGTGTTCGCGGCTCCGGGAAACCCGGGCATCGCGCGCGTCGCAGCCTGTCTTCCCGCGGGCGATGGCTCGCCTGCCGCGTATCTGGCGGTTGCGGAATCGATAGACGCCGATCTGACGGTAGTCGGGCCCGAGGCGCCGCTAGTGGCTGGAGTGGTCGACACGTTCCGCGCCAAGGGACGCGCTATCTTCGGTCCCACCGCGGCAGCGGCACGCCTGGAAGGCAGTAAGATATTTGCAAAGAACTTCTTGCAGCAAAGCGGCATCCCAACAGCTGACTTTGTGTCCGCTCCCAGTGCCGCCGAAGCCCGCCGGGCGCTAGAGCGATTTAGCTATCCAGTCGTCATTAAAGCGGACGGTCTCGCGGCGGGTAAAGGGGTTGTCATTGCCGAAGACAGGACCATGGCCGATAGAGCTCTTTCGCTCTTGAAGCCTCCTTTCGTGGTTGAAGAATTCCTGACCGGCGAGGAGGTTAGCTACATTGTACTGAGCGACGGCCATAACGTCGTCCCGCTCGAGCCGACCCAGGATCACAAAGCCGTCTTCGACAACGATGCGGGGCCCAATACCGGCGGCATGGGGGCCTACTGCGATTCCCGAATCCTCACCGTGCAGGAAAGCCGCACCGTTCTGGATAGCATCATCCGCCCCACTATCGATCTGACAGGCTTTACCGGCTTCCTCTACGCCGGTTTGATGATGACAGCGGCCGGACCCAAGGTACTGGAGTTCAACGTCCGCCTGGGCGACCCGGAAACCCAACCGATCATGCACCGCATGCGCAGCGATCTCGCCCCGCTACTGCTGTCGGCCGCCCGGGGCGCCCTAGCCGCTACTCCCATCGAGTGGCAGCCCGGACCGTCAGTTTGTGTGGTGTTGGCATCCGCAGGTTATCCCGATGGGTTCCCCACGGGGAAGCCGATCGCCGGCATCGAGGCCGCCGAGTCTGCCGGCGCTACCGTTTTTCAAGCGGGCACCCGGCAATCCCCGGGCGGGCTCGAAACTGCAGGTGGCCGTGTCCTCGGGGTAACCGCTTCCGGACCGGACCTACTGGCCGCCATCGACAAAGCATACACGGCGGCGCGTCTGATCCATTTCGAGGGCATGCACTACCGCACCGACATCGGACGCAAAGGCCTGAAGCGATATAATGGGAAGATTGCGGGCACGTAGCTCAGATGGATAGAGCGGTCGCCTCCTAAGCGACAGGTCGGCAGTTCGAATCTGCCCGTGCCTACCACCGTTCGCCGCTTATGCCCCGCGGGTCGCGCCGGCAGTCGTGCTTAGCCGGCTGCGAATCTGGTTCATCACGTCGGAAGCCAGGAAGGGCTTGCGCAACACGGGAAAATTGTGCTCCTCGCACAGCGCTTCCTCTTCGGCAGGCAAAATGGTCCCCGTCATCATGATCACCAGCATGCGTGGCAGGCTCTGCAAAAACTCGACTCCCAACTCGACGCCGTTGCCGTCCGGCAGCATGTAGTCAAGCAGCGCGGCATTGGGCTTTTCCGCCGCGACCAGCTTGCGCGCCTCCGCCGCGGATTCCGCGGTCAGCAGTTTCCAGCCGGCATCCGCCATCAGACGTTCCAGACAATGGAGTAGATCCCGGTTGTCATCCACCAACAACACGGTGGGATGCGCAGGTGCGCTGGCGTCGTCGCCTTCGCGCGAATGGATCCGAAGGCTCTCGGCATCGTCCGCAAGATCCACCCGCACACACGCGCCCGGACTCACCTGCGAGGTGGCCACCAGCGTCGCCAGCGGCTGCGTCAAATGGCGATGGATCGTGCGATTCAGTTCACGCGCTCCGTACTCCGCGCTGGTGCCTTTTTGCAGCAGAAACTGGCGCGCCTCAAAAGGAACCTCCAGTGTGAACGAGCGCGCGCCCAGCCGCGTATTCACGTGATTCTGCAAATCGGCGATCTGCTGGTCCAGAATCGTGGAAAGCGACTCGGGCGTCAGGGGCTGATAGGTAATGATGCAGTCGATGCGGTTTACGAATTCCGGCGAAAAACGTTTCCGCACGGACACCAGCGCAATGCTCTGCAGTTTGCCAGTCAAGTCCGCCCGCTCGGCCGTCTTCACGGATTGAAAGCCGAAGTCGGGGTTGATCTCGCGCATCATTTCGCGCGCGCCCAGGTTGCTGGTGAGAAACACCAGGCTCTTTTCGAAATTGACGATGGTGTTGTCGCCCAGCCGCAGGATTCCCTTGTCGAGTACGCCAAGCAGCAAGCGGGTCATCGAGGGCGCAGCCTTTTCAATTTCATCGAACAGCACCAGCGACAGGTTGCATTTCTCGCTCGTAACGCTGTTCAGCTTCTGCTGCGTCAGCATGGGCTGAGTCTCGCGATGCCCCAGGTAGCCCGGAGGCGCGCCAATCAACTTCGCCACCTCGTGCTCCATCTGGAACTCACCGCAGTCGATTTTCAGGACGTTCTTTTCGGATCCGTGCAAAACCTCGGCCAGGGCCTCCACCGTCTTGGTTTTGCCGGTACCCGTGGGTCCCAGTAACAGAAACACGCCCACAGGCCGGCCCTCCGGCGCGAGTCCCGCTTGATACATCTGGATGTACGGTACGATAACCCGGGTGGCAGCGGGTTGGCCAACCACTTTTTGCGATAATACGGCGATTAAATTCTCGGCGGGATCGGCCGCCTGTTTCCGCGATTTGCCAGACGACTGAGTACCTTTGCCGCGTTCCACTGTGCCCTCTGCTTTGATTATACGGGGCCGGCGGCCTTTTGCGCGCTGCGGAGGGCGCTCCTCGGGGGTCATTTCATCGTCCATTTAGTCCTTCTAATCGTCCTGATTGCAGCTAGTTACCAGACTCTCGGGGCAGTCCGAACGGTATTTAGCGGACAGCCTGTGACCGGCTGCGGACAGACTGGGACGCCTTACCTAAGATTACTAGCATGACGTTACCGCTGATGTATGTAATATACCGCACCGGCGGCGTGGATGCGCGAAGCGAGGGGAGTTTACCTGTGGCGGAAGGTGATGCGGCCCTTGGTTAGATCGTAGGGGGATAATTCGAGTGTGACCTTGTCGCCCGCCAGCACGCGAATCCGGTTGCGGCGGAGTCGCCCTGCCAGATGCGCCAGGACCACGCGATCATGGTCGATCTGCACGCTGAATTTGCCGCTGGGGAATTTTTCCAAAACCGTACCGGTTACTTCAATATTGTCTTCTTTGCTCATAAACCTCCGTATGCACTCGCCAGCGGGGGGCCGCCCGATTGCTCGGGCCGCCCCGCCCGCATTCCGTGCTAGCCGGCCGTGACGTTGGCCGCCTGCAGCCCCTTCGGACCGCGCGTTACCTCGAACTCTACACTCGCGCCTTCATCCAGGCTCCGATAACCCTCCGTTTGGATGGCCGAGAAATGCACGAAGACATCTTCCCCGTTTTCCCGTTGGATGAAGCCGTATCCCTTGGCCGCATTAAACCACTTCACTGTACCTTTTTCTCTCATTCGATGTTTCCTCTTCTAATAGTGCAGATTAATCTCCCACGATCCGCCTTCACAAACGCAAAGGGGGGTTGCGGCCAACTCACGCAGCCCCCCTTAGACCTGTCCCGACGCGAAGATAAGAGTCAAAATGCTCCTATAGTATAACGCAGAGCGCCGATCAATGCAGATCAACGGGCGCGGCCCGTGCCACGGGCGTATTTGATGGATAGCCGGTGATAAAGCGGCCGCGGCAAAGCGCGCATCGCAAAGACCAGCAGGCGATAGCGCCAGCCCGGAATCACGAACAACTGGTCGCGATCGAGAGAGCGCAGGGATGCATCCACGACTTCGTCCGCGGACATCCACATAAAGGCCGGTATCGCCTTGCGATCGAAATGCATCGCGTCGTGGAACCCGGAAAGAGTGAATCCGGGGCACAAGGCTTGCACGCGCACAGGCGAACCGATGCTCTTCAGTTCCATGAATATGCCTTCGGTGAAACTGCTCATCCAGGTCTTCGTGGCGGAATAACTGACGCTGCCGGGGTTTTGTCCAAAGCCCGAAACCGACGAAACGTTGATAATGTTCCCGCGCCTCCTCGCGACCATACCCTCGAGAGCGGCATGCATCAGTCGCATGGGCGCCAACACATGCAGACGGTGCATCCGATCCTGTCCGTCCACGGGAAGGGAAAAGAAGCGGCCGGCAATGCCAAATCCGGCGTTATTCACCAGATACTCGAGGTTCGGCGCGGCGGCAATACGATCTTCCACCGCTTTCAAATCCGCATCGCGCGTCAAGTCCGCCGGCAGGATCTCAGCGTGCACGGAGTGGCCGGCCTGTATGGCGCGAGCCTCCTGTTCCAAGCGGTCCTGTCGCCGCGCTACCAGCAACAAGTCGCAGCCGCGCGCCGCCAGTTGACGTGCGAAAGTGGCGCCGATTCCGCTCGAAGCGCCGGTAATCAAGGCCAGGGGACGCGTTTCTTGCATGGCGGTCATCATAACACTCCAGCGGCGAGCCGGCAGGCCGCATTAGGGTTATGGCCGAAGGTTGTCAGACAAATCCCAAAAGGTTAACAGGCGGGCCGCCGAAGTTCAAGCATCTCCTGGTTTTACAACAAGCTACGCCCCAATGGCGGGGATGTGCCGGGGTGCGCGCACAATATAAGAAATAATATGACGATTTTGCGTCACAATATAGCCAAGACCCACCGGGCGCCTATGACCGATACCGACACGACAGCCCCCAAGACGGCATCCGCTCGGGAGGCTGCCGCCTCGCGAAACGCCTCGGCGCTGCTCGTGAACCCGCTCGATCCCCAGCACATTGTGGGCGTCGAGGAAGTCAACTTACCGGATGGAGTGCCGGCGATTTCTGCGCGCGTCAGCTTCGACGGCGGCAAAAGTTGGAGGGAATCCTGGCCCTTGCCGATGGACGAGGAATGGGCGGGAGTCGTGGGACCTGTTCTGGCAATCGACGCTCGCGGCAACTTGAATCTCGCGGCCCTGGCTATCGACCCGGATCGCTCCCGCGCCTCGCTCGTTGTGTATCGTTCCGAGGATGGCGGCATCCATTGGACGTTTCCGGCCGTGGCGCTGCAAGGGGCATCCGAGTGCTGTTACTCGATCGCCGCGGACCTCAATGAGGGCAGTCCGTTCCGCGGCAGCATCTACCTCGCTGCCGACATGGGTAACATGCTGTGCTTCGCGCGTTCCAGCGACGGATATTTATGGAACGGCCTGGGGCATTCCAGCCCAGGACCGCTTCTGCACGGCCTATGCTTCAATCCCGAAGTGCTCGTGGATACGCAGGGCGCGGTGCACATAGTATGGATGACCGGGCCGTCCGCCTGTAGTATTCTGACGATGGATTCGGCGGATGGCGGCAATTCATTCTGCGCGCCCGTCACCGTGGCCGAAGGGATCGGCGGCGTGCAGCAAGGGCTTCCGGAAACTGCACCCGCCACCTGCATCGCGGAGGACGGCGTTGCGCTGTGTGTCTGGGCGGATGACCGCGATGGCTGCGCCCGAATTTACAATCGGCGCTCGCTCGACGGAGGCCGCACCTGGCAAGGTCCGCCGGCCGGGCAACTGCTATTCGCCGGCCCGGGGACCGGACAGCACGAATTCCAGCCGCATCTGATTATCACCGCGGGCGGCCAGATCTGCTGCGCGTTCTATGAATACGGCCCCAAAACTCCCGCCGGGGACCTCCTTGTGGATCTGGCCATGGCCGTGTCGTACGATCGCGGCGCAACCTTCACCAGCCGTATGGTGCTCAGCCAGCAGCCCTGGAATCCAGCGGTGGATCAACCTCTCTCGCGCGGCGCTACCCGCGGCGCACTGAGCTGGCTCGCATTAGGCTAATTCGGCGCGGTAAGGGCCTTGACTTTCGATCTCGGGCGATATATATATCGACTTATATATATATGTCTGCCGATCCGGAGAGCTTTCTTCCCCTTAAGCCGCATTGGTTCCACGTCCTGCTGTCCCTGGCGACTGACGACCAACATGGATATGGCATTATGCAGGAGGTCCTCGACCGCACCGGCGGCAAGGTGCGGCTCTGGCCGGCCACTTTGTACGGCACGCTGAAGCGGCTGATAGATGAAGATCTCATCGAAGAATCCTCCGCGCGGCCCGCACCCGCGCAGGACGACGCGCGCCGGCGCTATTACCGCCTTACGCGGTTCGGCCGGCGCGTACTGGCAGCCGAAAGCGACAGACTGGAGGACCTGGTCCGGGTGATCCACGCCAAGCGCGGACTGCGGGAAAGGGGGGCGGAATCATGACGCATGGGCCGACCCGCCCGGCCGAGATCGGCCTGCGGCTCTATCGCACTTTGGCAGGCGCGTTCCCGTACGAGTTCCAGAACGCATACCGCGACGAATTATTGCAGGTGACCGAAGAAGCCGTCGACGAGATCTGGCGGCGTTACGGCTGGCTCGGCCTGGCGCGCCTGCTTCTGGATCTCGCGCTCCGCATACCCGCCGAACACATGTCCGAACTGCGCCAGGATGTTCGCTATGGGCTGCGCATGCTGGCCAGGTCGCCGGGCTTCACGGCCGTCGCCCTAATCTCGCTGAGCTTGGGCATCTCGATCGCCACCTGCGCGTATAGCGAACTGCATGGCATGTTGCGCGATTTGCCGGAAGTGCCGAAACCGGATGAATTGGTGGCGCTGCAGGCGCCGTCGTCATATCCCGCATACCAGCGCTACCGCATGATGGGAGACTTGTTTTCGTCCACTTTCGCGTACGTGGCGCCGGTTCCGTTCGGCGTCTCGACCGGCGGGCGCAGCGAGCGAACTTGGGGCCAACTGGTCACCCCCTCGTACTTCTCCACACTCGGCGTACATCCCTTCCTGGGTCGCTTCTTCGACCGGACCTACGACCAACCGGGCCACACACCGGCTGTGGTCGTTAGCTACCGCTACTGGCACGAACACCTGGGCTCCGATCCCGCCGTAGCCGGCAAATTATTGCGGATCAACGGGTATCCGTCTACTATCCTCGGCGTGGGGCCGAAGGCGTTTCTGGGCGCCTCACCTGCGCTGTTCGCCGCGGACCTGTGGCTGCCGGCGACGGTGGACCCGCGGCTGGCGCCGGAGTTGGCGGACAACGCTCTGGAACGTCGCGGCCTGACCATGTTTCAGGTGGAAGGGCGCCTGCGGCCGGGCGTCACAGAGGCCGCCGCGGAGGCCGAGTTGGATGCCGCCGCGCAGCAACTGCAGCAGTCTTACGGCGATGAAGGCAGAGACCAACAAGGCCGCCGCGTTTCGCTGCTGGAGGCCGGCAAGATGATACCGGTCCGCAAACGGGATCTGCCTTTCTTCCGGGAGTTCTTTCTGGTGCTGGGTGGCATGGTGCTGCTGATCGCCTGCGCCAACGTGGCGAACATGATGCTGGCGCGCGCGGCGGACCGGCGCAAGGAGGTCGCGGTGCGACTGGCGCTGGGCGCGGGCCGCGCCCGCCTCGTGCGCCAGTTGCTGACCGAAAGCATGTTGATCGCCATGGGCGCGGCGGTGCCGGGCTACCTGTTGTGCGTCTGGTGCATGCACGCGCTATCGCAACTGCGCCTGCCTCTGCCCGTACCGGTCAGCTACGACCTGAACCCGGACTGGCGGGCGTTACTCTTCACGGGCGCTCTAACGCTAATCGCCGGCACGGCCTTCGGACTGGCGCCGGCACTACAGGCCACGCGCCCCAGCCTGGTCCCCGCGCTGAAGGAAGGCGGCCACATCCGGTTCCGCAAGTACCGGCGCTTGAGCCTGCGCAATACCCTGGTCCTCTGCCAGATGGCTGCGTCTCTTACCCTATTGCTGCTCACCGGATATCTGGGGATCGGCATCCAAAACACTCTGGGCGTGCAAGAGGGATTCAATCCCAGGAATATGTACCTGATTTCGCTCGATCCGGTGCGCGACGGATATTCCCCGGAGCGGGCGGCCGCGTTCTTCGATAAGCTGCTGCAGCGCGTGCAGCAGCTTCCCTCCGTCACCGCGGCTTGCCTCACCGATACAGTCCCGGTCGCCATGGATGGCAATGCCGGCGTGACCTTCACAGCGGGGCGGACGATCGAGTGGGCGCGCAAACATGTTGTCGGCCGCGGTTATTTCGAGACGGCGGAGATTCCGATTCTGGCCGGGCGGCCCTTCCGCAAGGAAGATGAGTTGGCGGGCGCGCGGACTGTCATCGTCAGCGAGGAGTTGGTGCGCAAATTGTGGAAGGGGGAACCGCTGGGGCGGCAGATCGAGATCCGCAACGGCCAGGCCAGCGGGGGCATCGGAGCCATGCCCGGCACCATCGATTATCGCGCCGGCGCTCTCGGCGGCGAGCGGCGGACGTATGAGGTCGTGGGAGTCGCCAAAGATGTCACTGAAGATCTGGTGGTCAATAAGAAGCACCCGGCCATCTATTTTCCGTTGCATCCGGCCGATTACGCTCAGCCTTCGCTGCGAGGTGTCACGCTGATGCTGCGCGCCGTGCCCGGGGTGGATGCCGTCGCGGCCGTACGCCACGAGATTGCCGCGATGGACTCCACCCTCTCGCCCTTCAACGCGCGCAGCATGGCGGAACAGATCGCACAGTTCATGTCGATGTTGAAGGCCGCCTCCTGGACCTATGGCCTGATCGGCGTGTTCGCCTTGATTCTGGCCTCTGTCGGCCTGGCGGGCGTGACGGCGTATTCCGTGACCCAGCGCGGGCACGAAATCGGCATCCGCCTGGCGCTCGGCGCGCAGAAACGCGACGTAATGGGGCTGGTGATGAAGGAAGGCGCCGTGCTGGTGACCGCCGGAACCCTGATAGGCTTGGTCCTCGCCTGGGCTGGAATGCAAGCGCTCTGGGGAATGTTCTTTTCCGTCGCTTCGGTGGCGCGCAACGACCTCACGATCCTGGTGGGCGCTCCGCTGCTACTGTCCACCCTCGCCATGCTGGCGTGCTACGTACCCGCGCGCCGCTCCACGCGCATCGATCCGGTGGTTGCTTTGCGGCAAGAGTAAGCCTGTCGCCCCACTTTGATAATGTCCCCTTATGGCCTCGTTAGAAATGTCCCCTAAGCTAAAGATCTCCTGAGGAGGTTTTAGCTGGGAAGGACATGGATGAGCAAGCGAGAGTTGCGGCGGG
>JBEKIM010000238.1:0-15292 GCA_050011755.1 Bryobacteraceae bacterium | reverse complement strand
CACGCGGACCAAAACATCGCCTTATCGATCCACTCGCACGCGTTGCCGGGCGATACGAATGCCGCGGCGAAGATCATGAACGACGCCATGGCGGACGTTAAAAGCTGGCGCGGTGCGGGCGTAAAGAATATTTGCACGCGGAGGGCTAAAACTTCGGAGGTGTCTGCAAACAAAAGGGAGAAGGTGGCGGGGACGACGGGGCTCGAACCCGCGACCTCCGACGTGACAGGCCGGCGTTCTAACCAACTGAACTACGTCCCCGCGATGACGTGAACTCTTTTATACTAACACGCCGGTGGACGGCTTGCATTAGGCGTCCGATTGAATGTCGCCGATTGAAACGCGATCCCGGGCTTTTCGCTACAATCGTAGAACCCATGTCCAACGACCCCGCGGCCATAGAAGTCCGCGACCTGGTGAAGCGCTACGAGAAAGCCAATGTAAACGCCGTCGATGGCGTTACTTTCGACGTGCGCCCCGGCGAGATCTTCGGCTTGCTGGGGCCCAATGGCGCCGGCAAGACGACCACTATCGGCGTGCTCATCACCAGCGTGCTGCCGACGTCGGGATCGGCGGCAATCATGGGACTGGACGTGGCACGCGACCCCATCGGGATCAAGCAGCGCATCGCCGTGGTCCCCCAGCAAAGCAATCTTGACCGCAGCCTGCGCGTGCGCGAAATCCTGACCTTCCACGCCGCATATCACGGCGTTTCGCACCGCGAGCGCGAGCAGCGCGCCGACGCTCTTCTCGATGAACTGGGGTTGGGCGACCGCAAGAACGATCGCGTGGCCCGCTATTCCGGCGGTATGTCGCAACGGCTCATGATCGCGCGCGCGCTCATGCATGCCCCCGATGTGCTCTTCCTCGATGAGCCTACCAACAACCTGGACCCGCAGTCGCGCCTCTTCCTCTGGGACCGCATCCGCGCGCTCAACGCGCAGGGCCTCACCATCCTGCTGACCACGCATGACATGAACGAGGCCGACCAGCTTTGCGGCCGCATCGCCATCATGGACAAAGGCCGCATCCTGGTGAACGACACATCCGCCGAGTTGAAGAAACTGATTCCCGGCGGCAACGCGGTCGAAGTGCGCGTGAGCCTGCCCGTTCCGGAGGCCGGCGGCCGGGTGCTGGAAGGGCTGCGCGCTCTGGCGGGGGTCACGAAGGTCGACGAACTGGACGCCGGCGCTCCGTCCGCGCCCGACGAAGAAATGGGTGTGGTCACCTATCGCCTCTATGCCGAGAAGGCGCCTGTACTGGTCGGGCCGGCCACGCAAGCCGTATTGATGGCCGGCGCGCACGTGCGCGATCTGCACGTCAAGCAACCCAGCCTGGAAGACGTATTCATCTATTTGACAGGGAGACACCTGCGCTAATGACGCCCGCACGCCACACCAATCGCCTATGGCTGGCCGCCAACGCCTTCGGCGCGACCCTGCGCCGCGACCTGGTGGTTACCCGCCGGGAGTTGCCTCAGTTTCTGGTGCAGGCTTTGATCCAGCCGATGTTCTTTCTCCTGATCTTTTGCAAAATCCTGCCCAGTATCGGGCTGGCGGCCGGCAACTACGCGGCGTTGCTGCTGCCGGGTATCGTGGGACTAACCGAACTGATGGCCGCCATCCAGGGCATTACCCTGCCGCTGGTGTTGGACCTCGGGTTCGCGCGCGAGATCGACGACCGCCTGCTGGCCCCCATGCCGGTTTGGCTGGTCGCCGCCGAGAAGGTGCTGTTCGCCGCGATGCGCGGCATGGTAGCGGGCGCCGTGATTTTTCCGGCGGCGTGGTGGGTTCTGGGCAGCCGCTACGCCGTGCGCGGCGACCGCATCGGCATCCTGATCGGCATGATTGTGCTGGCGGCGTTCGCCGGATCCGGTATCGGGCTGGTTATCGGCACGGTCGTGAAGCCGGAACAAATCAGCCTGATGTTTTCCGTGATCCTGACGCCGCTGTTGTTTACCGGTTGCACTTACTATCCCTGGAGCGCGCTGAGCAGCATCCGCTGGTTCCAGGTGATCACTTTATTCAACCCGCTGACATACGCCGCCGAAGGCCTGCGCTATGCCATGGTGCCGCCCATGCACGGCCACACCATGCCCACTTTGCCGATGCCCTATGTGCTGCTGGCGCTGGCCTGCACCCTGGCCCTGTGCTTCGGCTTCGGTGCCCGCACGTTCCGATCGCGCGTGGTCAGTTGATTTCTCCGTTTTTTCAGAGGGTCTTCAAGTATTCAATCAGCTCGCTCTTCTGATCCTCGGTCAGATTGGTGCCATAGCGGTCGCCCGCATGTCCGATGTTACTGTTGCCCGGTTGCGAGGTGTCGAAGGTCCAACCGCTGCCGCCGGTCGAGTAACCCACCTTCACCGGATCGTATTCGCGGTTTCCTACGATGAACGTTGCGGGCCTTTGACCTGAATGCAGCAGATGCCACAGCGTGGGCACGGACCCGTTGTGCAAATACGGCGCAGTCGCCCAAACGCCCGTCAGGGGCCGCGCCAGATACTGGCCCGTGGCGCGCCAGATCACCGGGCTCGCATCCATGGCAGACTGATCGGCCGGAGAGACTCCGTCGTCCAGGAAGGCGCGCGCCTTCAGACTGTCGAGGATGGGCCCGATCGCGGCAGGGAAGGGCACACCGCCGGCTACGGGCTGGCCGAAGCTGTTGGCGCGCTGCGGATCGGTTCCGACTTCGGTCAACGCGTAGAGCCGGTTCTGGTGGCAGTCGCGGCAGGTATCGTTGAATATCTTGGCACCGGCCGCGGCCTTCGCCGGGTCGATGGCGCCCAGCATGTCGGCAGGCCATTTCGGCGGCGTAAGCTTGTGAGTCAGCACCTCGAGGCGGTGCAGGTTGGCGATCCGCAGCGTGGATTCATAAGTCTTCGGATCGAATACGGCGCCCATCCCCAGCGCCTGGCCGATGTTGCGCTCCAGGATCGAGTTGGTGTTGCCGTCGTAGTGAATCCAGATAGCGTCGGCGCCGGCCCGCTGCTGGGTGGTGTCCGGAACGTCCCAGATGAACGGAAAGCTGACCGGCGACTGCATCCGTATGTGGTCTTTCGGAAACAACAGATTGCGGGCCGCCCCGAAGGCATCGATGCGCCCGGGTCCGGGTTCCGTGCCATCCACCAGCAGTTTGCCGTTCTTGAGGTAGGCGAGCCTCGCCTTAGCCAGCGCGAGGGCGTTATGCCAACTCGCCGCGAAGGACTCTCCGCCTGGAGTGCGGCCGTCCGCGGAGTCCGCAGTGCGCGACGATACGCTGTGGAAGTTCTTGTCAGCGGTGGAAGCGGGCGCCACTTCGCCGGCAGTTTTCGCGGCCGGATCGGAGGCGTAGCTGGAAACATCCGCGGGTGGCTGGCCGTCGCCCGCGCGCAGAGTCCGAGCCATGGCCATGGCCAGCGCGACGGCCTTCGCGGGATCGCGCAGCGTGGCATCCAGGGAGTCTTTAAATTCCACCTGATAGCTTTCGAGGTCAACGAGGGACGGCGCACCGTCGATGCGCAACCACTTTCCCCGATAACTCACTTCGCCGACATGGCACGCCGCGCAATTTAAACCGACCATCTCAAGTCCGATGTGGCTCTTGTCGCGCGAGTGTACCGTGGTGAGTCCGACGGGCAACCCATGCGGATTCCGGGCGCCGGCGGCGTCGGGCAGGAAGCCGAAACGCTCCATGTTTTCGAGGAACGGCTTGCCGGTCTTCACGCTCACCACGTTGGCGAGCAGTGCGTAAGGCATGAGTTCGCTGCCCTCGGCGAGATGGTGATATTCGGCGCGCTCGTCGCCGGACCATCCGTTCTGGCTCCAGGCAACTGCTCCCGCGGCGACAGGGGATTGCCCGGGGGCGGATGGCTTGGACCCGCATCCCGCCAGAATCAAAGATCCGGCTAAGTATGCCCCTATCGAAAGCCAGTTCGCTCGCATGCGTTGATTATCGCAGGCCATATATCACTAGCGCCGGCTGATCCACTCCTTGTCCCTGCGCGTTCACGTGGACGCCGTTCGCCAGGATAGTCTCTTGCTGAAACGCGGCCACGTAAACCTTGCCATTAGCGACGATGGGCGGATTGAACTTCGCGAATTGGCCCAGGCTGTCATTGGCGTTCCCGGTGCTCTCACTGTCCCAAAGCTCGCGTTTCGAGATATCGGAGGCGTCGAACGCGCGTAGAACGCCGCGCACCACGAAGTGATTCGCATTCGCCTGCAGAGGCATGTTTACCCAGAGAATACCGGTTCCATCCGTCGTCCCGCTGGCCGAAATGGAAAGGAATCCGCCCGGCATCCAAATCCCTTCCCGGTTGGGTTGGCCGAACAATCCGGTGGGATAATTCGGGTACGGCGCGGATTCGAGACTCGTCTTGAATGGTGCCTCGGATTCAAACTTCCAACCCGCGCCGTCCGGATCCGGGATCAGCCGGAACTGCTTCACATGGTCTTCCTCCCCACATACATAGACGAACATATCGTTGGCGCGCGCCCAGATCGCGGGCGTTCCATGAATGTTGTAATAGAGCGGCGGAACAGGCCGCAGATCGGGGTTATTGGTTACCTGGAAAGACGCGAGCGCCGGCGTGGCTCCCTTTCCCATCTGGTCCCGATCGATCAGAAATAGAATCCCGCTCTTACTGCCGGCTATCAGCAGGTGGCTGTTGGGCACGAGCACCGCGCCGGACGATCCGAAGTCGACATCGTTATCTTCGAGTTGTTGCAGGTTCTTAGGTGCAAACCAATCCGTGACCTGAAGCTTTTTGGCGGCGCTCAGGGTTTCGGTCCGGTTCCATTGGGAGTGATACAAAGAACGTCGATCGGCTTTAGCGCTTTTGGATTCGACACATTGTAAGCGAATATCCAGCCGTGGTATGCGCCCGCATCGCAATGCCCGCCGAACAGCACATAGAGGGTGTTGCCGTTCAGGAGCAGGGCCGGCCGGTTCAACTGAAGCATCGGATTGAAGCGGATACTCTGGTTTGCGCCGGAGCCGGTGGAACCGTGGCCCACGCCTTTCACTACGCCTGCAATGGTGATCTTGCCCAGCGTGGAGCCATCGGCGAGATTCAAGGCAAAAAGGTTATATGCGTATTGCCCGGCGTTGAACGATTTGGCGGCGACGAAAACGACTCCGGTCTGGGGTGGCGCCTGGCTCGTAATCTGAATGGCCGGCGTGCTGGTAATCCCGATTTGCGTGGTGATATCCGAGCAAGTAGGCTCGCCGAGATCGGCGTAGAGCTTGGCGCTGGCGATGGGTGTACCCAGCGCTCCGCCAGGGGTCTGCCAGAGCTTTGCCGTGGTGGATGCCTGGTTGGTATCCTCCGCGTCGAACGCGTAAACCGTGTTGTTTTCGGTGGCCACGATCACCGCGTTGGCCGGCGCGGCGCGACCTGAAATTCTGGCCTGCGCGACCAGCAACAATTGCGCATAGACATTGCCGTCCACCGTCCGGAAAGCCAGTTTTCCAAAGCTCTGTTTGTTGACGTTGGAGACGTTGAGCGTGGTCTCCTGCAGATTCGCGCCGGTGCGCGCAACGTCATTGTGTTGGGTCAGCACGCTGACCTGGCCTGCCAGTGGAGCGGCCATCAAGGCGGCCAATGCGGAAATGCCGTATGGGTTGCACATCGTCTTTCTCACTGCACCGTGAAGGGGGCATTGGCTCCGGGCACGAAGTCCGTCCCCAGGACCGCGTTGCGGCCGGTTGGCGCGGCCGGAACCGAAAACGTGAATCCGCTGAAGTTGCCATTCACGTCGGCGTTCACCCTGCCTAGAAAAGTACGCGGGTTGTTCCAGGTGAGCATCACGTTATCGAACGAACCGAAACCGTAGCCCTGCACGGTTACCGTGGCTCCCACCGGGCCGGAATCGGGAGTCAGAACCAGTTTCGACAGGGTAGTGAAACTGGCTGCGGCGACCTTCCCGCTGCTCTCGCCGGCCGCCAGGAACAGCCGGGGGCCGTAAGGCGCGTGCGGCACCGAAGCCGTGGCCGTGATCGAGCCGCCGCTATCCGCGGTGGCGCCCGCCAATACCGCGGAACCGATGCCCTCGCTATAGATTTGGACCTTCTCGCCGGGAGCGAACGCGCCGCCGGTAAAGTTAAGGTCTGCCTGGTACGCGGCGCTATCCGGGCTGGCGCTCAGGCTGGCCGTCTCAAAAACAACCTGGCCGATGCCAATCGCGGGACCTTGCTCAGTGAACCACATGGAGCCGTTCGGGCCCGATGCAATCCCTCCCGGAGCGGCAATAATGGGCGCCGGAACGGGATATTCCGTGATGACTCCGGCCGTAGTGATGCGCCCGATCTTGGCCCCATTGAGTTCCGTGAACCACAGGGCGCCTGGCCCCGCGGTGATATCGGCAAGCTCGCAAAACGGCGTGGGTACGGGATACTCGATGACGACTCCTTCCGTCGAGATGCGCCCGATCTGGTTTCCGTTGAATTCGATGAACCACAGGGAGAGATCCGGCCCGGCCGCGATCGCGCTGGGCTGGCTGCCGGCGGTGGGAACGGGAAACTCGGTCACGTGCCCGGTGGTGGAGATGCGCCCAATCTGGTTGGCATCGAATTCCGTAAACCAAAGGGCGTGGTCCGGCCCGGCGGCGATTCCACCAGGTCCACTGGCGGCTGTGGGCACGGGATACTCCGTCACCTGCCCAGCCGTGGTGATACGCCCGATCTGGTTGGCGTTGCCCTCGGTAAACCACAGCGCACCGTCCGGGCCGACGGTGAGGCCGCCGGGTCCGCTGTTTGCCGTGGGTACAAGATAGGCGCTCACGTGGCCGGCTGTTGTGATGCGCCCGATCTGGTTGGCTCCGTATTCCGTGAACCAGAGCGCGCCGTCGGGCCCTGCAACGATGCTTCCCGTCTCGTTCTCGGGGTACGCCAAGCGGTACTCGGTGAACACGCCTGCGGGCGTCATGCGCCCGATTCCACCGCGGCTCGTGGTGTTGTCCGGTTCCTCGGTAAACCAGAGCGCGCCATCCGGCCCAGCCGTAATACTGACTGGCTGGGCGCCGGCAACGGGGGACGGATAGCCGCCTATGGCGATCTGTTGGGCCGGCAATAGCGCGGCGTGTGCGATCAGCATGGCGGCTATCCAGCCGGCTTGGGTCGTGCTTGCGAACGTTTTCGTCATAGGATTTTCCCGATTCCGGAGAACTGAAATTCGCTGCCTGCCCGTGGCGCACGCTTCAGCGTGCCGGCGGGACTTTTAAGTCCCGCGTCCGGCGAACTGAAGTTCGCCGCTGCACGCTTCAAGCGTGCGCCACGATCAGTCCAGGCTATTGGCCGCCGAAGGTCTTGCGCAGCGTGGCCACCGAGACATGCGGCCAACTGAACGGCACGGGAGGCGCCGGCGGCTTGATGATGGGGAAGTTCAGTATGACAGTCTGTACATACTGGAGCTGCATGAAGTCGTGGAACGGATGCGCGATCTTCTCAATCCAGAAGGTCGCGAAGACTACGACCGCATCCGCATTGACTTGCAGAAAGGGAATGTTCTCGATGCCGCCGCCGCCCCCTGGGACGGGCTTGGTCCCGGTCGGATTCGCAACGGTGGCGATCTCGATCACGATCATCTCTTTAATATTCTGGCCATGGATGGCGGCTTGCAGAAGACGGGTGGGATCGTTGATGACCGTCTGCATCGGGACGCCGTCGATGGCGGCCGGCAGCGGGATCGCGGGCGTATTCCCAAACGGCGTTCGCGGGTTCGCCGCGGATTCCGGAACCGCCAGGTTGAATTCCGGGAATCCGCTGACCGTTCCTCCGGCAGGCATGGGCGTGCCGATCTTGAAGGGAGCGGTGTTGACGGGAGCGATCGAAAACGTGCCGCCGGCCGGCGTGACTTTGATGGCCGTGCCTTGCGCCAGCAGCGCGTTGCCGTGGGGAATGGTGGCCATGCGCGCCACATTCTCCTGATTCGGCGCGGCCGGATCGTCCGGCAGCCGGACCCAGATACCGGGCTCGATATGCAGGGCTCCGCCAGTGACCGAGTCGCTGATCTTCTGGAGATAGGTCAGTCCGAATAAGTCGATGTCGGCCACGGCGTCGCCGCGATTGGGGATATCCGAACCGATTTCCGTAATGCGCAAGGTTTCGCTGGTCTGATTGAGCTCCAGAAACAAGGGCTGGCCGCCCAATCCGTCCGGACGTGCGATGAGGTTAAAGCCTTTGCCGTGCCACGTGCCGGCAAGTTCCGCGAGAAAACCGAGGGATTTTGAGATCTCGTCATTCGCCGGGCTGATGCGCACCGAGGGAATACCGGGTCCCGCATACCCGCCAGGCACTGGATTGTTGGTTGACACTGTTCGCTCCTTTAGTCCGAATGTCATGCTTCGGGATCATACCCGTGCCGCATCCGTCATATCTGTATAGTGCGGATTCGGCGGTCAACGTTTCATACCGGCGGACCATAATATAAAGTCCACCGCGGCATTAGGAGCGGGTCTGGAGATCCGCCGCAGGACTGGAGGCCTGCCCCACCGGCAATGCAGGCGAGAACTCCAGCGCGTCGTCGTTTATCGGACTCCACTTCAAGCTGATTGTGTCGCGGATGTAATTCTGATACACGCGCCATGGCGCCCTGGCTCCCTGCTTCGGCCAGCTCGCCAGCGCGCGTTCGATGTAGCCCGGCGTAAACTTCTCGACGAAAGGCGCGACCGGCGTCTCGCCCCGGCTCACCGCTCTGACCTGGCGCATGCCCTTCCGGTCCATGTAATTCAAGAGCCGGCATACATAGGTGCAGATCAAGTCGGCTTTCAGCGTCCAGGATGCGTTGATGTAACCGAATATGGAGGCCAGGTTCGGCACGCCCGATATCATCACCCCTTTGTAGGCCAGCGTCTGGCTGGCATCCACACCGCGCCCGTCCACTAAGAGTTCGGCCCCGCCGAAGGCCTGCAGCACCAGGCCTGTCGCGGTGACTACGATGTCCGCCTCCAGTTCCTTGCCCGACTTCAAGCGGATGCCTTTTTCGGTGAAACTCGCGATGTGATCGGTCACCACGCTGGCGCGCCCCTCCCGGATGGCGGCGAACATGTCGCCGTCCGGGACCACGCACAGCCGCTGATGCCATGGGTTGTAGTTCGGAGTGAAATGGGTGGCGACGTCATAATCCGGCCCCAACGCTTGGCTGGCCATCTTGACGATGCCCTTCTTCACAAAGTTCGGGCGAAGCTGGGCCAATTGGTAGATGTACATCATCAACGCCACATTCTTCCAGCGGCTGAGGCGGTAAGCCCACATCGCCGGCAGGACGCGGCGCAGCCAGTTCGCAATCTTGTCTTGTTCCGGCAGCGACACAATGTAAGTTGGCGACCGCTGCAGCATGGTCACGTGGCCCGCTGTCTTGGCCATGGCCGGCAACAGGGTAACCGCGGTCGCGCCGCTGCCGATAATCACCACCCGCTTTCCGGCGTAATCCAGATCATTCGGCCAGGCTTGAGGGTGAACGACGCGCCCCTGGAAGCGCCCGATGTCCGGAAACTCCGGCATGTAGCCCGCCGAATAGCGGTAGTAACCCGCGCACGAAAATAAGAAGTTGCAAGTCAGCGTCACGGGCTCTTCGCGCCCGTCGGGCAGGGTGCGCACGGCTTCGATCGTCCATTGTGCCTCACGCGAGCACCAGGATGCCCGCTGAATGCGGTGACGGAATCGGATCTTCCGGTCGATGCCCGCATCGCGCGCGGTGCCTGCGATGTAGTCGCGGATGGCATCCCCAGGAGAAATGGCCTTGGGGTCCGTCCACGGGCGGAACGAATAGCCCATGGTCAGCATATCCGAATCGGACCGGATGCCCGGATAGCGGAACAGGTCCCAGGTCCCGCCGATGCGCTCACGTTGCTCCAGGATCGCGAAACTCTTGTTTGGACAATGCTTCTGCAGGTGATGGGCGGCGCCGATGCCGGACAGACCTGCACCCATGATCAGCACGTCGAAATATTCCACCGCCATAGGCTATCACACCCGTTACTTCGTCAACTCCAGCACCGCCGCCTCCACCGGCGCCCATGCACGCGTCCGGGGATCGATCAGGTCGAAATGCCCGGCGTCCGGTATCTCAATCAGCCGCACGTCGTCGCCTGCCGCGGCCGCGGCGGACTGAAACCGGCGGCTCATCTCGATGGGCACCACATCGTCCATGGTTCCGTGCAGCAGGCGCTCCGGTACGCCCAGCGGCACGAGTTCGATCGGGGAGGCCGCATGGTATCGCGCCGGCTGCTGCCGGGGTGTGCCGCCGAGCAGTTCCCCCACTGCGCCGCCGCTCAAAGCCAACTCCCAGGCGCGATGCAGATCCGTGAGACCCGCGAGCGAAACCACGCCGCGCAACTGAATCTTGTGTTGCGCCGCGAGCCACAGCGCCAGTTGTCCGCCCGCGGAATGCCCGATGGCGACCACCCGCGCCGCATTCAACGGATACCGCCGCGCCAGCACCGTCACGTATTGCGCGCCGCGCAGGACGTCCTCGCCGCTCCCCGGCCATCCGCCGCCGGGATCGCCGATGCGCCTGTATTCCAGGTTCCAGGTGGCCACCCCGGCGCGCGTGAGAGCCGCGCATAGATGCCCGGTATGCCCCAGTCCATACGCGGAGCGCCAGTAGCCCCCGTGGATCACGATCGCCACCGGATGTGGACCGCCGCCTTTCGGCAGCCGCAAATCGCCAAACTGCTGCGGCGCATCGCCGTATGCGACGCGCGCATCGGCGGGCGGAGGGGCCAAATCCAGGATCGCGGTAGACATCGCGTGAGACACGGGATGAGGCGAGCGGCATCCGGCCAGCGCCATCGCCAGGATCAGGGACCAATTGCCGCGGCGCGCGCGCAATCGCCTATTCCAGCCGGCGGATCCTGATATTGCGGAACCAGGTATCCCCGCCGTGGTTTTGCAGCGAGATCGGGCAGTCCTTGCGCGGTTGCCTGGTAAGATCGACGGTCACCGGCGTGCCCGCTCCCCAGCGCCGCGCAATACGTTCCGCCGCCAGCGCGGAATTGAGATCGGCCTCGACAACCTTTACGCCGTTCAGCCAGTGTTCTACGTGGTTGCCTTTCACCACCAACCGCGACTGGTTGAATTCGCCGACCGGACGAGTGACATCCTTCGACGGTCCCATGATGTCGTAGAGCGCGCCCGCCTGGTGGTTCGTTCCCACGCGCGCGTCGGAGTTGCGCGCATTGTCGAGAATCTGGTATTCGAAGCCCACCACATAATCCTGCCCCCGATCGGGCCTTTCGGCAGGCCGGTTTGTCAGCGAATAATTGACCAGGTTTTCGAAGCCATGCACCGGCGCATGCTGGGCTAGAAATACGTGATCCTGGATGCGATACTTCACTCCACTATTCGCGCCCGGCGCCACCTTCCATTCCCATTCCAGTTCGAAATCGTGGAACACATCCCTGGTGAACAAGTCTTCGGTGATATGTGCGCCGGCGTTGGCCTTCAGGCAGCCGTCGTCGAGGGTCCAGGCATCCCCCGGCGGAACTTTCTGGCGCGGGTCGTCCCAGCCCGCCATGGTCTTGCCGTCGAAAAGGCTCACCCATCCGGACTGCGCCTGGCAGGCTCCGGCCACGGCCAGAACCGCACTCAAACACCACGCTCGGTTCATGCCGCGGGCCCTTTCTGTTTGGCGAAGATCTTGCCCAGGACTTTCACGGCGCTATCCACCTCCCGCTCGGTGACGATATACGGCGGCAGCAGACGCAGCACGGTGTCGTGCGTGCAGTTGATCAGCAGGCCGTCCGCCATGGCATCCAGCACCATCTGCTTTCCGGGGATCTCCATCTCCACGCCGATCATCAGGCCGAAGCCGCGGACTTCCTTGATGAACGAGTGCTTGCGCGCCAGTTCGTTCAACATCAGGTGCAGATAGCCGCCCACCTTCTGGATATCGGGCAGCAGCCCGTCCAGGATGTCGAAGAACTCGAGCGCCACGCGGCAGGCCAGCGCGCTGCCGCCGAATGTGGAACCGTGCATGCCGGGTGCGATGGTTGCGGCGGCCTTCTCGTTGGCCACGATGGCGCCTAGCGGTAGCCCGCACGCCAGCGGTTTGGCCGTCACCATGATGTCCGGCAGCACCGCCGGCGAACTGCGCTGATAGGCGAAATATGTGCCCGTGCGGCCGACGCCGCATTGGATCTCGTCGAAGACCAGCAGGGCGTTGTAGCGGTCGGCCAGTTCGCGCGCTTTCCGCGCGTAGGCGGACGAAATCGGATAGATGCCGCCTTCTCCCTGGATCATTTCCAGCACCATGCCGGCCGTCGATTCGCTGAAAGCGGCTTCCAGTGCCGCCACATCGTTCGCGGGAACAAAGCGGGCGCCCTGCAGCAACGGCTCGAAATCCTTGCGGTATTTGGCTTGGCCGGTGATCGAAAGCGCCCCTAGCGTACGGCCGTGAAACGAATTGTCGAGCGAGAGGATTTCCTGCTTGCCGCTCCCGTTGTGGTTGCCGTGCGACCGGATCATCTTCAACGCGCCTTCCATCGCCTCCGTGCCGCTATTGGTGAAGAAGGTGCGCTGCAGGCCGCTGGTTTCCGCCAGTTTTCTGGCGAGCGGTCCCTGATATTCGTGATAGTAAAGGTTGGACGAGTGGATCAGGAGCGCCGCCTGCTCGCGGATCACGTTCACGATGCGGGGATGCGCGTGGCCCAACGCGTTGACGCCGATGCCGGTGATGAAGTCGAGGTACCGCGTGCCGTGGACGTCGTAAAGGTAGCAGCCCTTGCCCTTGTGCGCGACCAATGGGTACCGGCTGTAGTTCTGGAGCAGGTATTCGCGTTCCAGTTCGACGACGGGATCGACGGCGGGGGCGCTTGTCATTTAATCATGATAACCCAGCGGGACATTTGGCAACGGTGAAAACCCAATTGGGGGGCGGGCAATCATGCCCGCAGCCGCCTTTCAGGCAGCTAAGCCGGCTGCGGCCAGGATTGGCCGCCCTCCAAATTGAGGTTTCATCACCTTTGGTGGCCCGCGGCGGGACTCTTAAGTCCCGCTGCAAGCCGGCCTTCCAGGCGGCCGCGGGCAGGATTGCCCGCCCTCCAATTACTGAAGCTTGATTTCGTAGACTACTCCGGTACCTTTGGTTCCTCCGGTGTAAGTGGTCCCGAAAAGATTGCCGCTCGCGCCGAGCAACAGGGGCGGAGCCGGGAGACACCCATCCGCCTGGCAAGTGAACGAGTAAATCACGGTCTCCCGACCCGACGGATCCACCTTGTAGACTACGCCGCCACCGTCCGTGCCGCCGCTGACGGCAGTCCCATAGAGGTTGCCTGCCGGGTCGCGAACTACTCCCGCTTCAGGTTGGCTTCCATTTACCCCGCACGGGAAGCTGTAGAGAACCGTCTCCTTCCCGGACGCATCCAGCTTATACACCACACCCCCGCCGTAATAGTACGGATATGGACCGCAAGTGATGCCGCCGTCGTAAGTGGTGCCGTACAGGTTGCCGTCTGAATCGCGGATCACACCGGCAGTCGGATCTCCGCCGTCGCTTCCGCCCGTGAAGCTATGCAATACCGTATAAGTTCCAGCGGTATCCATTTTAAACGCCACGCCCCAGCCACCGGCGCCGCCGCTTTCGGTAGTCCCGTATAGGTTGCCCTGGGCATCTTCGATCACGCCCGCGAACGGCAGTGCCCCGTCGGGCCCAGTGAAGCGATGCAGTACCGTGTAATTGCCGGCCGCATCGATTTTATACACCACGCCGCAGCCGAAATAGCCTGTAAAGCAGACCCCGGTTCCGCCAAAGTAAGTGGTGCCGTAGAGGTTACCTTCGGCATCGCGAACCACGCCCGCGTAGGGTCGGGCGCCATCTCCCTGGCCGGTGAAACTGTACAGGACCGTCTCGTTCCCCGCAGGGTCGATCTTGTAAACGACACCGCAGCCGTTTTGGAGGGATGTATCCGTGCAGTCGCTGGTGATGCCTCCGGAGAAGGCTGTCCCGTAGAGGTTCCCGGCGGAATCTAGAGCTACACCGGCAACCGGCTGCCCTCCGTCGGCTCCCCCGGTGAAGGTATAAAAGACCCGGTACTGGCCTCCCGGATCCAATCGATACACCACGCCGGCGCCCTTCGTACCGCCTTCCACGGTGGTCCCGTATAGGTGGCTGGCGGGGTCGCCGGCCAATCCCGACTCCGGAGTTTCCCCCGATGTTCCAGCCGGAAAGCTATGCACCACCGTCTCAACGCCCGAGGTGTCCACTTTGAAAACCGTGCCGCCGCCCAGCGGGCCGCCCGCGATGGTCGTGCCAAAAAGATTGCCCGCCGGGTCGCGGACCAGGCCCGCCCAGGAATCGGCCCCGTCGGGCGTTCCCGTGAAAGTATGCAACACGGTCTCGTGGCCGCTCGGGTCCACTTCGAAGACCACGCCGTAGTTCGCAGCACCAAAGTTCTGCGTGGTCCCATAGAGATTGCCGGACGGATCCCGGACCACGCCGCCGTCGGGGTTCCCTCCATCTGCCCCTCCCAGGAAGCTGTAGAGTACGGTCTCGCTGCCGGCGGGATCCAACTTGTATACGACGCCGTGGTTGGCGGTGCCGCCGCCTTGGGTAGTCCCGTAGAGATTGCCCGCCGCGTCCATGGTCACGCCCGCGTGAGGGTACTGCCCATCGCCCTTGCCGCCGAAGCTGTGCAATTCCGTGTAATTACCCGCCGCGTCCAGCTTATAAACTACCCCGTCGTTGTGGGCGCCGCCATAATACGTTGTCCCGTAGAGGGTGCCGGCGTCGTCTCGAATCACTCCGGCGTAAGGCGAAACGCCTTCGTTCGTCCCATCGTTGAAGTTGTGCAGCACCGTGTAATTGCCGGCCGTATCGATTTTGTAGACAACGCCGCAGCCGAATTCGCAGCCCGATCCGCCGCCGGCCTCGGTCGTCCCGTAGAGGTTCCCCGCGGAGTCCAGGATGACGCCCGACGCGCGGACACTACTCCCATTGCTGACTCCCGTGAAACTGTGCATTACCGTTTGGCGTCCTGCCGGATCCAGTTTATAAACGACCCCGTTGCCGCCAAAACCCGATGCTCCGCCAAACGTCGTCGTGCCGTATAAGTTACCCGCGGCATCCCGGACCACGCCAGTTTGCGGACGGCCCCCGTCTGTGAACCCCGTAAAGTTGTACAGCACTTTGAAGTTGCCGGCGGTATCCGCTTTATAAATCGTGCCGGCGTAATTGGGACCTCCGTAGTATGCGGTGCCGTAAAGGTTGCCCTCCGCGTCGCGAAATACGCCGGCATAGGGCTGGGAACCCTGATATCGGCCAAAGTTGTGCAGCACCACCTCAGTGGGCGTCTGGGCGCGCCCCGGCGCCATCCCC
>JBEKIM010000237.1:0-17576 GCA_050011755.1 Bryobacteraceae bacterium | reverse complement strand
ACTGCGGCGCGCGGGTTGCCGGAACCAGCCGGTGCGGTTCGATGTGACGGAACGCTCCACCTATAGCTACACCCTGGAGCCGGAGTGATCGGAAGCCTATGTTCTCGTTTTTGAAGCGGCGGGGTTCCGGCAAGCCAGACCCGGAAGAAATGCGGGGCGAGTCGCGGGTGCGCGTGGCGACCGCCATGTTGAGCGATATCGGGTGCCATCGCACGATCAATGAAGACAGCGGCAAGATCGTGCATCCGGGCGATCCCGAGGAAATGGCGCGGAAGGGGATCCTGGTAGCCGTGGCCGATGGCATGGGGGGCCACGAAGCCGGAGAGGTGGCCAGCCGCATGGCGGTGGAAACGGTGGCGCGAGTGTACTACGCATCGCCGGAAGGACCGGGAGCGGCGCTGGCGGCCGGCTTCCACGAAGCCAATCGCGAGATCCACGAATTCGCGGGCAGGAAGCCGGAGCTGACGGGTATGGGCACCACCTGTTCGGTGCTGGCAGTGGCCGGCGACGCAGTGTGCGCGGCGCACGTAGGAGACAGCCGCATCTACCTGGTCCGGCGCGGCGCGATCTACCAGTTGAGCGAAGATCATTCCGAAGTGATGCAGATGGTGCGGCAAGGCCTGCTGACCCTGGAAGAAGCGCGGCGCCACGAGGACCGCAACGTGTTGCTGCGGGCCCTGGGAACGCGCGCGGAGGTGGAGGTCTCCGGCTGGAGCGAGCCTATGCCGGTGTTCCCGGGCGACCGATTCGCGCTGAGCTCCGACGGATTGCACGATGGGGTGAGGGAGGAGGAAATCCGCGACGCGGTGGTGGAGAAGGATCCGCAGGCGGCGTGCCAGTGGCTGGTGGAACTGGCGCGGCAGCGGGGAGGCTACGACAACATCACGGTGGCGGTGGTGGCGTTCGAGACACCCCGGGAAACGCCCGCGCGCGATTTGCGCGAAACTCGTAACTTGGGGGTGCTGAAGTGATCGGACAAACGGTGGGGAACTACAAGATCCTGAGTTCCCTAGGGGAAGGCGGCATGGGGACGGTCTATAAGGCCGTCGACGTGATGCTGGAGCGCGAGGTCGCCATTAAGATGCTGCGGCCGGAGATTGCCAGCCAGCCGCAAATCGTGGAGCGGTTTCGCAGCGAAGCGGTGACCCTCGCCAAACTGAATCATCCGTCGATTGCCACGCTGTACTCCTTTTTCCGGCAGGGCGACCAGTTCTTCATGGTGATGGAGTATGTCGCGGGACAGACGCTGGATGGCGCCATCCGGCAATCGGGCGCCCTGCCCGCGGATCGCGCGGTGGGAATTATGGCGCCGGCGCTGGACGGCATCGCGCACGCGCATTCGGTGGGGATCCTACACCGCGACCTGAAGCCGGCCAATATCATGCTGCCCAACTCTGGGGGCGTGAAAGTGATGGACTTCGGGATCGCCCGGCTGCTGAGCGCGGCGCGCATGACGCGCACCGGGGGCCTGGTGGGAACCCTGGAGTACGTGGCTCCCGAGCGGGTGCGCGGGCAGGAGGCCGACCTGCGGTCGGATCTCTATTCGATGGGGATCGTGTTGTACGAGATGCTGTCGGGCCGGGTGCCGTTCCAGAGCGACACGGAATACGATCTGATGCGGGCGCAACTGGAGCAAGCCCCGCCAACGCTGGCAAGCCTGGGCGTGTCCGTTCCGCCGGCCCTGGAGGCCGCGCTGAACCGGGTACTCGCGAAGAATCCCGAAGAGCGGTTCGCCAACGCGGAGGAGTTCCGGGCGGCGCTACTGGGCGCGCCCACGCTGGTGTTGGCGCCGAAGCCTACGCGGCTGGCCGGACCGCCGCCGGTGAAGGAAACCCGGATGGCGGACATGGCTCCAGCCGCTGCCGCTCCGGCGGTGGCGCCCGCGGTGGCGCATGCGGCGGCGCAGGCCGCCACAGCCAAGAGTAAGCCGGATTGGAAGCTCTATGGCGGCGCCGCGGCGGCCGTCCTGCTATTGGCAATCGGCGGTGCGTTCTGGGCATTCCGAAGGCCCGCGCCAGTGCAAACGGCGGTGACCGTGCAGGCTCCCGTGACGCCGGCGCCAAGCGGTGGATCTCCGGCGTCCAACCCGGCGACGGGAGGTTCGGCGGCGCTGCCGGGCGCGTCGCCGCTGGGGCAGCCGGATTTCCCGTCCGCGACGAATCCGGGGAGCCCGGTGAAGGACGTGCCTACGGCGCACGAGATCAACCCCCCGCAGGAACCGGCCGGGCCGGCGACGCCGCCGGCGAGCAAGCGCGTAGCGGCCGTGGATCAGACCGCGGTGCCGGGCGGACCACCGCTGTCGCTGCCCGAGGTTTTGGACCTGCTGAACAGCCGGACGTCGAACCAGATGATCGCCATCGTGGAGCGGCGCGGCGTGAGTTTCATGATGAGCCCGGATGTGTCGCTGGCGATCCAGAAGCACGCGGGCAACCACGCGCTGATCTCGGCGATTTCGAGACGGTATGTGGGCGGCTCCGGCGGAGGTGTGGCGGCGCTGCCGGCCGGCACCCAAGCCGCGGTCTTACAGACGCCCGCACCGGTGATTCCGGCTCCCCAGGCGCAGGCGCCCGCACCTCCGGCCGTGGCGGCGCACGCGTTGGTGTCGAGTTTGGACGAAGTGCGGACCCTTTATATCGCGCCGATGGCCAATAACCTACACCTGTTCATCGCGGGCGAGATTCAACGCCAGTTGGGCGGGCGGATCCAGGTGGTCGCAGGCAACGAGCGGGCGGATGCCATCATGGCGGGCACCAGCGCGGAGCGCGCCGGCGTGGTGGGCGCGCCGGGAAGGGTGCTGGGCGTGGCTACGGACGCGGATGCTTCGGTGGTGATCACGGATCGCCTGGGGACGCGGATCCTGTGGCGGGACGCCGCCACCAGCCACAGCGTGCTGGGGGGCGTGGTGAGCCGGGGCGGGCCGCGCAAGCTGGCCGAGCACCTGGTTTCCGACATGAGAAGAGCTTTGAGATAAGCTGCATTTTAGGCCTAACGTCCGAATCCGGCGAATCCCAGGATTTCCGCGGACTTGCATTTGTCCGTCTATTCAGGCAAGCTGGTACGTTTCCTACAAAGTTCATGCGGGTACGCGTTCTTTATCACGACCATTGTTTCGACGGCGCCGCTTCCGCCGCATATTTCACGCGCTTCATGCAGGGCGCTTTTTACCCTGAAGCGGAATATGTCTATACCGGAATGGCCCACAAGGCATCCCAACTGTTCGACGACAATCTCTGGGATGGCGATGTCAACGCCATCGTGGATTTCAAATATTCGAGCGATCCACGCCTGACGTGGTGGTTCGACCACCACCAGAGCGCTTTCCTGACGCCGGAAGACGCGGAGAACTACCGGCAGGACCGCAGCGGCCGTAAACTTTACGACCCTTCGTATAAATCCTGCACGTCGTTCATCTGCGCGGTGGCGAAAGAGCGCTTCGGTTTCGGGCCGGCGGACCTGGAGCAACTGGTCGAGTGGGCGAACATTATCGACGGTGCGCAGTATCCCGATGCCAAGACCGCGGTGGAATTGGGCGCGCCGGCCATGAAGCTGACGCTGGTGATCGAGGGGGCCAAAGGTTCCGGAATCATAAAAAAGGTTATTGGCTGGATGCAGCATCGGAAGCTGGAGGAGATTGCCGCCGAGCCGGAGATTCAGGCGCTGTTCGAGCCGCTATACGAACGGCACCAAAGATCAGTCGGCCTGATCGGGGGGCGCGCCATGCAGGATAATGGCGTGGTCTTCTTCGATCTGACGGGGTACGACCTGGAAGGCTACAACAAATTCATTCCGTACTACCTGTTTCCGCATTGCACGTACACGGTATCGGTGAGCCCATCGAGTTTCCGGACGAAGATTTCGGTGGGGTCGAACCCGTGGGCGCCCGAGGAGCCCAAGCATAACCTGGCGTCGATTTGCGAGCGCTACGGGGGTGGCGGGCATGCGCGGGTGGGGGCGATCAGCTTCGAGCCCGGGGCGATTGAGAAGGCGCGCGAGGTAGCGGCGGAGATTGTGGCGGAGTTGAAGGAGTAGCGGCGTCAGGCGAGTTGTAATCGCTTCAGCCTGATGCGGTCGCGGCGGACATGGGCAAGGTCGTAGTGGGCCTGTTGCACAAGCCAGCCGTCTTCGGTACCGCCGAAAACCTTCGATAACCTGACAGCCATTTCAGGGGAGATACCGCGCTTCCCGTTCACCAGCTCGGAGAGCGTGTTGCGGGTGACGCCGAGAGCCAGGGCGGCTTGCGTGATCGTCAAGCCTAAAGGCGCGATGCACTGGCGCAAAACTACGCCTCCGGGGTGTGGCGGGTTTTCATGGCAATGAGCCGCTACCGGGCGTATCCGATCCCTAGTCCGGACCCACGGACAGGCGAAAGACAGTGCCGCATCCGGAGCCGCAAGTGCGGCTGGTTCCTCCGGAAAAAGTCGCTCCGTAAAAAGATCCGTCTCCGGCTTGGACCAATGCCCCTACAGGGGCGCTGCCGTCCGCGCATCCGCTTTGCGAGCAGAAGCTGTATATGGTCGAGAGGGCGCCGCTAGGCGTAATCTTGAAGATGGTGCCGCCGGCGTGGGCGCCGCCACCGTTGGTCGTCCCAAAGAGGAGCCCGTTGGCGGCCTGGATCAGGCCGTTCGGCCCTCCGCCGTCCTCACACCCGTTCACTGAGCAGAAGGTGTACAGAGTAGTCAGCACACCAGCCGGAGTGATTTTGAAAACGGTGCCGCCGCCGGTCGTGCCATCGCCGGTGGTTCCATAGAAATATCCATCGGGAGCCTGGACGAGCCCCGCGTCCGGAGCACCGCCGTCGGACCAACTGAAGCTGTGCAAGGTGGTGAGCTGGCCAGAAGGTGTGATCTTGAAGATCGTGCCACAACCGAGCTTTGGACAGGACTTTATCCCGCCCTCATTGGTGGTCCCGTAGAGTGCCCCGTCGGCACCGGGGATCACACCGGCCTCCGGATATGCTCCGTCAGTACACGGTGGGCCTTGGGAACAGAAGCTGTGGATGGTCATAAGCGTCCCCGTCGCCGTGATTCTGAAAACCGTGCCGTAGTTGTAACGCCCGCCCTTGTTGGTTGTCCCATACAAGTCCCCGTTGGCGGTCTGGGCTAGCCCCGCCCAAGGTTGTGAACCGTGAATGAGGCCAAAGGCGTACACAGTTGTCAGGCTACCCGTTGGACCGATTTGGAAGACGGTCCCTTCGGCATTCACGCCCCCTTGGCTGGTTGTTCCGTAGAGATCCCCGCTGGCGGCTTGGATTAGTCCCGCATATGGGTAGATACCCTCATTCGCGCCCCCCAGGCTCTGGAGTGTGGTCAGGGTGCCATCCGGCGTGATTTTAAATATCGTGCCGAAGATGCCCGCGACGCCGGCACCGCCAAACTCGGTTGTCCCGTACAGGTCCCCATCCTTGGTCTGAACGAGCCCTGCGCGCGGGTTTTGGCCGTCCGGGCACCCGTCACCGATTTCGGAACAGAAGCTGTGCAGCGTGGTGAAGGTCTGCGCGGGTACAGTGGCTGTCGTTAAAGCACACAACGCGAGTGCGGCGCACGCTGTCGTCCGCCGGCCCGGTTTACGCAACTCATTGGCGAGCATCGTCACCCCCTTTTATAGGACCTTTCTCTCGGAATCTGGCAACCATTATACCCAGTGGGCGTGGAAGGAGGACAACAGGTCCTTGAAGTCTGGGTACATCGAGGGGCATGCCTTTCAGTGCGTAAGCAGCGGTGAGTTGCGAAGGGTCTTGTCCAATGCTACAGATCCTTCAAGCTCTCGTCGAGCAGCGTCTGGGTTCCCTCGTAGGGGCCGCCCTGGCCTTCCCACTCCATGGAGAAGTAGCCGCGATAGCCGGCGGCCTTGGCGATGGCAAATGTCTTGGCCATGCTCACGCGGAAGACTTTGCCGTTGTCGACTTCGGAATCCTTGGCGTGGGAGATGTTGTATGCGTGGCGGAACATGGCTTCCACGGCCTTGTAATTGAAATCCTCGTCGCCTTTCATCATGGAGTTGCCGAAATCCGGGAGGCCGCGCAGCCAGGGACTGCCGACCGCATCGATCACCTTCACCAGGAAAAAGGCGTCCTCGGTTTCCATGTCGTCGTTCTCCAGATTGATCATGATGTTTTTCGCGGCGCCGTATTCGGCGACCTGCTTCAGGCTTTCCGCGGTGCGGCCGACGTCGGGCGCGGCGCCGCGGGCTCCCTGGATGTGGACGCGGATGCTGGGGGAAGCGATCGCCACCGCGACATCCACCCACTTCTTACTGCCCGCGATGGCTTTTTCGCGGCGCGCGGGGTCGGGGTCGTACAGGCTGGCGCCGACGCTGGCCGGAATATTCACGACGTGCGAATGGGCCTCCTCCACCGAGCGGCGGAGTTCGTCGAGGTAGGCCGGTTCGGTGGAGGGGAAATGTCCGCTCAGCGGCTCGATATTGTGAATGCCGAACTTCTCCACGACCATGGCGGCGAACCCGGTCAGCTTGAGGCCGGCGTGGCCGGGCCGGTCCATGAAATTGCGGAAGGGATAGGAAGCTACCGCCAGCCGGTCGCGCGGGGCGGCGGGAAAGTGCATATCGGGCGCGGCGGCGGAGCGCGCCAGCGGCGCGGCCGCGAGGGCGGCGCAGGTTTCGACGAAGGTACGGCGGGTAATGGACGGCATACTGCCTTTCAGAATAGCGCGGCAGCAGCCGGGCGATTACTTGTCGACGTCCAAAGTAGCGGTCGCGCTGTTGCCCTGATACGTGGCGGTGATCGTGACCGGAACCTGCTTGGTCACCGCGGTGGTGGTGATGGTGAACTTGGGCGATACCTTGGCGCCCGCCGCCACGGTAACCGTCGCCGGCACCGAGGCCACGGCGGGATTGGAACTGGTCAACGAGACGACGAAGCCGCCCGTGGGAGCGGGCGTGTCCATGGTGATGCTGCCGTTGATCGTCTTGCTTCCTCCTACGACGCCGGCCTGCGAGAGATTCACCGCGGCAGGTTCCACAGGATTCACGGTGAGGACCACCGGCACGGAAACACCGTTGTAAGTGGCCGTGAGGGTCACTGGGGTACTTACGCTGACGGCGGTGGTGGTGATCCGGAAGCCCGCCGAGGCGGTGGCGCCCGCGGCTACCTTAACCGCCGACGGGACGGATGCCACGCCGGGATTGCTGCTGGAAAGCTTTATCGAAACCCCGCCCGAAGAGGCGGGCGCCATGAGGGTCGCGGTGTTGGAAGCAGCAGCCGCGACTCCGCCGACGACCGTGGTGGAGGAAAGATTCAAGGAAGCCACGCCGTCCGGATTAATAGTGAGCGGGGCGGTCACGCTGGTGCTCGCGGTAGTGGCGGTAATCGTGATCTGGACGCTGGACGCCACATATCCTGCGGTGAGTGTAAATGGCGCGGAGGACGCGTTCGCCGGCACGACCACGGTCGTCGGGACCACCGCTGCCGTGCCATTAGAACTGGAGAGGGTCACGGTCAGCCCACCGGCGGGCGCCAGCCCTTGCAAGTTCACGATGTTCCCGGTGGTGGTGGTTCCTCCGGCGATCACACTGGGGGTCAAGACGACCGAGCTGACCTGCGCGGCCTGCAGCTTGAGAGTGGCGATGGCGAGGGATCCGTTCACGCCATTCAGACTGGCGAAGATGGTGGCTGAAGTGGAAGTGGCCAGCGGCGCCGTGGTGATGTTGAAGTTGGGTGAAACCGTAGCGCCGGCCGGAACGGTGACGGTCGCCGGCACAGAAGCGAAAGACGGATTGGAACTCGTCAGGTTGAATACCAGTCCATTCGCCGGGGCCGGGCTGGTCAGGGTGAGGCTATCCTGGCCCACGGTCCCGGCCGGAATGGTGGGCAGGTTCGACGTGAAGGCGACGCCGATCGGGCTGACCGTCAGGAGAGCCGCGCCGGCCGATCCGTTCACGCTGGCCGTGATGGTCACCGATACATTGGTGGAGACCGCGGCGGTGGTTACGGTGAAGGCGGAGGAAACCGACGTCCCGGCGGCGACGGTGACGGTCGCGGGCACGGAGGCAATTGCGGGATTGGAACTCGAGAGATTGACCGTCCATCCGCCGGTGGGTGCGGGGCTGCTCAGGGTGACGAAGTTAGAGGCCAGGGGGTTGCCTCCGACGACGCTGCTCAGCGAAAGACCGGTGGCGACGGTGAAGGTGGAACCTACGCCGCTCAAACCGACCGTTTGCGAGCCGGCGGGAGCATTGTTCGCAATGGTGAGCGTGCCGTTTTGAGAACCCGTGGCGGTGGGGTTGAAAGCCACGGTAATGGTGCAGGCATTTCCGGGTGCGATACCACCGGCGCAGTTGTCGGTTTCCGAGAAAGCGGCGCTCGGGGTAATGCCGGGGACTTGCAGCATGGCGCTGCCGCTATTGGTTACGGTAACCGTTTGGATCCCCGTAGAGCCCACTTGAACGTTGCCGAAGTTCAGGCTGCCGGCCGACAGGACCACCGCGGAGGATTGCATCAGGATCGCGATGCTGTTGGAAGCCGGCACGGCCAGCGCCATGTCGATGCTGCCATCGTTATTGAAGTCGCCTACGGCGATCGCCGTGGTACCGGTGACGCCGCCATATTGCAGGAGCGGCGAGAAGGTGGCCGCGCTGTTGTTTGAGAGGGCCGTGGCGCCAATGCTGGCATTGCCGCCCATCAACAATTCCAAGGTGCCGTCGGCATTCACATCCGCTACGGCAAGCCCTTCGGGACTGGGGGACAAGCGGGTGGACTGATTAGGGCCGACCGTGAATGTGCCATCGCCGTTGCCCACAAACACCGAGAGAGATTCGGACAAGCTGTTGGCGGCGGCAAAGTCGAGCTTACCGTCTCCATTGAAATCGGCGATGACTACGGCGACCGAGTCGCCCGTGGAATAGGCCACTCCGGGAAGGTAGCTGCCGTCGCCGTGGTTTAGCAGAATGTTGACTTTTCCGCCTGGGGTCACACCGTTGGCCACGGCTAAATCGAGTTTGCCATCGCCATTGAAATCGCCAGCCACCAAGGCGTCGGGGGCTTCGCCGGCGGCATAGTCGAGATGCGCGGCGAAGGTGCCATCGCCGTTGCCGAACAGGATGGATACGGTGTTATCGGCCTGGTTGGCGACCGCCAGGTCCAGATTGCCATCGCCGTTCAGATCCGCTACGATCACGGCGCCGGGCTGGTTTCCCGTGGCATAAACCGTTTGAGATCCGAACGCGCCGCCGCCGGCGCCGAGGAGGATGGAAACCGTATTATCGGTCTGATTGGCGGTGACCAGATCCAAGATGCCGTCGTGGTTAAAGTCGCCCACGGCGACGGCCATGGGCGCGTTGCCGGTGGCATAGTCCTGGTGAGCCGCGAAGGTGCCGTCGCCATTGCCGAGCAGGATGGACACGGTGGCGGATCCCGAATTCGTCACGGCCAGGTCGAGTTTGCCATCATTGTTGAGATCGGCGACCGCCACATAGGAAGGCGCCGAACCGACGGGCAGCGAGGTTGCGTTCAGGACCGGCGCGGGGCTGGCGAAGCCTACGGGCAGCCACACTACGTTCGACTGGCCTCCGCCGGGAGTCGGGTTGACCACGCTGACCCAACCTGTGCCGGGCGCGGCCACGTCGGACGAGGTCAACGCGACGGATAACTGCGCGGGGCCGATATATTGCGTGACGCGCGGAGTTCCGTTCCAATACCCAACCGAGCCCGGCATGAAGCCGGTGCCGTTCACGATCACGACCGGCGTGGATGTACCGGGCTGAAGCGCGGTGGGTAGCAACGGCTGGTTGACCACGGGCACCGGATTGGGCAGGCCCACACCCGAAATCGAAACGACGTGGGGACTGTCGAGGGAGGCATCTGTCACGACGACGGTGCCGCTTCGCGGGCCCGCGGCGGCGGGAGAAAACGAAATCGTAATCGCGCAGCTGGTCTTGGCGGCCAGGGTAGCCCCGCAGGTGTTGGTCTCCACGGCATCGCCGGTGGCGAGGATACTGGCGATGGTTAGGGTGAGCGATCCGATATTGCTTAACGTGACCATTTGAGACGGGCTCACCGTACCCACCGTCTGCGGAACGAAAACCAGGCTGGCGGTAGACAAAGCCGATTCGGTTTTCGGCAGCGCCAGACCCGAGCCGCCGGCCGAAACCGTTAGCGGTCCACCCGAGGCGTTTGTGGTCACAGTGACGGTGCCGCTCAGCGTTCCGGTGGAGGCGGCGGACAACATCACGCTAATCGTGCAAGTAGCGCCCGGCGCCAGATCCGTGGGGCAGTTGTTGGTCTGGGAAGCGGCGCCGCTGGCGGCGATACTTGCGATCGATAGACCTACCGATCCGGCTCCGCAGTTGTTCGTCACCGAAAACGGTCCGGAGGTCTTAATGCCGCTTATGGTCAGGACGCCGCTGGCGCTGTCGTAGAGCGTGAAGTTCTGGGTGGCGCTCTTGGTCCCGGCCATTTGCGGCCCGAAGCTGAGGCTGCCCGGAAAAACGGCGGCGGTGGGCCCGCCATTGGTAATGAAATAGGCCCCCGTCTGCTTGCCGGACATTACGATGACGGGATTCTGGTTGCTGTCGAGGACCAGGACCGCGTCACCTCCGGGAGCGTCATACTGGGAGGGATCGTTTCCGGCCAGCGGGAGGGCCCAGGCGAGCTGGAGCGTGGACAGGTTCAACGCCGCCAGATAGCCGAGGTTTGCGGGATGGGCGGCTTCCGGCAGCATCAGATAGGGCTGACTGGGGGTTCCGTAGGTAGTAAACACGCCGGCCTGCCAGTAAGTCGACGAGGGTGCGCCCTGAGCTACCAGCAGATTGCTGACATTGACCGACTCGATCAGGTTGCCAGTGTTAAAATCGCGATGATAAATACTGGGATCCCACTGAATCACATGCCAGAAACCGCCCTCGGGACGTGGATCCAAAGCGAAATTGCAGGTCACCATTTGAGTGCCGGGACCCAGAGCCTGCTGGAACAGGAAAGATCCCGAGGTGCCGTTGTCCTGGACGCCGAAGATGGTGGTGCCCACGTTGTCTCCCGGTACGATGCCGGCGCCGTCGAAGTAGACATTGTTACCGACGCAGAGCGGCGAAGCTCCCGAAGGTCCGTGGATGATGACGTTCCACGCGGGAGTCATGGGGCTGGCCAGGTTGGTGGGGTCCACATCCACGGCCCACAGAGCGCCTTGGGTCTGATCATTCTGTAAGTTCGTCAGAATATAGAGGCGGTTAGGATAACTTCCATTATTGACGCACGGGGTATTGGTGCTGGCGTAATATGGGCCGCTGTTTCCGGTTTGATACAGGTAATTACTACTGAGCACCGCGCCGGTTGTGCCGCTGAAGACGGTGACGGGCGCGGCCCCGACAAGCGTCGCGCTTACGGAGGCGCCGCTTCCATTGCCTACGACGATCACATCGGGGATCACATCGCAATCGTATCCCTGGGTGGTGGCTGTTACGGCTGTGATTGCGCCGTTGGCGATGGTCGCCGTGGCCGCGGCACCGGGGCAATACCCGCCGGCCAGGATGACGTCCGCACTGGTATAACCTGTGCCGCCGTTATTGACAAGAAAAGCGAGTGTACAATTGGCTTGCCAGCACTGGGTAAGCTGCTGGCCATCCGTAGCCGTAAGAATAGCGCCGTTCGGTGTGGGTACGAGGCCGATGGGCGTGCCACCCGGATTAGTGGTGACCCAAGCCACGCTGCCGTCCGGATTGAAGTAGTAGATATGCTGATCGTCGCCGGCTACGACACTTCCGTCCGCTTGCATGATGGGCAGGCCGGAATAGCTGCGATTGTCGAGGAGTCCGCCGGTGCCCCACAGGATATTGCCGTCGCCGTCGTAGACTACGAGCGCGTTCCAGGACTGCCGGTACGCGCATAGTACACGAGTACCATTCGAGATACAGCCATCACCGTTCGAAACGCCGAAGTTCCATTGATCTCTGCTTCTTACATAAACGCCGCCATTGAGCCCAGGTGGCGGCTGCGCCACGAAGTCGCTCATCTGGGCATTGCAATGCGCCATGGAACAGGAATTAGGAGCTGGCGTCACTTGTGCGGCAAGCGGCAGCGAAGAAAATACAGATAGAACCAGCAAACGAGCGGGAAATGACATAACAGCGATCCGAGTGTGTTGTATCACACTACCGCAGGCGGGTTTCGATTGCAATACCAGAAGGTTGATTTCCGGGGAAATCCTAAGAAAAGCTCTGGAAATCCTAGCGCCATACGGCAGTTCTTACCGCATGTTACTCTCGGCTCATGAGCGGCCCGGATGCGGAAGGCTCCAGCGTGGCCGTCCTGGCAGAGAAGCCTTCAGTGGCGCGCGATATCGCGCGTGTGCTGGGCGCCACCAAGCAGGGGCAGGGATACCTGCACGGGAACGGCTATGTAGTCACGTGGGCGATCGGTCACCTGGTCGCGCTGGCGCAGCCCCATGAGATCCAGCCGGAGTGGAAGCATTGGCGGCGCGACCTGCTGCCGATGCTGCCGCGCGACTGGCCGCTGGTGGTCTACGAAAAGACGCAGCCGCAGTTCGAGGTAGTGCGCAAGATCCTGAACTCGCCGAAAGTGGCGAGATTGGTGTGCGCGACCGACGCGGGGCGCGAAGGCGAGCTGATCTTCCGTTATATCTATGAGGCCGCCGGGTGCCGTAAACCGTTCAGCCGGCTTTGGATTTCGTCGCTGACGCCGGACGCCATCCGGCGCGGTTTCGGCGAACTGAAGGACGGCGCGGCATACGATGCGCTGGCCGATGCGGCGCGCGGACGCAGCCGCGCCGACTGGCTGGTGGGCATGAATCTGTCACGCGCCTACTCGCTGGCGATTGACGACGACGTGCTCTCGGTGGGCCGCGTCCAGACGCCCACGTTGGCCATGCTGGTGGAGCGGGAACTGGCCATCCGGGCCTTCGTGCCGGAAGATTACATCGAGGTGGTGGCGACATTCTCGCCCATCGCGGACGAGAAGTATCAAGGCACGTGGTTCCGCGAACCGGTGAAGGATTCCATCCAGATGGCCATGCGGCTGCCCGCGGATGGCGCCGAGGCGGAGCGCATCGTGGCCCGGGCGGGCACAGGGGCGGCGCACATTGAATCCATCCAATCCGAAACACAGCGTATGGCGCCGCCGCTGTTCTACGATCTGACCGAATTGCAGAGGCACGCCAATCGCCTGTTCGGTTTCAGCGCGCAGAAGACGCTCGAAACCGCGCAAACGCTGTATGAGAACCGCAAGCTGATCAGCTATCCACGCACCGACAGCCGGCATCTATCGCAGGACGTGGCGGGCACCCTGGCGGCCGTGGTACGCGCGGTGGAGGGGCCTTACCAGGCGTTGTTGGCGCCGGGAACGGGCGAGCGTCCGCTGGGGCGCCGCTTCGTGGACGATGCCAAGGTGACGGATCACCACGCCATCATCCCGACCCCGGTACACGCGGGGGAGCTGAGCGCCGACGAGCGGAAGATCTACGATCTGATTTGCCGGCGGTTACTCAGCGCCTGGCACGACGATCACATCTGGGCGGTGACCACGGTGATTACGGCGATCGCGAATCCCGGCGTGAAGGATCATTACCACACCACCGGGACGGCGGTGCAGCAGGTGGGCTGGAAGGTGCTGGACGTGGTTCCGGAGCGCCGCCAGGAGCGCGCCCCGGAAACGCCCACGCTGCCGCCGGGTTTGACGCAAGGCCAGTCGCAGGCGGTGGTGGACGCGGAATCCCTGAAAAAGAAGACGCGTCCTCCCAAGCGATTCACGGAGGCCACGCTGCTGACGGCCATGGAGACCGCGGGCAAGACGCTGGACGAGAAGGAATTGTCGGACGCCATGAAGGAGACCGGCCTGGGCACGCCGGCCACCCGCGCCGGCATCATCGAAGTGTTGTTGAAGCGCGGCTACATCGTGCGGGAAGGCAAGATGTTGCAGGCCACCGAAAAGGGCATCCATCTGATCCAGGTGGTACATCCCGAGGTAAAGAGCCCGGCGATGACGGGCCAATGGGAAGCCTATCTGAAGCGTATCCAACGCGGGACGGCGAAGCTGGAGCCGTTCATCGAGGGCATCGAGAATTATGTGAGGGAGGTGGTGGGGAAGGTGGGCCGGACTGCCCCGGCCAAGGCGCGGCAGGCAGGCGAGGGCGCCGGACCCAACGTGGAGAGCCCCACCTTCGAAACACAAACACCCGCGATCATACCGAGCGAAGCCAGCTTGACGGATCTGCTGCACCAAGTCTTCGGCTATGCATCCTTCCGCCCGAACCAGGAAGCCGTTTGCGAAGCCGTGGCCGCCGGCCACGACGTGCTGCTGGTGATGCCTACCGGCTCCGGAAAATCCCTGTGCTATCAGCTCCCGGGAGTGGCGCGCGGCGGCACTACGCTGGTGATCAGCCCGCTCATTGCGCTGATGGAAGACCAGGTGGCCAAGCTCAAGGCGCAGCACTGCGCGGTGGATCGCATCCATTCCGGGCGCGACCGGTCGGCCTCGCGGCAGGCATGCATCGACTACCTGGAAGGCAAGCTGCAATTCCTGTTTGTGGCGCCGGAGCGGCTGCGCGTGCCCGGTTTTCCGGCGATGCTCGCCAAGCGCAAGCCGAACCTGGTGGCCATAGACGAGGCGCATTGCATCTCGCAATGGGGACACGATTTCCGTCCCGACTATCGGATGATCGGCCAGCATCTGCCGCATTTCCGTCCGGCGCCGGTGATCGCGATGACGGCCACGGCGACGCCCCTGGTGCAAAACGACATCATCGAGCAATTGGGCCTGGGCGAACCGGCCCGCTTTATCCACGGATTCCGGCGCGCCAACATCGCCGTGGAGGTGGTGGAAGTGCCGCCCAGCGAGCGCGCCGACCTGGCCAGCGAACTGCTGCAGGATGCCACGCGGCGGCCGGCGATCGTATACGTACCTACGCGCCGCGAGGCCGACAGTTTCGCCGTCGAACTGAAGCGGCATTTCCCGGCGGCCGCCTACCATGCCGGCCTGGAAGCCGAGCGTCGCAAGAGAGTGCAGAACGCGTTCTTCGCGGGGGAATTGGAGGTGATCGTAGCCACCATTGCGTTCGGCATGGGCATTGACAAGCCGGATATACGGACGGTGATCCACACGGCTTTGCCGGGATCGCTCGAAGCCTACTATCAGGAGGTGGGGCGGGCCGGCCGCGACGGAGCGCCATCGCGCGCGGTCCTGATGCACTCCTATGCGGACCGCTTCACTCACGATTTCTTCTTCGATCGCGATTATCCGGATGTCTCCGTGCTGGAGACGATTTATGCGCGGCTGGGCGATGAAGCGCGCCCGAAGGAGATGGTCCAGAGTCTGGTCAGAATGGACCCGGACGTCTTCGACAAAGCACTAGAGAAGCTTTGGATCCACGGGGGCGCGGTGGTGGACGCGGCGGAGAATCTGAAGCGGGGCGGGGAAGGCTGGCGGGAACTCTACGTAGCGCAGGCGGAGCACAAGTTGGCGCAGATCGAGCTGATGATCCGCTATACGCAAGCGAGCGACTGCCGCATGCTGGGCCTGGTGCGGCATTTCGGCGACTACGCGGACGCCCAGCAGCGCTGCGGCATTTGCGATTTCTGCGCGCCGGACGAATCCATCGCGCAAAGCTTCCGGCCGGCGACCGATTTTGAGCGCAAGGCGGCGGGACGGATTCTGGCGGCGTTGAAGAAATCGGGACGCAAGGCAACGGGCCGGCTGCACAGCGAGGCTTTCGCGGATTATGCGCTGGATCGCGACGGATTCGAACAGGTGCTGGGCGCGATGGCGCGCGCCGGATGGGTGGAAATGTCGGAAGCGTCCTTCCAGCAGGACGGCCGGCGGGTGGATTACCGGTTAGCGGCACTCACGGCAGGCGGGCGGGAGATGGAAGCCGATCAGGTACCGCCGTTCGAGATGAAGCTGGAAATCGAGGCGACCGGCAAGCGGCGCAAGAAAGGACACGCAGCCAAGTCGCGGCAGCGGCAGAAGTCCGCGCCGGCCGCCACCCCCGCACCTGTCAAGCGGGCCGCCGCGCCGCCGGCGAATGCGGCCGTGGAGAAGGCTTTGCGCGACTGGCGGCTGGCCGAAGCCAAACGCCGCGGCGTGCCGGCTTTCCGCATTTTATCCGACCGGGCGCTACTGGCTATCGCGGCCGAGAAGCCGGCCACGGTTCGCGAACTGCTGGAAATCCCAGGAGTCGGGCCGCGGGGAGCGGAGCAATACGGCGCGCAGATCTTCCGGATTCTGGAGACGCGTGCGAAATGAGTGTTACCCGCGAACGGCCCAGCGTACAAGGTCGGCCACTTTCGGGGTTTTGCCCTGGATCAAGATCGCGATGCGGAATATGCGGGCCGCCGCAACGACCATTACCAGCGTAAAGGCGAGTACTCCCGCCAATCCTACCCACGGCTGCCAGGCCGGTACGCCACCGGCGGGCATCGACTGCCGCAGCAGCATCAGCATGGGCGTGAAGGGCGGAAACAGGGACAAGGCGGTGGAGATGGCGCCATTGGGCTGCTGCATGATGAAGGCGAAGAGGAAGTAGGGAATCATGACCGGGGCCAGCAGCAGAATGGCGAGCTGCTGGGCGTCCTGCGGGCTGTTGCATCCCGCGCCCAACGCGGCGGCGAAGGAGCATAAGAAGGTCACGTCAACGATGAGGTAAGCGTAAAACCAAGGGAACACCGCGAAAGGCACGATGCCGGCGAGGCCCATGCCTTCGAGCGCCAGCGTGCCGCCAATGATGTAGAACGCGGAACTGGTCAGGGACGTGCCCAGTGCGCCCAGCACCTTGCCCATCATCAGCTCGAACGGCGTGGCCAATCCCAGCAACATCTCGACGAGGCGTTGGGCTTTGTCCTCGGTGACGGCGGAGAGCATCGGGCTGGAGCCGACCATAACGATCATGCCCAACAGCAGCATGATGCCGAACGGCACACCGAACTCCGCGCCTTCGTTTTTCTTGCCGGCCTCGCGAATCTCGCCGGTTTTCGGATTGCGCGAGACCAGGCTGAAGCGGTCCACCTTGACCGAGGCAAGCGCGCCGGGGAGGCGGCTTGGGTCCACGCCGATTTGGGCCAGGCGCACCCGCCGGATGCCTTCATTGATGGAGTCGGACAGCCATCGGCTGGCATCGTCGAAGCCGCTGGCGTTGCTGTAGGTGGCGACCGGTCCGGCGGCTTTGGGATCCTCGGACGATTGCGCGGCGGCACGCAAGACATTGGGGCCGATTTCGACAAACGCAAAGAGCTGCTGGCGGCGCACGCGCTCGGATAACGCGAGCCGCTGAGTCTTGGGATCGGCGTCCGGCGGCAGGGTCTCGAAGACGTAGCGGGGTTCTACCTGGCGATGGGTGGTCTTATCGAAGAGGTCCTTCGCGTTTCGATCCTTGGCGGCCTGAATGACTGCGGGGGCCACTACGCCTGTGGCGTCCACGATGGCGATGCGCCGCTCCTTGATATCCGGCTTGCTTTCGATCAAGGCGATACCCAGGAAACCGCCGCCAAACAGCAGCGGCGCCACCATCAGGCCGATGATGAAGGCCTTGGTGCGGATAGTGGCCAGGTAATCGCGTTTGGCGATCAGGAGAATTCTGTGCGGGGAGTTATGCAACCTGGGCCTCCCCCGCTTCCGGGCCGGC
>JBEKIM010000236.1:0-10614 GCA_050011755.1 Bryobacteraceae bacterium | reverse complement strand
GCGGCGGGCATGATTACGCCCCTGGGCCTTGCGGGAGATTTCCATGCGCATCCTGAGATCCACGGCGGACCCCGCCAGGCGGTGCTCCTCATTGCCTCCGAGGCCATCGACGAACTGAAATCCCTGGGCTACCCGGTCTTCTACGGCGCGCTCGGCGAAAATCTCACCACCCGCGGCCTGGATCGCCGCCAGTTGCGCATCGGCCACCAACTTCGCGCCGGTCCGGCCATCCTGGAGGTCACCAAGGTGCGCGGCCCCTGCGCCGCCCTGGACGTCTACGGCCCGGCTATCAAACAGGAAATTTACGATGTGCTCGTGAAAGCCGGCGATCCCGCGTCGCCGCGCTGGGGAATGAGCGGCTTTTATGCGCGCGTCATCGAGCCGGGTCCCGTTCGCCCGGACGATCCGATCCTCCTGCTCTCGGCCCTCTCCTGACCGCCGCTGTTAAGATAGCCTCAGAGCCTTGCTGACCGCTTTCGTCATCTTCCTCTTGACTTACCTGGTGCTGGCCATCGGCCGTCTGCCCGGCTTCCGCGTGGACCGCACCGGCGCCACGATCATCGGCGCGACCCTGATGATCGCCACTAACTCTCTCTCTATACCGCAAGCCTATGCCGCCATCGATTACAACACCATCGTTCTTTTGTTCGGCATGATGATCGTGGTCGCGAACCTGCGTTTGTCGGGATTCTTCGCCCTGGTGAGTGCCTGGGTAGTCGCGCACGCCCACCGGCCCATTGCGCTGCTCGCCGCGATCGTATTCGTTTCCGGGTTCTTCTCCGCGTTCTTTGTGAACGACACCATGTGCCTGGTGCTCACGCCCCTGGTGCTGGATATCGCCGCGCGGCTGCGCCGCAATCCGGTGCCTTATCTTCTGGCCGTAGCCATGGCGGCCAACATCGGCAGCGTCGCTACGATTACCGGCAATCCCCAGAACATGATGATCGGGAGCTTCTCCGGGATCGGCTATCGTTCCTTTGCGGCGGCGCTCGCCCCGATTGCGGCGGCCGGCCTACTGGCGCTCCTCGGGCTGTTATGTGCCATTTATCGCCGCGAGCTCCGGAGGACGCCGGCGATGGCTATCGAACTTCGCCCGCCTCGGGTGGATCGCGTGCTGCTCTGGAAATCCTTGCTGCTGTCGGCCGCTATGATCGGGTTCTTCTTTGCCGGCTGGCCGGTGGCCGAAGTGTCGTTGGCCGCGGGCGCCCTGCTGCTCATTTCCCGGCGTGTGGGCCCGGAGACGATTTACCGCGAAATCGACTGGCCGCTGCTGGTGATGTTCATCGGCCTGTTTATTGTGGTCGCCGGTGTGGAGCGGACAGCGCTCTCGACTGGCCTGCTGCAGGCCGCCGCCCGCTTCCATTTGCAAAGTACCGTGGTACTCAGCGCCTGCGCCGCGGTGCTGTCCAATCTCGTGAGCAATGTGCCCGCGGTGCTGGTTTTCAAACCCATGGTGGGACAACTCCCCGATCCGCGCCACGCCTGGCTGGTGCTGGCCATGTCCTCCACGCTGGCCGGCAATCTGACGGTGTTGGGTTCGGTGGCCAACCTGATTGTGGTCGAACGCGCCCGGCGGGAAGTCGAGATTTCGTTTTGGGACTATGCCAGGGTGGGTATTCCGGTGACCTTGGCGACCCTGGCGATCGGCGTAGCGCTTCTGTAGAGACGGCCGTGGAATCACAGACTGCGCAGATGGAAGCCGCCGTCGACGTCGATCGCCTGGCCGGTCGAATAATCCAGTAAACCGTCGGCGGCGGCCCGGACCACGCGCGCCACATCGCCGGGCTCGCCCATGCGCGGCTGCGGCAGCAATCCGGCGGCGATCCGCGCCGCGTAGGTCTCCGCGGCCGGCGCGGTCATGTCCGTGCGAATGATGCCCGGCCGGATCTCAAAAACCTGGATTCCGTGCCCGGCCAGGCGCTGCGCGTAGATCGCCGCCGACATGCTCAGCCCGGCCTTCGAGATGCAATACTCGGCGCGATTCACCGAAGCCGTGTACGCCGAAATCGAAGTGATGAAAACGATCCGGCCCCGCCCGCGTTCCAGCATCCAGGCGGCTGCCAGCGCGGTCAGGAAGTGCGGCCCTTTCAGGTTGGTGGCGATCAATTCGTCGAAGCTTTCGGGCGATGCCTCCAGTACGTCGCGGCGTTCGCGCGGCGCCATCCCCGCGTTGTTGACGAGCAGGTCGAGGCTCTCCGCCCGCTCGCGCGCAAATTCGATCAGGGCGGTACGGTCCGCGCTCGAGGACACATCGCAGCGCACGATCTCCGCGCCCGTCTCCGCGGCCAGGCTCTCCGCCGCCGCCCGGTTGCTCTTATAGGTGGCGATCACGCGATGTGTGCGCGAGAGTTCCGCGGCAATGGCGCGGCCGATTCCCCGGCTGGCGCCGGTCACGATGCTAACGGGCTTGGGCAAGCGCCTCGTCAATGCCTTTCGAAATCTCCTCGAAGCTGAAGGTCTCAATGAAAGGCTTGCCGTTCACGAATACCGTGGGCGTATGCACGACCCCGCGCGAAACTCCGTCCTGATAATCCTGCTCCACGAGCTCCGCATAATGCGCATTCGTAAGTGCCGCGATGGCAGCCTCCGGCTCGATGTTGTGGGCCTTGGCGAAATCCGCCAGCCGCGTATTGAAGTTGGCCTCGGTGGCCGCCTCCTGGCCCGCCATGGTGTAGCGCCGGTATTCGAGGCCCAGTTCGGGTTTGCGGTCGGTGAAGAAGCGCGCGGCGATGGCTGCCCGCCGCGCCCAGGCGTGCTTCGCCAGCGGGAAATCCCGGTGTACGAACGCCACTTTATCGCCGTATGCCGGGAGCAGTTTCTCATCCATCATCCGCCGGAAGGCGGCGCAATCCGGACATTGCAGATCTTCGTAAATGACCGCGCGTACCGGACTGTCCGGCTGTCCTTCCACAATCGGTTTTTGCGCTAATAGTGCCATGGTGGACGGCAGCGTCGAAAGTAACAGCGCCAGCACTGGCTTCATATGCGCTCCGGGGACCGGCTCGCCACCCGGCGAATCGCCAAACCAGCCTTGCCTGAATGCGTACCGGACGGCGGGACCGCGGATGCCGCGGGCGCGGGCGCGGTGAATTGCAGGATGGCGATGTCTGTCACGTCGTAGCTCTTTACCGTATCGTCCACTTGCATTTTGACGGTCCGCGCGGTGCCGCCCATGTAGGTCCCCTGAACCACTTGGCCGTCGCGCAATGTGAGGGTATCGGCCAGGCAGGCCGTGACGCACGCCAGCGCCAGAATTGCCGTTCGCAAACGCATAGGTCCATTGTATGCCGGACGGACACGGGACGAAATCGACCCAGGGAAGCGAGGCGGCATCCTTTTGACGTACAATAGGAGCTTCGGGCCGTGGCGCAGCCTGGCTAGCGCGCTTGCTTGGGGTGCAAGAGGTCCCGAGTTCAAATCTCGGCGGCCCGACCATTTAAAATCAGTGGCTTACGGTGACCCTGAAATCCCGCTGTAGACGATTTTGTAGAGGTAGACTTCTTCAAGGTTGTCGCAGAAGTCTATTTGCGAAATTTGCCCCTCAAGATTGCAGTGAGGTTTTCGGTTGAGCGTCGTCCCAAATCAGCGGATCGTAAAAACAGCGGAGACCTGCGGCGGTAGGGCGCGCATTGATGGCCACCGCGTTCGGGTCCAGGACATCGTGACGTGGCATGAGTACCAGGGCATGACACCTGACCAGATCGTCTCGCACATTCCCTCGATCACTTTGGCTGATGTTCATAGCGCCCTCGCGTACTACTTCGATCATGTGCAAGAAATCCAGGAGGAGATCCGTGCAGATCGAGACTACGCCGACGAGTTCATTCGCAATAATCCCTCAATGTTGGACGCGAGGCTAATGCAGGGGAGACTGAAGGAAGCATCCTGATCGGTGCTGGTTCGCTTCCATCTGGACGGCAGATTCCGCCGGGGCTCGCGGAAGCACTGCGGAACCGTGGAATCGACGTGACGAGTACCGCGGATGCGGGCCTGATCGGGACTGGAGATAGGGAACATCTCGCATTTGCAGCCGACGCGGGGCGCGTGGTGATTACCCAGGATGTGGATTTCTTGCGGCTGCACGCGGAAGGAACGCCCCACGCCGGCATCGCGTTTTGGCGACAGCAAACCAGGAGCATGGGTGAGGTGCTGCGACGCCTGCTGCTCATCCATGCCGCGATGTCGCCCGACGACATCAAGAATCGAGTCGAGTACCTTTAGTGACTACGCGCTCGTGTTTCGTCGAGATTCTGCCGCCGCGATTTCCAGTCGGATTTCTTTGAGAGATGATAGGTGGATCACAATGTCGGGGTGCAAGAGGTCCCGAGTTCAAATCTCGGCGGCCCGACCAAATTCTTCCTAGACTTACAGATACCCACCCTCACCACACTTCTGGCGCGCACGAAAAACTACGTTCCGATTCGTGGCGCGTCTCTCACCCTAGAAAAACCTGCCATCCCCGACATTTTTTCCGTAAGCCATTGATGTGCTTAAAGAAACCGATGTCGGGTTCCTTCGAAAAACCGTCCACCCGACATTTCCGGCCAAGAAACCCGTTCCCCGCGATGAAATAGTCCAGTGCGCTTTGGTGCAGAAGTCGTGAGAGGCGTCGCAGGGGCTTTATCTTTTACCATCGAGTCGCACTCACGTCGCCAACGTCACCGGAGCTTCGCCGCAGTATCTCGATAGCGGTGGCGGCCCTGTGAGGCAGAGGATTTGACTGTTACAATAGATAGTGCGTTCCCACTTGAGTCCGCTCGATCCTTCCGGACAAGCGCATTACGTTGGCCGGCACGATCAGGAGAGCCTCTCCGACGGATATTTTGTCCGTGCGACAGGGACCCTCGCACTTCTGTTGTTGACAGCGGGCCTGACGCGCGGCCAGGTTATGCGCTCCGACGTTCAGGCGCATGACGTCTATTATTCATCAACCACAAACTTGCTTTATGTCACCGCGGCAAGTACGTCCCCGCATGCTCCCAATAAGCTCCTCGCTCTCAACCCGGTAACCGCCCAGGATGTGTGGCAGATAGACGCGGGCGGAACCGATCCAGGAGAAATTGCCGGCTCCGATGACGGAAATTATGTTTATGTCTATCTACAATCCGCGGCTCTGATCCGGCGTTTCAACCTCCAGACGCAAACAGCGGATTTGCAGTTTCCGGCGACGATGACGGGCGCGCCCAGCCAGGTCGCCGTCTCGTGCATGAAAGTAATCCAGGGTGACCCCGACACTGTGGCAGTTTCGTTCGTCAATCCCGCAAGCGATCCGGGGCACGTCGGCATCGCGTTGTTTCACCTGGGAACACAACTTCCGAACACCGTGCCGGGTAGCACTCACTGCCTGACGATGGCCTACGGCGCCGCGCCGGCGACCATGTGGTGCCACGACTCCGAGGACACCGCCTTTACCCTTTACCAGTTGAGCGTCGACGCCAGTGGAATTCAAACCGTCGGCCCGGGTTTGCCCGGATTGGTATATGGTTTTAACCAGACGCCGCAGTTCTACAACGGGCGCCTGTTTTTCAACTCGCTGGGATTGATCATTGACCCTGTCCAGCGCCTCGATGTGGCACAACTGCCGTATGTCGGAACGCCGACTGGCGCATTCACGGTTGATCCCAATGCAGGGCTGGTCTATTTCAGCCGCGCAAATGGTTCTGAGCGCTATTTCTGGGCGCTCGATGCCAACCGATTTCTGCCAGTCGCGTACGCTGATACCGGCACGGCAGCCAATCCATGGATTTATTCGAACATGGTGCGGTGTGGGACGGGCGGACTCGCAGGGATCAGCGAAAGCGGCTCGGTGGCGGTGGTCCCTTTGAGCGTGATCGCCCCGCTGCCATTGGTCGTGCCGGGAACGCCCACGAATGATCCAAGCGGGGCCATACGAATGGCCATGCCCAATCAGTCTCTGGCCTACTCGCCGGTGCTGAACATGCTGTACGCGACTGTACCCGACGCTGCTCCTGGTCTGGGAAACAGCATCGTCCCGCTCGACCCTAATTCGCTGAACGCGTCGAGTCCACTCTGGATTGGCAGCCGGCCTTCGCTGAGCGCCGTCACGCAAGACGGACTGCATCTGTACGAAGCACTGGGCGCCTCCAATGTGCTGTGGCGCATCAACCTAGCCGCCTTCACGCCCGACCTGGATTTCGCACTCTATAACACGGGTGGCTCCCCCGTCTGGGCCATGAGCCTGGTTCCTTTGCCGGCCAGCCCGAATGACGTTGCGGTCCTGCAAGGAGGGGGAGCCGGAGCATTGGGAAATACAGTCGCGGTCTACGATCGCGGCGTCGCGCTACCGCAAGCCGCGGCCGCCGGATGGGATACGGTCTTGGCCCTAAGCGATAACGGGACCACACTGTACGGTCTGAATGGCTTTTCGACCAGCCCAGGTTTCGACAGCTACGCGATTACTGCGCAGGGCGTGTCAAACCCCTCCGGCGCGCTCTCCGTGACTCCTCAGCTGTTTTCAGATTTGAAGTGTGGTAATGGCCTATGCGTGACAAGCTACGGAATCGTGATCGATGCCGTGCGCAACAGGGCTCTCGGGGTCTGTCCGATTTCCGGCTTTGCCACCCCCCTGCTCGATGTACCCGGCCAGCGCGCCTATTTCTTGATTGCCGGGACTAACAATATCAACATCACAAGTTGCAACCTGAATACATACCTGCCAGCGGAGCAATTCACGCTCACCGCCCAGCCGCAGTTTAGTGGCAATTTGCTCCTGACGCAGCCGGATCAATTCGCCTTCAACACGGGGAGCGAGGTTATCACCTTGCCCAAATCGGCGGTGACGCCGGTTCCCGCTACGCCGGCGCCGCAGCCCACCACTTCCAACGGATTGGTTCAACTCCCCGTGGCGGCTAATTACGGCGTATACGACCCGGTTAGAGATCGGCTGTATGTCCAGCTCGCTTACAACAATGCCGGTACGCTGGGAAACAGCATTGGCATCGTTCGCGCCGACACGGGAGCCCTGGTATCCACGATTCCCCTTGGGGGCGAGCCGGTAATGATGGCTCTCAGCAGCGATGCCTCCAGGTTGTTCGTGGCGTTGAATTACGCGGATGCTGTACTGCAAGTTAACATGTCTACGCAGACGGTCGAGCAGACGATTCTGCTCGGTTCGGCGGTGTCGGCTCTGTGCGCCATTCCCGGCCAGTCGACGTCGGTGGTAGTGGCGGACCAAAACACGCTGCATGCCTTCGATAATGGCGTGGAACGCCCCCTAACCGCGCAGTCCGGGTCATTGCTGCCGGCCGCAGCCATCACGTTCGGGCCCACTCCAAGCGCTTTCTACTCGTTAGCGCCCGGAGGGGTTGCGGCGTGGCAGGTTAACTCGTCTGGGATTACCGCCGTGAATTCCGTGTTCCCAAATAACCCATACATAGGGACCGCCCGGACTATGACCAGCATCGGCAATAACCTCTACATCGACGGCGGCAGCGTATTCAGCATCCCGTCCCTGGCCTGGGTCAATCAGATAGCTGACGCCGGCTCGGTGGCGGCTGACCCCGTGACACAGCAGATCTACGTCGCATGGAACAATGGCATATCGATCTTTTCCGCGGCGACTCTCGCGCTCACCGGCTGGTTGGGCACGACGACCGCGCAGCATCGGCCCCTGATACCGTGCGGCCCGCAACACATTGCCTGGCTGGAAGCCAATATCAACTTCGGCAGCCTATCCGCTGTAACGCTACCCCATCTTCCAGCTTCCGTTTCGCCAGGTAACGATGGAATCATGCGATTGGACGTGCCGGTTTCGAGCGTCGTCTGGGACACCCTGGCCAATCAACTGGTAGCAGCGGCGCTGCCGGGCGCCGGACCGGACGGAAACTCCCTATTCTCACTTGACCCGTTCTTCGGTGCGCTCCAGATCGTTACCCGGATTGACAACCAACCGTCCCAGATTTCACTAGCGCCCGACGCGCACGTCGCCTACGTGGGCGCATCGGGCGGTGGAACGGTCGCCCGCATCAATCTGGATTCATCCGCTATCGAAAAGTCGTGGACCTTCTTCGTGCAGGACCCCAACGGGGGTGCGCTTGTCCCCTATCAGCTCGTGGCTCTCTCCGCGGCGACAGATTCGCTCATCGTCAACGCCAGTAGCCGTTACAAGAATGACGCGCCCAACTTCCTGATGGCGATAGATAGCGGCTTGCCGAGAACCAGTATCCTCGGCCTCTGGCCCAACCCGTTCTACGGTTCGATCATCGCAGCCGATGGCACAGGTCAGTACGTGTACGTCGAAGCGAACGCGTGGCTTAACGTCGATGCGAACGGTATCGCCATCGCACAGGATCCCAGCATCACGGGCTTGCGAAGTTTCAGCCAGGCTGCCGCGTGCGGCAATCTGCTTTATCTCAATTCCGGCCAGGTGGTTAATCCCGCGGCTGGACAGATCGTCGCGGATTATGGGAATCGCGCGCAACCTTACCCCGGCCCGTCGGACAGGATTGCGTGCGACGCCGCAAACGATCGCGTGCTCTATCTCACGAGCACGGAAGAAGACTACTTTGTGCAAGTGTTTCAGCTCTCCACGGGAGCATCGCAGGGCAAGATGCGGTTTGGAAACGTCAGCGGCAATATACTCGACCTGATCGCCGCGGGGCCGTCCTTAGCCGCCATACGTACGGATCAGAGCGTGCTATTGCTGCCTTTAGGCCTTGTGGCGGGTCTCCAGACTCCGCCGTCTGTCGCATCGGTCACGAACGCAGCCAGTTACGCGCAAAGTGGGTTTGCTCCGGGTTCAATCGCGGCCATCTTCGGCTCCGGCCTCGCAAACTGGACATTCCAGGCCAACTCATTTCCTTTACCCGGTACTCTCGCCGGCACCAGCGTTTCCGTCGCCGGACAGCCAGCCTACCCGCTCTACGTCAGCCCCAACCAGATCAACGTCGTACTCCCCACCTCCCTTCCCGCAGGCACGGCGGACCTCCAAGTATCGGTAGGAACTTTGTCCACAAATACCAGCATCTCCATCGTGCCAACGGCCCCTGGGATCTTCACATACAACGGAAACCATGCGGCCGCTCAGAACCAGGACTACTCGTTGAACTCGCCCACCAATCCGGCGCCCGCGGGTTCCGTAATCATGGTGTATTTTACCGGGCAGGGGTTGACAACCCTGCCTGTATCCCCCTGGCTGCCCGCCCCCGGCGCCGACAATGCCGTCGCTATGAGTACCGCCACCGTGGGCGGCCAGGCAGCCCAGGTACTCTATTCGGGCCTTGCCCCGGGCTTTGCCGGACTTGCCCAAGCGAATATTCAACTGCCGAGCCTGGCTTCGGGCGACTACCAATTGGTGTTGAAAGTGGGCGACGCTCTCAGCAACAGCGTGGTCGTATCTGTGAAATAGGTGGCGGCCTGCTTCCATTCATACAGATAACGCCCTCTACAGTTTTCTGTTCTCACAATCCTCCGCTTTTCCGCTTCCGACGGTTTCGCAGCGCCGGCGAACTGTACCCGCAAAAATGACTGTTGACGACTGATTTCCCAAATTGCTCTTGAGCAGGATGCTGGGCAAAGGGCCGATCTTTGCGCCTGGCCCCGCCGTTGTGATATGCAAAAGTTCCATCGAAGAGCAGGTCGCTAAGAAGCCGCCGCCATCCGCCGTCCAGGCTATGTAGTCCGTTTCCCAATGCTCCGCGACCGGAACTTCACGCCACACGCCATCCGCCAAGATCAGCATATGATCGCCTGCGCCTACCACTGCTACGCGCGAACCATCCGGCGACACATCCCAGGCCCATGTAAGCATGCGCGGAGCCCGGCGGTCGGTCTTCCCCAGCAGACGCCCTTTCCCGCGCACCGGATCGGGCGCATAGAACAGCAGCTCACGCCCTTGTTTCTCGCCGCGGCGGGCAAATCGAGCACCTGCTCAGCGGATCCGCCGCCCACAGGCACGCGCATCAAGCGTTGGGGCGCGGACCCGGCGTGGTCGTGGGGTTGGCAAGGCATCGCGAGTGCCATTCCGCTTGGCTACCCGCCCTCTCCTTACACCTCGCCGGTCGTTTTCTGCTGCAACAATGGGAACCATGGCTTTGATCGTTTTCTTCCGCGGCATCAACGTTGGAGGGCACCGGTCTTTTCGTCCGGGCGTGCTCGCCAAAGAACTGGGAGTCTACGATGTCGTGAACGTGGGTGCCGCGGGCACGCTTGTCGTTCGGAAGCCTGGGCCGCGCGCAAAGTTCCTTGCCGAATTACGCCGGAAACTGCCGTTCGAAGCCACCATCGCTTTCTGCGGCGGCCGCGATCTGATTCGTTTAGAGATGGCCAATCCGTTTCAGTCTGAGCCACAGTCCGTGGATGTTGTTCAATTTGTAAGTATCCTGTCTGAAGTTGGACGGCGCCGGGTTTCTCTTCCGATTGCTCTGCCCGAAGGTGGGGACTGGCTGGTGCGAATCATGGGCTCACAGGATCGCCTCGTTTATGGGGTTTACCGCCGCCACATGAAAACGATAGGCTGTCTCGGCCAGATCGACAGGCTCTTTGGAGCGCCGGCGGCAACGCGCAGTTGGAATACGATACTCTCAGTACTACGGATTCTGAAATCCCACGACGCCGGCAGGTAGATGGCGCGCGGCCTGAAAACGCCCATAAGCA
>JBEKIM010000235.1:0-10619 GCA_050011755.1 Bryobacteraceae bacterium | reverse complement strand
CTTTCCGACGCCGTGCGCGGATCGAACCTCATCGAGCCGCTGGCGCCCTTCTTCGTCGAGGACCCGGTGCGCACCGAAGCTTTCCAGGAGGATCTGCCGATCCTGCGGCGGATGACCAAGGTTCCCATCGCGGCGGGTGAGGAATGGGGCAATCGCTGGGACTTTAACAAGTTGGTGGAGAACCACGACATCGACTACGTGCGCGCCACGCTGCCCAACGTCGGCGGCATCACGGAAATGATGAAGATCGCGGCGATTTGCGAGACGCACTTCGTGGGGATTGTCCCGCACTTCACTGGACCCATCTCAACGGCGGCGCTGGTGAATTCGCTGGGCACTTACCCGGGCCCGGTGTTAATGGAATATAACTTCCAGGGCCGCACCTTGCCGCACTTACCCGTATGTCTGGATTTCAAGGATGGCAAGCTGTATGCCAACGACAGGCCCGGGCTGGGCGTGGAGGTGGATTTCAAGCGGCTGCGGCAGATTGCGGAAGTTACCGTGCGGATCACCAACCGCGCGCAGACTTACTTCCGTCCGGACGGGTCGATTACTAACTGGTAGGGGGCGCGGGACTTGAAAGTCCCGCCGGCACGCTGAAGCGCGCGCCACGGCGGGCTTAGGGTTTCTTGCGCGCCTTTTTCCCAACTACGACCGGATCGGCCGGTTTATAGTCCAGCGTCTTGCTCACGGCCTCCACGATGGTCTTCAGGCACTTGACCCGCCCGAACCATTTGAAGTTCGATTCCACTACGGTCCAGGGCGCGGTCAGCGTGCTGGTGCGCAGCAGCATGTCTTCTACGGCCTCGTCGTAGCGCCCCCATTTTTCGCGGTTGCGCCAATCCTCCGGCGTCAGCTTCCAGCGCTTGTACGGCGTATCCTGCCGTTTCTCGAAGCGTTTCAACTGCTCTTCGGGACTGATTTGGAGCCAGAATTTCACCACCACGGCGCCGGCGTCCACCAACTGCCGCTCGAAATCGTTGATCTCGCGGTAGGCCCGCTTCCAGGAGTCCTCGGTGCAGAATCCCTCCACGCGCTCCACCAGCACGCGGCCGTACCAGCTCCGGTCGAAGACCAGGATTTGTTTCTCGTCGGGTGGGAGCAGGCGCCGCCAGAATCGCCAGAGGTAATGATGAGTCTTGTCCTCACCCTCGGGCGCGGCGATGGGAAAGACTTCATACCCGCGCGGGTCGAGCTTCTCGGTGAGGCGGCGGATGGTGCCGCCCTTACCGGCCGCGTCGCGCCCTTCGAAGACCGCTACCAGCGAGCGCTTGCGGCGGTAGAGCTGCCATGCCAGTTCGCGCAACTGCACCTGGTAGCGCAGCAGGTCTCGCTCGTACTCGGCCTTCGTAAGATGCTTGCCCAGATCCAGAGTTTCGAGCATTGGTTATGCCTTTCGGGGCGCGCGCTTTTCGGCGGCCGCCGTCAATGCCCGGATGATGGTCTCGAACACCGCGATGCGCGTCCAGTAACGGTCGGTGGCCTCCACGATGGTCCAGGGTCCCCATTCGGATTCGGTGCGCTCCAGCATTTCCTCCACGGCCACCAGGTACTTGTCGTATTCGCTGTGACGGTCCCAGTCGGCCTGCTGCACCTGCCAGCGCGTCAGGGGTTGGCTCTCGAGCTTCTTGAAACGCTGCTTCTGCTCCTTCTTGCCGATGTGGAAGAACAGCTTGACGATGGCGTATCCATCGTCGGCCAGGGTGCGTTCAAAGTCTGTAATGTCGCGATAAGCTTTCTGCCACTCGCTCTTGGGCGTGATCTTCTCCACGCGCTCGTCGAGCACGCGGCGGTACCAACTGCGGTCGAAGATGGCCATCTGGCCGTAGTTTGGGATGTGGTGCCAGAAGCGGTAAAGCCACGGCATGTGGAGCTCGTGCGTGCGGGGCTCCTGGATCACGTGGAGGCGGAAGGCGCGCGGCTCCAGGCGGCTGGTGAGCACGTTGATGCAGGTGCCTTTGCCGGCCGCTTCCCAGCCTTCGAAGACGACTACGCTGGGCACGCCCGCTTCCGAGGTGCGAAGCTGCAGATCGTAGAGGCTGGCTTGCAGAACCGGCATGCGCGTTTTGTATTGTTCCTTGGGAATGGCGCGGGTCAGATCCACTTTTTCGAGCATGCGTCGATTCTAGCGTGGCGCGCGCCGCCGCGCGCGAAGGCGTGCGGAAGCGTACGGCCGCCGGCGACGCCGCCTGGCTGAGTACAATGGAAGCGTATGGTGAGACTGGAACAAGTTCTGGATTCGTGGAAGGCTATTCGGGCCGATACGGCCGCGGCCGTGGAAGATTTCCCGCCCGGCGAATTCGATTTCAAACCTGCGGCGGACGTGATGACGTTCGGGGAAATTGCGCGTCATATTCTGACCGCCGGGCATGGCCTTACGGGGCTGCTGCTCGAAGGTGACGAACAACTGGGAGGCCCCCAGTTCCGGGAGAAGATGGCCCGGTTCGTCGTGCTGCCCGAGGGCGCCGGGGCGGCCGCCTTGGCGCGGGAATTGCGCGCGTCCGTGGAAGGGCGGGCGGCGGAACTGGCGTCCCGGCCGGCCGAATTTTATGCGGGCATCGTCACCCGGGTGGATGGCGCGCGGGTCACGCGGCTGGAAATGCTACAGTTTGTTAAGGAGCACGAACTCACGCACAGGGCGCAGCTTTTTCTGTACATGCGGATGAAGGGAATCGTGCCCGCCACCACGCGCCGCCGGTTGGCGAAGCAGGCGGCTCGCTGACCCGCCAACACAATACAGTTGCAAGCGTGGCTGACTTTCGCTAAATGTATTGTAGGGTGTTCGGGAGGATTTCTAGCTATGGTTACATGCCCGGTATGCGACGGGGCCATTGATGTCGATGAAGAAGACGTAGACGAAGGCGACTCCATCAGTTGCGACGAGTGTGGAGCGGACCTGAAGGTAATCGGGACCGACCCTCTCGAACTGGAATCCGCCGAGGAGTTGGAGGAGGACGAAGACGAAGACTTCGTCGAGGATGCGGAAGAGGAAGAATCTGAAGAAGATTGGAAATAACGCGATGCCGCGAAATCGGGCGCATTTCGCCACGCGCTGGCTTGCGGCGGTGGTGTGTGCGTGGTTGCTCACGTCCGCCGCGGCGCGGGCGGAAAAGAAGAATGAGAACGCCAATATCCGCACGGTGCAAGGGGTGGTGAACGACGCGCAAGGCGCGGCGGTGAACGGGGCGGTGGTGCAATTGAAGAACACCAAGACCCTGCAAATCCGTTCGTTCATTACGCGGGATAACGGCACTTACTATTTTCACGGGTTGAGCACGGATGTGGACTACGATCTGAGGGCCGATTTCGACGGAGCTTCGAGCAAGTCGCGGACCCTCAGCTCGTTCGATTCGCGCAAGCAACCCGTGGTGAACCTGAAACTGGAACCGAAGAAGTAGGCGGCGCCGGGCAGGGCGGGCTACGGCTCCGCGGTGACAGACCAATGCGAATGGATGACGCGCCAGCCGTCTTTCTTCCGTTGGTACACCTGGGTCGCATTCCAGCGGGTAGTGGAGGCCCCGACGTGCCTTACGAGGATGTAGGTCAGCACTGCGGCATCTCCGGTGGTCTACACTTTCGCGTCGGCCATCTCGTAGCTATCGAATAACGGCCGCCCGCGATAATTCTCGAAGACGGCTTTCAACGCCGGGAGCCCCTCCAAAACCGGCCATTTCATTTCGTCCTCTTTAAAGAGAGTTAAAGGTTTCTTAATACCTGATCATACGACTTTTCGAAAAGAAAAGACAATTCCCAGTCGTATCTTGTCGCGAGGCGTAGGAGTTGATCGCGGCCCGGATCGGCCGGCAGTTTAGGTCCCGCCGGCCAACCGTCCGCCCGACTCCGCGTCTAAGTGTTCTATGCGCGTGCTGGTGAAGAGCCCTGGTTTTGCGTTCGCGACCGTTGCGGTGTTGGCGCTGGGGATCGGCGTGAATACCGCCATCTTCAGCGTGGTCCATTCCGTCCTGCTGAAGCCGCTCCCGTATCGCGATCCTGGGCGCCTGGTGGTGGCGCTGCACGAAGGCCGGTATCCGGTGTCGCCCGCGGATTTCCTGGATTACAGGGGGCAGGTGCGCGCCTTTGATCAGTTGGCCGCGGCGCAGGCCTGGGGCGGCTCTCTGGTTGGTGTGGACAAAGCCGAAGAGATCCCCGGATTGCAGGTGTCCGCCAACCTGTTCATAACCCTCGGCGTGCCGCCGCTTCTGGGACGAACCTTCGCAGCCGGAGAAGATCAACCGGGCGCGCCGCCCGTGTTGGTCATCGGCTATGGGTTGTGGCAGCGGCATTTCGGGGGCGATCCGGGAATCGTGGGGCAAACCATCCGCGTGACCGATCGGCCTTACACGGTCGTCGGTGTGATGCCGCCGCAATTTCAGTTCGCGCCGTTCTGGCAAACCGAAGCCCAGATGTGGACGCCCCTGGTGCTGGGAGATCGTATCACCGACCGCGCAGGCAGCTCGCTGCGGCTATTCGCGCGGCTGCGCGCGGGTGTCTCCATGGCGCAAGCGCAGGCCAAGATGGATACCGTCGCGCGCCGGCTGGCGGTGGCCTATCCGAACACGAACACGAACCTCGGCATCGAAGTGGTTCCGCTTCGGGAGAAGGTGGTCGGAGCGGTTCGCCCCACGCTTTTGCTGCTGCTCGGGACGGTACTGTTTGTGCTCGTCATCGCCTGCGCGGACACTACCAATTTGTCCCTGACGCGGGCCGTCTCACGGCAAAGAGAAATCGCCGTGCGGCTGGCGATCGGCGCGAGCCGCATGCGGATCGTGCGGCAACTGGCCGCGGAGAGCTGCGGGCTGGCGCTTCTGGGCGGCGCGGGCGGACTGCTGCTGGCAAGGCTGAGCTTACAATTGCTCAGCGCTATGCTGCCACCGGCAAGCCTGCCGCGCCAACAGGAAGTGACGATCGACGCCACAGTTTTCGGGTTTACGCTGCTTGTGTCTCTAGCGACGGGCCTGTTCTCCGGAATCGTGCCGGCGCTCCAGGCATCGCGCGTGGATTTGAACGAAAGCCTCAAGCAAGGTGGACGAAGCGCGACCGCCGGCGGCAGGGGCCATCGCACGCGCAGCGTGTTGGTTGTGGCGCAAGTTTCGCTGGCCCTGGTGCTTTTGGTCTGCGCGGGACTTATGCTCCGCAGCCTGCACAATCTGAACCTGGTGGATGCCGGGTTCAATCCGCGCAACCTGCTCACACTGAGAGTGGACGCGCCCGCCGCGGCTTACGATACGGCGGCGAAACGGGTGGCGCTGTTTCAGGAAGTGCGGGCCAGGCTGGCGGCATTACCCGGTGCGCAATCGGTGAGCGCCATCAATCATCTGCCCGTTGCCGGCGATATTTGGGCTTTCGGTTACGACGTTGTGGGCAGGCCCGCTCCGCCGCCCGGCCATGGATTCGGCGCGGTGTATCGCGTCATTAGCGCCGGTTACTTTGAGACGATGCAGATCCCACTGCTCTTCGGACGCGCCTTTACGGTGCGCGACGACGAACGCTCGCCGGCCGTGGTGATTGTCAATGAAGCCATGGCGCGGCAACAATGGCCGGGCCAGAATCCCGTCGGGAGGCAGATCCTGCTGCGCGAGCCGAATCGGGAACCCGTCCGGATGACTGTTGTGGGCGTGGTGAAGAATGTCGTTCAATCCGATTGGACGGGCACGCTGGACCACGAAGTTTATCTCCCTTACCTGCAGCGCCCCAATGCGTTCGGACTCTCGGCACTCAGCTTCGTAGTGCGCACCACGGTGGCGCCCGAAGCGCTGGCGAGGGCTTGTGAGTTGGCGCTGCGCGAGATCGACCGGAGCATCCCCTTGTCGCGGGTGGAGAGCGTGGAACAGGCGATCGCCGGAAAGCTTTGGCGTTCGCGTGTGACCGCCGTGCTACTGGCAGCTTTCGCCGCCATCGCGTTGGGGCTGGCGGCGGTGGGAATCTATGGCGTCATTTCGTACGGCGTGCGCGATCGCACGCGTGAAATCGGTATCCGGGTAGCCCTCGGCGGCACGCGAGCGGATGTCCTCCGGCTGGTGATGATCGCGAGCCTAAAGCCGGTGACGGTGGGCATCGCACTAGGGATTTGCGCGGCGATCGCGGCTTCGCGATTCGTCACCGCGCTACTCTATCAAGTGACCGCCACCGATTTTTCGACGTATCTGTGGGTCGTCGTGACTCTGATCTGTACCGCCGTTCTGGCTACCGGCGTACCTGCCTGGAGGGCTACCCAGGCGGACCCGGTGACTGCGCTGCACCACGAGTAAGCGGTCGATCCTCGATAATAAAGTATGCCATCGGATTCCGGCTACAATGCCTATCCGGAACTTGCCGAACTGTACGACAGCGTGCCGCTGTACCAGTCACGCCGCGATGTAGACTTCTACGTGAATCTCTGCCGGCAAGCGGGCGAGGCGCTGGAACTCGGCTGCGGCACCGGGCGGATCCTCATACCGGCGGCCCAGGCGGGGTGTTTCGTCACGGGATTGGACCAATCGAAGAATATGCTCGCGCGATGCCGCGCGAAGGCGGACGCGTTGCCCCACGATACGCGCCGCAGGGTGACTCTGGTGGAAGCCGATATGACTCGATTCCATCTCTCGCGGACCTTCAAATTGGCGATCGCGCCGTTCAGGCCCATCCAGCACCTGACGACGGTCGGGGAGCAACTGAGCTTCCTCGAATGCGTCCGCGAGCACCTGGAACCTGGAGGCAGGCTCGTGTTTGACGTTTTTAACCCCAACCTGGCTTCCCTCGCGGCCGAAATCAATGCCGGGGAGATCGAAGACACCCCCGAACTGAGTCTTCCCGATGGACGCCGTCTTCGCCGGACATTCCGCGTTGTGCGAAAGCGCCGCGCCGAGCAGTGCCATGACATCGAGTTGATTTACTATCTGGATGGCCGCCGCATAGTCCAGTCGTTCCCCTTGCGTTATTTCTTCCGGTTTGAGTTGGAGCACCTGCTGGCACGCGCCGGCTTCGAGGTTTCGGCGCTGTACGGCGCGCTTGACGGTTCGCCGTTCACGGATCAATCCCCGGAGATGATCTTCACCGCGACGCGTATTTCGTAGCGGTAATATGGCGCCTGGCATGCAGCGTGCGATACGAGGATCGATGGGAATGAGAGCTTTGTGCGTCGTGTTTTTATCCGCGGCTCCGGGGCTGTGGGCGCAGGGCCCACCATTTCAGACGGACGACCCCGTGCCCGTAGACCTGCACCATTATGAGTTCTACATCTTCGGCGGCATGGACGGCACGACGGCCGAGATCGACTCGACCGGTCCCGGCTTTGAGTTCAACTGGGGCGCCATTCCACGCGTCCAACTGCACGCCATTCTGCCCTTCGGGGCGGTCGCGCCCTCGAACAATCCCATATATCTTCCCGGTGGAACTGGGCCCGTGGCGTTTGGGCCGACCGACGTGGAACTGGGCGCCAAGATCGCTTTTATCAAGGAATCGAAATACATTCCGCAATTGGGCACCTTCACGATGTTTGAAATCCCGGCCGGAAATTATTCGAAAGGCCTCGGTGTAGGCAAAGTCTGGTATAAAGTTCCAGTCTGGCTGCAAAAGAATGCCGGCCCGTGGACCTTCGACGGCGGCGCCGGCTATCAGATCGTTTCACAAACCGGCTACCGCAACTTTCCGTACACGGGATGGCTGGTGAAACGAACTCTGGGCCATCGGCTGGAGTTGGGAGTGGAAGTTTTTGCGCATGCGCGGGAGGGCTACGCCGCGGCACAGACGGAGGCCTCGACGATGATCGACTTGGGCGGGTACTACCACTTCCAGCATCACGACGGGGAGCAATTCCTGTTCGCTTATGGACACTCTATCGCCGGGCAAACCGAGAATTACGCCTATGTCGGCATGTATTGGACTTGGGGAAAGGGCGGCCAACCCAATCCCGCCCTGAGCGACTGGATGCATGTGAACGGCGGCGCGCTTGGGTGGCGCTGACTGAAAAGGAATGCCGGGGACCACGAGGCTCGGACCCGAACAGGGCCGGCGGCGCGTTTTCGTGGCATGGTTGCACCTTGGTCGCGCGCGATTGCGTTCAGAACAGATCGGGGTGTGCCCCGGTACGGACCGGTTACAGGTCGTCGCCGTCCAGACTGCATATTATCGCGGCGGAACTGGCGCCGCCGATCGGGATGCGCAACGATCGGATCCCCACTTCTTCGAGAAGATCGTCGGCGGAACGGTGCCGCTTTCCCTTGCCTCGATCGGCGGCGCGCATCGCCTTGACCGTGGTGGTGTTGGGAATGCGCACCTCGAACGGCAATGCCTTCCCGGTGGCCACAGGCACACCCGGCCAACGGTTATCTCCATGAGCGCCGATGCCGCTATGGATGGGCCCCCTGGAAAGACGGATTGGACGGCCAAACATTCTAATAAAACCCCGCGAATGTCCCCGGGCTTATATTACTTAATTAAAGCCGGATGTATCCAACAATACATTCTAGTTTGCCGCCATAGTTTGTGCATGTTGCAGCCAATGCGCTTGTCCAATGCGCCCTTAGATTGACCCCAAGCCCGCATGCCTTGGTTGACAATCGGTTACTTTCGGTGAATTCTAACAGGCATAGGACTTTCCTGAGGCCACTAGGAATTACCCTTAGATACGGAAATATTGTATGTGAAAGTGGTGCTGGCTTCGGCTGTTGCGATATGAAATGCTCAGTCCGACTCCGTTTCGTCTACGGATTGAAAGAACCGGAAGACGCCAGAGAGGCTGCTTCATCCGTTTAATAAAGCCGAATCTGACGGCGTGGAGACGATAGTAAAAGGGCGGCTGCAATTTTAGAAAGGCGATTCAGATGCAACGAAAACCGTACCTCGTTTCACGTCGACCGCAAGTTGTTTCCCTTGCTTCGATTGGAAAGCCTACGTTGTCGGTCTGGCAGTCTGCCGTTCTCGCATATGCCAGTGCCAAAAGCGGCGTCACGCTAACCAGTGTCGAACAAACTGACAAATGGCTACGCACCAATGCACGAAACCCACACCACCTGACCGTAATGGCAGTTCGTGGCTTGCTGGTGGTCGAGCCGCCAAAGGGTATGAAGATATTCCCACCGGCCTCGCCGCCGACCGCCGCTTGATAACAGGCTCCGGCGTGGCTGTTTGGCATGGCAATTGGGCAAGGATGAAGCGTGAGCACTATTCTGATACTGGACGACGAGGCCGCAATACGAGCGCGAGTGCGGCTCACACTTGCGCCGCTCGGCCATCTGATTCTCGAAGCGGCCACCGCAGCCGAGGCTTTCCGCTGCTTTGAGGAAGCCGGCCCGCGACTTGATTTGTTGATTACCGATGTCAACCTGCCGGGTGGATCCAGTGGAGTCCGTGTTGCCTTGGAACTTCGATCCCTATTGCCGTCTTTGCGGATCATCCTGATGTTAGGAGGTCCGCTGAGATGCGAAGAGGATGCCGCCGAATGGGACGAACTGCCTTTGGACTCGATTATCACCGTAGAGAAGGCGTTTCATCCTGCAGAACTTCTGAGAAGCGTGAACCGGCTCGTAGGAGTTCCGAATGGTGTCGAGCGGCGTGGCCTGGTTCAATGAGAAAGCGGCCCGAAATCGACACCGAAGTCACAACGATCGCGGTATCGTCGGCTAACACGATGGGCGAGACAGTTCGTCCAACGGTACCGGCCGAAACAGACAAGGCACCATCAAGCAATGCCGATAAGACAATTCTCTTTGCGGATGACGATGGGCAGCTTCAAAAACTCCTTGCAGCCCTGCTCCACCGATACGGCTAAAAAGTTATTATTGCCCGGGACGGGAACGAAGCGCTTCAAAAGGCTCATGATTTCGACGGAACAATTGACCTGCTCTTGTCGGATCTTGACATGCCTGGAATGACCGGGATCGAAGTGGCGACCCAGTTAAGCCACGAACGACCCCACGCCAAAATCTTGTTGATCTCCGGCCTGCACACGGGAATACCGGTGCTGAGCAACGGGTGGTCGTTCCTTCCAAAGCCGTTCATGCCGGAAATGCTAATAAACCGCATTCGAGATGTCCTGAGCGAACGACCTACGATGAAAGCGCGCTGGCCGGATGCCCTAAGCTCCAGCGGATCTGAATGCTCACCCGGACCGTCGAGCACAACGGCGTAGTTATAGAACGGAGCAAATCATTGAACGTAGCGAGAATAATTACGCACCTTAGCTCGGAGTTGGGAAGGATCGAACAGGCTATTCACTCCGCCAGCCGGTCTGATCGCCCACCTGGCCGGACAGCGGGAGTACTGCCCCAATCTCAAACGGGAACCGGAAGGACCATAAGACCGCAAAAAACCGTCTCGGAGCTTCGCATGGACCGACAACACATCAAAGATGCCGTCCTGTCTCTTGCGGCACTCGAACTGCTCAGGCGAAGGAAGTGACGGCGATGAACTGTAACGGGTCACACTGTTCTCCGTCGAGGTTCTCACGGTAGTTCCCGGCGAGATTGGTCGAATTACTCCGCGTCTGAGGTGCATCTTGACGTGAAGGATCGGGATAGGAAGGCAAGCTCTTTTTTTTAAAAAGTCCAACTCCACTTTCAGTTGGCCGATCTGTTTGTAGAGCTCGTCCTTCTCGGTGTCGGCCTGCTGGCGCACCTGTTCGCGGCCATTACCGAAGATAT
>JBEKIM010000234.1:0-10666 GCA_050011755.1 Bryobacteraceae bacterium | reverse complement strand
CCGTGGCGCACCGTTGAAAACCCAATTGGGGGGCGGGCAATCATGCCCGCAGCCGCCTTTCAGGCGGCTAAGCCGGCTGGAAAGCCGGCTGCGGCCAGGATTGGCCCCCCTCCAAATTGAGTTTTCATCACATTTGGTGGCCCGCAGATCCATCCTGACACGCTTTAGCGTGCCGGCGGGACTTTTGAGTCCCGCAAAGGCAACTGTGGCTCACAACGGCGATTTTAGGCCATCGAAGAACCCGGCGGCAGCCGTCCTCTTTCTAGCAAGAAGCCTGCTAAGCGTCTTTCTAGCGGGAAGCTTTCTACCGGGAACCCTGGCCGCCGCCTCCGCAAACGGCCCCTTCGCGCCCTTCGAAGAGTGGAAGAACGCCGTAGCCGCTGGCGACCAGGCCGCCTTGGCGCGCCTTTACAGCACCCATCCCCCGGCTGCTGTGCAAGTGGGCCGGAACCCGCCGGGCACCCTTCCGGACGAACTCCGGTTCTGGTCGAGTCTGCGCGACACCGGCATCACCGCCGTGCACCCCAAAGTGCTCGAGTCCGAGTTTGTCCAGGGCCAACGTAGACTGCTCCTGCGCATCGAAGCCGGCCGGAACCTGGTGGCCTCCATGCTCCAGGTCTGGGCAAACCAGCCGGATGGCTGGCGCATGGTCGCCTCGCGCCGCACGGAATTCACTCCCGGCCCGCCCCGGACTCTCCCGCAGCCCGCGGTTCCCAACACCGCCTTATATTCCGATCCCGGCGACGCGGAGGCCGAACTGAAGGCCGCCTTGCTCACCGCCGGCAAGGAGCACAAACGCGTGCTGGTCGTGTTTGGCGCCAATTGGTGCTACGACTGCCACGTGCTGGACACCACTTTCCACTCGCCCGAATTCGCCCCGCTGGTGGATTCCAACTACGTCGTCGTCCACATCAGTATCGGCGACGAAGGCAAGGACAATCATGACCTCGCCGCGCGCATGGGCGTCGCGCTCGACCACGGCGTGCCGAGCCTGGCCGTTCTCGATCCGGATGGCAAGGTCGTGGTCGCCCAGAAAAACGGCGAGTTCGAATCCACCGTAAAGATCGGCCCCGCCGACGTCCGCGCTTTCCTCGAAAAGTGGCGCACGCTTTAGCGTGCCGGCGGGACTTTTAAGTCCCGCTCTTTTAACCCCCGCTCAATCCCCGGAAAAACATCGCGCGCCGCATTCTTCCCAATCGCCGCGATACCAAGCCACGCCGCCGGAACCGCATCCCGCGTCGCCGCATTCAATTCCACCACAACTGGATTCTCCGTCCCCGCGCTCACCACCGCAACCCGCCCCGCCCGCGTAATCTCTCTGACTTTCTTCTCCGCGGCCGCCCCATCCGCCCCATCCGCCCCATCCAAAACCCAAACATCCCAACTGTGCGCGAAAAAGTACTCCACCAGGTTCGTCTCAATCGTATCGATCGAAAAAACTCGGCTGGATACGCCCGTCCCCGCCGTCAGCACAACCGGTCCATGCGATCCGCCCTCATACCGGATCAGCCGGGCCCCGCCTTCCAGCGGATACACCGTCGGCGCGTTCACCCGCAGCGGCCGCTTCTTGCGGCCCCCTTCCACGCTGCCGTAAATGTCGTAAAGATCGCCTGCCAGCGCGCGCCCGAATCGCTCCATGGCCGCCAGCCGTGCGCCCGTGCCGGCGGCGCTCGCGCCCGTGTCGGCGGCGTTCAAAACCCGCAGCGTGCTCAACTGGTTCCGCAAGTCCTGCGGCAGCATCCGCAGCGTAATCTTCGCCATCACCGCGCCGGCCGCGTCTCCCTCATGCACCGTCGCATGGATCGCAGTAGCCTCCCTCGCACCTTCCAGGAAGAAGGTCTGGCCCTGCCCGTCCGCCAGCTTGATCTGGTATTCCCTGCGCCCCAGGCTGAATTCGCCCCAGGCCGTCAACGGCTTGCCGGAGAGCAGTGGCGCCACCGACCGGCCCGCCACCCGCGCCCACGATTCCGGATTCCCCATCAGTTCATCCAGATCGTCCGCCACCACCGTCAGCTCCAGCTCGCACCCATCGCCGCGCGCGCTTTCGCGGAATTGAATGCCCGCCGGTTCCCTCGCCGCATCCGCCGGCCGCGGCCGTGAAGGCAGCGTGTAATCGATCTTCCATCCCCGGTCGCGCGCCATCCACGCGCAGGCCCGCTCGCTCAGCGCGGATATCGTCAGCAGTGGACCCACCCCCAGCGATCGCGGGATCGTCGCGCCGTCGCATACATACAATCCCTCGTGGACCTCCGTCCCGCTCCCGCTCGAAAAAGCCTGGCCCTTGTGATTCACCACGCCATGCGCCGCATCGCCCGCCATGGCGCAGCCGCCCAGCGGATGCACCGTGATCAGATCGTGATCGAAAATCCGGCTCCACACCGGGTCGATCATGTAAGTGCCGCCCAACGCCCTCGTCGCCTCCGCCAGCGTCTCATTCACCCGCGCGAAAATCGGCTGCTCCCCAACGTGCGGCCATTCGATCTTCAACCGCCCGCCGGACAGCCCGATACTCCCCGCGCCGCCTTCGTGCGTCGTCACCAGGTAGGCCTGTGTATGGTTCGCCGTGTTCTCGTCCTGACCGTAGGGCCCCACCGAGAACTCTTCGATCTCGCTCTCCATCTCCACGGCTTCGTGCAAACCGGCGCCCGCCACTCTGCCCAACGCCGCGCCCGTCTTGGCCATGGCTTGCGGCAGCAGGTTCACCAGCGCGCCCGGCGTGACAAACTCCTGGATCGCGATGCCGTCGTTCAAATCCGCCTGCCCCCGCATGTCGATCGTTCCCGTGATCGACGGACCCACCGCCTCCATATCGCGCGCGTCCCGGTGGCCGTAACCCACGCCCCGAATCTCCTCGGTGCAGTTCAAGCTGTAGCCCAACACGTCGCCATTGCCCGAGAACCGCTGCCCCACCTGGTCCGATAGCGGCAGTCCGGCCGCCTTCGATCGCAGCAGGATCTCTGTGGATCCCAACGTGCCGGCCGCCAGCACCACGATGTCTGCCGAAACCGTCCGCGCGATCTCGTCGAATTCCTCCGCCCCTGTCTCCAGCCTCCGGTAGTGCGCCAGCCAGCGTCCATCCCGCCGCTCCAGCCGCCGCACTGAAACTTGCGTATAAATCTCCGCTCCGAAATTGCGCGCATCCGGCAGATAGTTGAACGGTAGCGTATTCTTGGCGTCGTAGTTGCACCCGCTCACGCAGTCCCCGCACAGCATGCAGGCGTGTTGCGTCACGCCCACGTGGTTTACGCCCTCCACGAAGTTCACCGCGATCGGAGCCCGCGTGCACGTCTGCCCAAGATGCCTGGCGGATTGTTCCAGCGCCAGCAACTTCGGCAGCGCCGGATACCGCTCCGGATAAGGGGTGGGACGCAGCATTTCCTCCGCCCGCCGGTAGCCTTCTTCCACGCCGGCCATATCGTCCCGCAGCGCCTGCGGCCAGCACGCATCTTCGAAAACCCGCGCGTCCGGCCGCAGTGCCAGGTTTCCGTTAATCAACGAGGTGCCGCCCAGCCCGCAGCCCACGAACACGTTCACATCCCGGTTTACATAGAAGTCGTAAAGCCCCGTGCGCGAACCCGTGTGCCCGCCCGGCAGTTCCGCCTGCATTTCCGCCAGCGCCTCGGCCTCCGTATCCGGGAACTCGCCGCTTTGAAACTCGCGGCCCCGCTCCAGCACGCAAACCTGCTGCCCCGCCCGCGCCAGCCGCGATGCCGCGATCGCTCCGCCGTAACCCGACCCGATCACCAGAACTGTATAGTGGCCCTTGATTTCACGGGCCGGAGACGATAAGCGCGGCATTTCTTTTCCCTGATCAGATGGTAGCAGAGGGCGCTCCGAAATCCCGCTTGGTCTTTATGCAGTGAACCCCAAAATTGAGACACGCCGAAAAGACGCACTTTGCAGCGAATGGAGGCACAATGGCGAAGATGGCAAAGTGGTGTCGGCACACGGTGGAGTTCAATCGGCAGGCCCTCGAACGGATGAATCCCGCGAGCTGAGGGTCCAGCGGAAGCTGCTCTATACCCGGCGGTACCAGTTCGAGGGCCGTCCCGAACCGCGGCATGCGAATTTGGCGACTACCGCGGAAGAGCTCTGCCCGACAAAACGCTGGAAAACGAATTTTTCAAACTTGCCTTGCTCAAAGTCAAGGAGCGGCGCCAGGCGAACGGCAAGACTGGCGCCTCGGCATCTACGGCATCATCCAGTCGTGGACGCCAGAGCAAGGCATGTTGACCGAACTGTAACTGCGGCTTTTCGGCGTGTCTCAATTTTGGGGTTCACTCCACTTATCCGCGTTCATCTGCGTTCATCTGCGGCCAAATATGTTTTTCCTGCGTTCCACGCCGCGCCCACCCGCTAATTTACGAATTCCTTATCTTTATAACGCAATTAGATCGTACGAATTCTTACTTTTTCCATTGACAATCGCTGCGCCCCATTCGATACTTCACGGATAGCACTAAAATTTAGCGGCACGTTGCGGTTTGAAACGGCGTGCGATCCCGAAATCCGGACTCAATCGGTCCTGGATTATGGGATCGCGTAGCTTTGACCAGGAGCGCCTTGTTTTTACATAAACTTAGCGACGTTTACCGTTTGGTTGTCAGATTGCTTACTTTGACGCTTTTCCGCAATAAAGTTCAAAGGGGGGATACATGCAGTTCCATCGAAAATTGGCTCTGGGCGTAGTAGCTTTAGCCCTGTTCTCGCTGCCCATGGCCTTCGCACAAACGATTACGACCGGCGACATCGTCGGCACGGTCAAAGATACTACCGGCGCCATTGTGCCCGGCGCCTCCGTAACTCTAAAGAGCGTCGACTTCGGCGACACGCGGTCCGTGGCCACCGATAACAACGGCTCCTTCCGCTTCACCTTCCTCAAGCCCGGCAACTACACTCTCGCGGCTACCGCCGCCGGCCTCAAAACCGATGTCCAGAAGTTGGCCGTCGAAGTCGGCCAGGTCAACACGGTGGACTTGGTCGCCAAGGTGCAGTCTACCCAGGAAGTCATCGAGGTTCTGGCTAGCGGCGCGCTCGTAGAAACCGAGAATGCCAACCTCAGCACCACTTACACCACCACCCAAATGCAAGAGATGCCCGCCGGCGGCGGCGACTTGACCACGGTCGCCTTCACCGCTCCCGGAATCGTGATGAGCACCGGCGGCGGCTACGGCAACTTCACTTCCCACGGCTTGCCCGGCGTTTCCAATCTCTTCACCATCAACGGCAACGACTACAACGACGCCTATTTGAACCTCAATAACTCCGGCGCCAGCAACAATCTCCTCGGCGTCAACGAAGTACAGGAAGCCGCCGTCGTACAAAACGCCTATAGCGTCCAGTATGGACGTGAAGCCGGCGCTCAGGTCAATTACATCACCAAGTCCGGTACCAACGGCTTCCATGGCGATCTGGTCTGGAACTGGAACGGCGACCGCCTCAACGCCAACGACTTCTTCTCCAATTCCGACGGTCTCGCCCGGCCCAAAGCCATTTCGAACCAATGGGCAGCCGATGTCGGCGGCCCCATTCGCAAGGACAAGACGTTCTTCTATGCGGATACCGAAGGATTGTATTACACGCTGCCCTCCGCGGGCATCGTCACCATTCCCACCCCCCAGCTTCAGTCCTACATTCTCGGTAACGTGCCCGCCGGCTCGCTGCCCCTCTACCAGAACGCCTTCAAGATCTGGAACAGCGCTCCGGGCGTTTCCGGCGCCGTGCCCATCTCGAACGGCAGCGGCTTGTTGCAGGATGCCAACGGTAACCTCGGATGCGGCGTCACCGGTTTTGCGGGCACTCCCGCTCCGGGCGGCGGGACATTCGGCACCACGGTCCCTTGCGGCGAGTCCTGGGCGCACAGCGGTTCCAACACCAACAAAGAACACCTCTACACTTTCCGCGTGGATCAGTCCATCACCGATAAGCAGAAGGTCTACTTCCGCGTGAAGCACGACGACGGGTTCCAGCCTACCTCCACGAACCTCGTCAGCACCACCTTCAACGAACAGAGTATCCAGCCGGAATGGGATGGCGCGGTTAACTACACTTACGTCATCACCCCCAGGGTGGTCAACAGCTTCATCGGATCGGTGCTGTGGTATAGCGCTTATTTCGGTCCGGCGAATGTCGCCGCCTCCCAGTCCTTGTTCCCCTATCAACTCGACATCGGGGATGGCGGCGCCAATGGCGGCGGCTTCTATCAGATGGGATCTTCCTGGAACTCCTTCCCCCAAGGCCGCGACGTGGGCCAGGGCCAGTTGATCGACGATCTCTCCATTACCCGCGGCAACCACACCATCAAGATCGGTGAAAACTTCCGTCGCAACCGCGTCAGCGATTTCGGTCTCCTGGCCGGCACCACGGGCCAGTATTCCTTCGGCTCTCTGACCGATTTCGCCAACGGCGTGACCGATGCGAATTTCGGCAGCGCCTACTCGCAGACCTTTACCAGCATCACCACCGCCCATATCCGCCTCTATAACATCGGCGTCTATGCCCAGGATGAGTGGAACGCCGGCAAGAATCTCAAGGTCACCTTCGGCCTGCGCCTCGACCGCACCGGCAACCCGCTCTGCACCGACAAGTGCTTCTCCAGTCTCACCGCCCCCTTTACTTCCTCCAGCTTCCAGCAGGGCGCCGACATCCCGTACAATCAGTCCATCAACACGGGCTTGAGCAACGCTTACTACTCCGTCGATTCCGTAGTTCCACAACCCCGCGTTGGCGTAGTCTGGAGCCCCCGCGGCGGCAGCTCCACCGTCGTCCGCGCCGGCTTCGGCCTCTTCGCCGATTTGGCCCCCGCTTTCCTGGTGTCCAACCTCTTCCACAACGCTCCCTATCCGTATGGCGCTTATGTCAACGGTGGCCAGGAAGTGGGCTCCGCCAGCGACCCGTCTAGCGCGGCAACCCAGGCGCAGAACGAATTCAACGCCTTCAAGACCGGCTTCTTCGGTGGCCAGACCCTGGCTCAATTGGAAGCCGCGGTGCCCGGATTCGGCCCCTTCGGCTACTCCTCCATCGATCAGCACTTCAGCACTCCGCGGTATGCCGAGTGGAGTTTCGAAATCGAGCAGCCCATCGGCAACAAAAATGTTTTCGTGGCTACCTACTCGGGAAATCACGGATACAACCTCCTGGCGCAAAATGGTTTCGCCAACGCCGCCGCTCTCGGCGGTCCTTTCGCCGGCCTGCCGTCCACCCAGCCTGATCCCCGCTTCCTCTCGGTCACCGAGCTCACTAACCAGGGCATATCCAATTACGACGGCGTCACCTTCCAGTTCCGCCGCGCCTTCTCGCACGGCTTCCAGGGCCAGATCAGTTACACCTGGAGTCACGCCTTGGACGACGTGTCCAACGGTGGCTCCGGTCTGCAGATCGGCTACAATACCGAGCTCTTCAACACTCTCGCCAATCCCAATATCAAGGCCAATTATGGCAACGCCGATTACGACGTGCGCCACAACGTGACCGGCGATTTCGTTTACGACACGCCCTGGAAGTTCAGCAGCCGCGCCCTCAATTACCTGTTGGGCGAGTGGTCCGTATCGAGCAAGCTCTACGTCCGTACCGGATCGCCCGAGAGCATCGTCGATACCCTGTTGCCGAATCTCTTTGAGGGTACTTTGAACGTCGGATCGAGCTACGGCGGAGCCCTTCTCGCTACGGCCGCCACCGCCATCCCGCATTCCTGCGGCAATGCCGCTGTGAACGGCGCTACGCCCTGCCTGTCCCAGTCCATGTTCTCCGGTTACGGAGGCAACGAAACGGGCTTCGGCAACATCGGCCGCAACACCCTGTTTGGTCCAGGCTACTTCAATATCGATTCCAGCCTGTACAAGAATATCTCCATCACTGAGCGCCTCCGCCTCACCGTCGGCGCCAGCGCTTACAACCTGCTCAATCATGCGCACTTCGCCAACGCCTACACCAACGTCGCTTCCGGCGCCGTCGGTGGGATCTACGGCACGGTAGAAGAGCCCACCAGCGCCTACGGCGCCTTCCAGGGCTCGGTCGTTACCGGCCGCGTCATGGTGCTCACCGCCAAAGTGCGCTTCTAAAGCTGTACCGCATCTCCGCGTCATCCAAAACGCCGGGCTCCGTGCCCGGCGTTTTTTTTCGTGGCGCACGCTTCAGCGTGCCGGCGGGACTTTTAAGTCCCGCTGCTTTGAGGCGTGCTTTGAGGCGTGCTTTGAGGTAAGCATTGCGCCACCAATTCGATAAACGATACATTGATGAGTCACCACCGGCGACAGTAAAAATGGCCGCTCCCATCCACCCACTGCGCTTCGCCTGCCAGCCAGGCTGCACCGCCTGCTGCCAACGCAAGGGCTTCGTCTATCTCACCGGAGCCGATGTCGCGCGCGCCGCCCAATTCCTCCATATGACCGTCGCCGCATTCGAAAAGCAGTACATCTACCGCACCAAAAACCTGCGCCGCCTCCGCATCCCCCGTGGTGGCCTCTGCCGCTTCCTCCAGCCGGACGGATGCTCCATCCATCCCGCCAAGCCTACCCAGTGCCGCATCTTTCCCTTCTGGCCCGAGCTCACCAAGACCACGCGCGCCTGGCGCCGCACGGCCGCCTGGTGTCCGGGCATCGGCCAGGGCCCCCTCGTCCAGATCGAATCCGTGCGCGCCCAGGCCCAGGAGATGCGCGCCGCCTACCCGTCTATGTATGGGCTGCGGCCCGTGGCGCACGCTTTAGCGTGCCGGCGGGACTTTTAAGTCCCGCTTTTCTCCTCACGGAAAACCAAGCAATTTCGAGAAGGAGATCTGCCCACTAACGTGAGCGGAAACCTCGATTTCATCGGCATACTGGGCAGAAAACAAATAGCGCCGGTTAAGGGAATTCTGTGGTGCAATACTAGCGGGGCGCGCTTTGAACCCGGCATGACGTGGGAACATCATGCGCATGACGGACGGAAGGCGTCAAACTAAGAGCGCGAACCAAGACAAACTAGAACACCACTGGAGATCGCATTGGCAAAGAATTTCAAAGAACTGTCCGAGAGGGAAATCCTGGCGCTGGCCGTTTCGCTCGAGGAGGAAGACGGCCATATCTACGGCGACTTCGTCGACGGTCTGCGCGAAACCTATCCCGCCACCGCCAAAATGTTCGAGGAGATGCAGGCCGAGGAAAATGGACATCGCCGTTCCCTGATCGACCTCTACCAACAGCGCTTCGGCGATCACATCCCGCTCATCCGCCGCCAGGATGTGAAAGGCTTCATCACCCGCAAACCTGTCTGGCTCGTGCGCCCCCTCGGCATCAACGTCGTGCGCAAGCAGGCCGAGATCATGGAACTGGAAACCCGCCAGTTTTATGAGAAAGCTCAGGAGCGCGTCACCGACGCTTCCACTCGCAAACTGTTGGGCGACCTCGCCGAGATCGAGCGCCAGCACCAGGCCGCCGCCGAATCGCTCGAACAAGGCCTCTCCACCAACGTGCGCGAGCAGGAGGAAGCCGCCAGCCGCCGTTTATTCGTCCTGCAGATCGTCCAACCGGGCCTGGCCGGCCTGATGGATGGCTCCGTCTCCACCCTCGCCCCCCTCTTCGCCGCCGCCTTCGCCACCCACACCAGCCACGACGCTTTTCTGGTGGGCTTGGCCGCCTCCGTCGGCGCCGGCATTTCCATGGGCTTCGCCGAAGCCCTTTCCGACGATGGATCGCTCACCGGCCGCGGCCATCCCTGGGTGCGCGGCCTCGTTTGCGGGCTCATGACCACCGCCGGCGGCATTGGCCATACCATGCCCTTCATGATTCCCAACTTTCACATCGCCTTCATGGCCGCCGTATTGGTAGTAGCCGTGGAACTGGCCTCCATCAGCTACATCCGGCATCGCTACATGGATAGCCCGCTGCTCGCGGCCACTCTGCAAGTTGTCCTGGGAGGTGTGCTGGTATTCCTGGCCGGAATCCTGATCGGCAGTTCCTAATTCTCGATCTCCAGTTGGTCGCCCACTACCGTGCCGCTGGCCGCTACCGCGCCCGCCGGCAGTTCTAAGATCGAGTGCGCGCTCAGGCACGCCGATACCCTCCACGGGACCATCCGATGCCGCACCTTGCGCACCTTTCTGTCTCGATCCAGGTAAACCAGGTCGATGGCAAACTTCATGAAGAAGCTGTGGACCGACTCGCAGGGCACAATCCACAGTCCCTGCCCGGCGTCCAGCCGTTCATGCTTCAACAAGCCCGTCCTGCGCTTCTCGCTGGTGTCGGCGACTTCGGCCGCATCCGCCAAAACAGTATTACGGGTTCGGTTCCGGACAAAAACACGCTTGCCTGACCTTTCTTCCATGACCCCATCTTAACCGCGTGCCCGTGGCGCACGCTTTAGCGTGCCGGCGGGACTCTTAAGTCCCGCAACCCACTCGCGATCACGTACCCAGCCCAATAAATCTCTCCCTTCTTTTCAATCACTTGCACAAATCGAACCCGTCATCCCCAAATCCAACCAACTAGCCTGAAAGCGAAAGGGCATCAATCGTGAAATCGAACCACACCGAATCCAACCGCCGCAACGCCCGGAAATCGACCGGCCCGCGCACCCCCGAAGGCAAAGCCGCCTCCAGCCGCAACGGCCTCACCCACGGCCTCTCCGGAGACAAACACTTCATCCTCGAAGGCGAGGATCCCGAAGCCTTCCTCCGCCTCCTCCAGGATCT
>JBEKIM010000233.1:0-10703 GCA_050011755.1 Bryobacteraceae bacterium | reverse complement strand
CGTGGGCGCAATGCTTGGTGAAGATCCCGCCACAACTCCCGTGCCTGAAATCGGGGCATGGATCGACTTGCTGGTGAACGACGCGGCCGCGGTCCGCAAAGCCGCGCAATCCCTCTCTCCGGCTCACCGCGCGCTGGCGAGCGCCTTCTATGGCGAGGAGGCCGTCCACGAATTGGAGACTTTCGACGCACAGCAGGTCTGCCGCGCGGGCCTGGCGCGATTGGACGCGGAGCCGCTGCCCACGCTCGCAGCGTTGGAAGCTGGCGGCGATCCATTTATCGGGTGGCTGAAGCGCCGCGTGATCGAAGGGTTTTATACGTCCCAGGCGGGGCTGAATGAGCTGGACTACAAGGGCAACGCATTTTACAGCGTGTCGCCAGGCTGCGATCCGGCTCCGCGGCCGTAATTTCGGCTTACGCCATCAGAACAGCCGGAACTTCCCGACCAGTCCGACGCCGAGTTGGGTTCCCCAGGTGCTGGTGATGCCGTTGCCGTCAAACGCCAGATTCCAGACAGCGCCGCCCGTGAAATTGAGCTGCAGGCCGTCTTTGTTGAGATCCACGTTGATGTTCACGGGAAACACCCCCAGCTGCGCGGTCGGCTGAACGGGCCCGCTCAAGTTGCCCTGCCCTTGAAATTGGGCGTAAGGATTGGCCAGGTGGAACATGCCGAGATGCAGGATCGGATCGACCCAGGTGGCATTCGCAAAACAAGCGAGCGTGAAATTGTTGCCCTGATTATCTACAAAACCGAGCGGGCTCTGCAGCAAACAACCGGTGGTGAACTCGACGTGGTTATCGTCATCGCTTTTGTTGAAGACGGTTTGCACGCCGACCGCGAAGGTGTCGACGAACGGGCCGCGGAACAGGCCCGTAAACTGGCGCTGGGTTTGACCCAATTGTTGCCAGTTCGCGCCCATGATGGATGCGCGAGCCGGCATCGGGGGAACGGCAAGCGGCTCCAGCAGGCCGGGAATCGTCTCTAAGTGCGGCATACCCAGCGTGAGCGGAGGCAAACTTAGATTCAAGGAAGGCGGCGGTGGAACCGGGGTCTTGAAGGGCCAGCTCCCAGGGCTTTTCAGCCGCGTTCCGTATACGTTGACCGTGACCGCGACCAGCGGGAACAGAGCACCGCGCGTCTGGGGGCCCACTTCGCCATCCACGCCGAATCGCTTGTTCCGGGCCTGCTGTTCCCGCTGAAAAGCGATCACCGCGTCGCGGGTGTGATTGCCGAAATCGCCATCCGGATCGAGACTCGCTCCGTGGCGGTTCAACGCATTTTGGATCACCCGTACATCCTCGCCTTTGCAACCTATTCTCAGAATTCGCACTGCCATGGGACCTCCTGTGCCGTCAGATCGTGCATTCCTTGTCTTAGTGAGTTTCGAGCCGGAAACGTTTCGTCACTCCGCGGCGCACGCGTGCCGGCTGGACTTTCTTCGAACCCCAGCGGGTGCCTGAACGACCTTTTCCCCTGGCTGGAAGTGACCATCGGCGCGGGCGACAACGGCGCTCCGCAGCCCCAGCCATTCACGAACATCACGACGGGCGAAGGCTCCGACAGCATGAGATTCAACAGCATGCAGTGGGGGGCGATGCGCCGTACATGTAGTATCTGGCCGACAATTATACTTTGAGCGATAACATGCACCGATTCAAAGGGCCACGCCGCCACTCCGCCCGCCGATCAGATCGAAAACCAAATCCGCCCTTGCAGGTTGCAACTTCCGACCCGCGCCCGAGGGGTTAGGGGCTCATATTGACGGTAGTTTGCTGCGCGACGGCCGCCATGCCGATGAGCAGCATCGGTGTAATGCACTTCGTCATAACATATTGATTGCTGGCGAACGCTTAGGGTGTGAATGCATAGACGGTTCCGCACGGGCAGGCTTCGGTTCCACCACCTACCGTGGAACCGTAAAGCACACCTTCGCGCTCGATCGGACCCGCGTCGGGAAAGCGCCCGTCGAGGCTGTCGAAGCTATGCAGCACGTGTTCGGTCCAAGCCCCTCCGACAACAGCGGGCGGCTTCAATGCGAAAAGGACCCCGTCGGCATTCGCTCCTCCACTCAAGGCCGTACCGTACAGCGAGCCGGTCTTAGGATTGTAGAGCAAACCGGCCGGTCCACCACCGTCCCCGGCGCCGTGGAACCGATACAGCACGCTCTCGGTCCACGCGCCCCCCGCCACGTTAGGGGGCGCCAGGGAAAAGACGACGCCCTGGCTGTTGTTCCCCGCAATCCCTCCCAGGCTGGTCGTGCCAAAGTATTCGCCGCCGGCTCCCGGCACCAAAGCGGAATTCGGGAACGACCCATCCGGGGATCCGGCAAAACTGTGGAGCACAGTCTCGGTCCATATTTCCCCTGGGGTGGCGGGCGGAGCCAGCGAAAAGACCGTGCCGCTCCCGTGGCTACCGCCGGCCTCCGTGACGCCATATAATACTCCCGCGCCATCGATAACCAGGCCGCCCGCCGGTATTGCCGCATCGCCGCTAAAGGCGCCGAAGGTGTAGAGTGTGTTTTCAGTCCATGACTCTCCGGGGACGGCCGGCGGACTTAGTGAAAAGACGGTTCCGGATGCCGTTTGCACCTCCCGCCGAATTCTCGCCGTACAAAGTCCCGTCCGGGCCTATGGCCAGGCTCCCAACGGGATTGAATCCCTTCGGTCCGAACAAAATGTACGGAAAACCGTACTGGACGTTCTCGGTCCAGGCGCCTCCGGCGGTAGCGGGAGGAATTAATGAATAGACCGTGCCGGAGTCCCCCGGCGGTCCGCCTTGGATGGTGACACGGTACAGGACGCCGCCTTTGCCGGCCGTCAATCCTGAGAATGGAGTGAGACCGTCGCCACTGACTTCGCCAAAAGTGTGAATGGTCGTTTCGGTCCAGGAACCCCCTGGAGAGGCCGGTGGGGACAGAGAGAACGCAGTACCATTGAGGGCTGAACCCTGTTGGCGGGTCGTCCCGTAGAGCACTCCGCCGCGGCCGAAGACCAGAGGCGTTTCTGGATCGGCGCCGTCACTCGTGCCGCCAAAGCTATATAACGTCGTAAGAACCGGCGCCGCTTTTTGGCTCTTCGCAATTGGCGCCAGGATTAATGCGCAGGCCAGTAAGGCTGGAACTTGGCCGGCCCGAGAAACTCGCATCGTATACCGTTCTCCCGGTCTAGATTGTCGCAGGTAAGCCTGCGAAACGCAATCCGCCGCAACTCAGGGCGTCACGCGGGTGGCAGAGGGCGATCCGTAATACGATGAAGCGTCCACACGGGAGGTCTGGAACAGCGTGCCGGTGTCGTGGCGAGATCGCATAGCCGGGGCCACGCTGGTATTGATTGCGTTGCCCGCACAGACCTACTGGATGGGCCCGGCCATCATTTTCCTCAGCGGCGGACTGGCTTTGACTTTTTTCGTTTGGGCAGCGGCCCGTTGGAAGAACGATGCGGCGTCCGTCCTGCCCGTCTATCTGCTGGCGGTGGCCGTGCAGTGCCTGCATTTCACAGAAGAGTATGCCGCAGGGTTCCAACATCAGTTCCCAAAACTGTTCGGATAGGATTGGAGCGACACGCGTTTCGTGACGTTCAATATGCTCTGGCTTGCGGCTTTCGTGCTGGCGGGACTAGGTGTTTACCGGCGGGTACGATTAGCCTATCTGAGCGTTCTATTTCTTGGTTTGATTGGGGGTATCGGGAACGGCGCGTCGCATCTGATCCTGAGTGCCTGGTACGGCCGATATTTTCCGGGCATGGTGACGGCGCCGTTTTGCCTGGTAATGGGCATCTGGCTGGTGCGGCGGGTTTTTAGGAAGGGCTGAAATCGAAAATTGGACTACTCGCGCCGTTCGCCGGCAGGCGGCTTGGCGGTCCCGTTGGCGATCTCACGCATCACATCGGCCACCACCTCGTCCGCGTGCCCGCCCTGAATGGACTCCTGCATGCGGCGCAGAGCGACACCCACGATATCGCGATGGTGCAACTTCGATCCCGGGCCCTTGGCGGACAGTTCCAGCCAAAGCTGGTGCAGCAGATCGAGATCCTGCGGCCATAGCCTGGGCGGGTGCGGCCCCAGGTTGTAAAAGATGGATTCATCCTCCCCGGGAATCACAATCTCCATGGATAGAGAAGGCCGCGGCTCGGGAAGATTTTCCCATTCCCGGCCGACCACGGCGCCTTGCTCGGCCGGACTCATTTTGGGGGACAAACCCATCACGATGCGCGAGGCTTGCAGGCGTTGCGCGGTAGCCACGATCGCAGCGTAGGGATTGCTTCCCGGCACCACCATCAACTCCACGTGCTTGCCGGCCTTCTCCGCCAGGTTTACGACTTTAGTGAAAACCTCGGTTTCGTCCACCGAGAAAATCTGGCTGGCATCCAGGGGGTGCTCGCCGGACGCCGCCTGCGTGACCTGCCGCACCGAGAGCACCACGATGTCGATGCGCCGGGTGTCGGTCTTCTCCAACATGCGCTGCAGGTGTTCCAGGCGATTGGGATTGCGCACCGCCACAATCACGTTCCCGGGCCGCACATGGGAGGATTCCGCCGACACTTCGTCGCTGGTGTTCAGATTGAATTTTTCCAGTTCATGGGAATGCGCGGCGGTGTGCAGGCGATTGTACTTCTCGGAGAACTCGAACATGATGAAAAACGCGATGGTAAAACTCACGCCGGAGATGGTGGCAATCTCCTTCGTCACCACGTTGATCAGGGCCAGGGCGAAAAGCGCGATGGTGATCAGCATCAGGCCGACGGGAATCTCGGTGCCGGCGATGTGGAAATTGAGCGGCACCTTCCAGCCGCGGCCCTGCGGCTGTTTATAGCGCAGCACCAGCACCGAGAGGGCCTTCATGGCGAAGCTCCACACCACGCCAAAGGCGTAGGCCTCACCCAGCATGTAGACATCGCCGCGGCTGATAACAATGGTGATCAATTGCAGGATCACGATCAGGTTAATCAGCCGCGAACTGGTTCCAGATTTATGGTGGGGATGGCGGAACCAATCGGGAAGAACGCCATCCTCAGCCACGCGGTTGAGCACACCGTTCGACCCGATGATGGCGGTGTTTACGGCTCCCGAGAGGATCAGAGTGCCGACCAGCACGACGAAGCCATGGAACAGCAGCCGCACCGACAGGGGGCCTACCAGGTACATGGACAAGCCGCCGATCAGGTTATCGAGGAACTTCTGCCGCGCGGCGTCGGGAATGATCATGACCGCGAAGAAGGAGACCAGCGACGTGAAGAGCATGCTATAGATAAAGATCACGAAGCCGGCACGCTCGAGGTTCTTCAACTTGGGATGCGCGATTTCGCGATTCACCTGGGCAAGGCTCTCTTCGCCACTCATAGCCAGCAGCGAGTGACCCAAGCCCACCAGAATAGCGATGACGGTAATCGAAGGCGCGGCCGTGCCACGCAGCCACCCCAGCCCTTCCTTGCTGAAATGCAGGTTGGCCAGTATGGGCAGAGGCACCGGCTGATAACCATTCTTGAAGATGGTGATCAGGCACCAGACGATCAGCATGACCACCATCACGCTGGTAATCTGCATGATGCGCAGGGCTTTTTCGCTGGATTCGTGGATGCCGATGATATTCTTGCGCCAGAAATAAAGGGTGACCACGGCGGCAAAGGCCGCCGCGAAATAGGGCGGATACACGTGCATGCCCGGGATTTTCAAATACTCGCCGGTTTCGTTGATGAGGCCGCCAAGGTACAGGCCTGCGCTGACTCCGCTGATCGGTCCAGTGAGCACGTAGTCGAACATCAAGGCGGAAACGGAGAACTTGGCCAAGGTGCCGCCCATGGCCTCGTGCACGACCTTGTACACGCCGCCGCGGACGAACATGCTACAGCTCTCGATGTAGATGGCGCGCACCGAGTAGGAAAAGAGCATGATCGCCAGGATGAACCAGGGCGCAGCCTTGCCGATGGCCTGCTCGGCGATGCCGCCCACGTAGTAGGCCGAGGAGGCCAGGTCGCTAAGCACAATGGCTGCCGCCCTCCAGAAGGAGATGAACGACAGCATCACGGTTGTAGCGACGACGACGTTAACGGCCCGCGGCCGTTGGGGTTGGGTCATGCGAGATGCTCAGGCGTGCAGTTCAGCACACATCTTAACACGCGTCCGCAGCGGGCCTGCGAGGCCCCGCAGGCTGAGCCCATCCCACACACGCTGTTACTATAGTCAGATGCGAACAATAGCACTTGCGATATGTGTGGCCGGCCTGAGCGGGGCGGCGTGGGCGGCCGAAGAGCGGAAGACGACGGATCGCCTGGACGACGCCGCGGCGTTATTCAACGAAATCATGAGCACGCCGGACCGGTCCATCCCGCAGGATTTGCTCAACAAGAGTCATTGCATCATCCTGGTGCCGGGTCTAAAGAAAGGCGGCTTTGTCGTAGCGGCCAAATACGGCAGAGGTTTCGCGACCTGCCGGGGCGCGTCCGGCCAAGGCTGGGGGCCTCCCGGAGCCGTGCGCATCGAGGGCGGCAGCGTCGGTTTGCAGATCGGCGTCTCATCCACCGACCTGGTCCTGCTGGTAATGAACGAGCGCGGCATGAAGCGGCTGCTCACCACTAAGTTCACCCTGGGCGGCGACGCCTCGGTGGCCGCGGGTCCGGTGGGGCGGGATGCCACGGCACAGACCGACGCTTTGATGACGGCCGAGATCCTTTCGTGGTCGCGTTCCCACGGCGTGTTTGCGGGCGTCTCGCTGGATGGTTCGACATTGCGCAACGATATCGACGTCAATGCCGAGCTATATGGCCAGCGTTGGGAGAACAAGCAGATCCTGAACAGCGGCCTGCCTGTCCCGGCGTCCGCCGGAAAGTTGATCGCCGGACTGAACAAGTACTCGCCGCGCGAAACGCATTAAGCGCGCGGCGCCACAGGGATGCGCAGTATCGTGCGCAGTTTTTCCGGCGCCACGCGGCGCGGGTCGCACAGGTAGATTTCGTGGTGCAGGCCTTCGACACGGAGACCTTGCGCGGAGGCGAAGGCTTCCATCCGGGCAACGGTTTCCGGCTCCGTATCGTAAGGTCCGGTGTGGAGCATCTGCACACACTGGTTTTCATTGAGGGTGGTCAGTTCCACAACCCGGAAGAGAGGGTCTTTGCCTTTCCCGGCGAGCTGGTTCCGGGCGGCTTCGAGTTCGGGGCCGCCGATAAAGCCGGGCGTCCGGATCAAAAGCCGCCACGACCATTTATCCTTCGGTTCGGTCATAAAAAAATGGGCTGAGTCCGCCCACCAGAGGCCCTCAAGCTTCGAAACGCGGTAATCCCGTCCGGCAAACTTGCTGGCCATTTTGATGGTGAAGGCCACGTTGTAAAGGGCGCCGATGGAGCGCTGGAAAGTGTCTCCGCCGGGCATTCCTTGACCTGCGATTCCGAGATATGAGGCTTTGGCAATTCGCAGGAGGACGGGCTCGCGGGGCGCCGCATAGTCCGCCTTATTGGCTTGATAAAGGTCGGCTTCGCGATGGGAGCTCGCGCCGCACTACTCTTCATAATCACAGCATACGCGAAAAAAAGGAGGGCGGCCAATCTTGGCCGCAGCCGCCTTTTAGTTAGGCGGCCAGAGCCGGCTGAAAAGCCGGCTGCGGGCAGAATTGCCCGCCCTCCAAACTGAGAAAAGCGCGGCGCACCCGTAGCGCACGCTGCGATGGGCCGCGCTATATTCGTTTTGTGAGGTATTTTCTCCGCCGCGGCCAGCCCCAGGTATCGCGCATCCTGCTCGTAGAGAGCGGATCGCGCCACCTGATCGAGCGCGCGCTGCCGAGCCTGCGCCGGACCTACGGCGAAACCATCCCGATCGACCTGGTGACCTGTTACAGCGGCTCTCCCGAGGGCATCGAGACCGCGCATACAGTGGCGGAACATCGGGGGCCCGATGGGCGCCGCAGGTTGTATCGCGCGCTGGCGGCCCGGCGCTACCCGATCATGGGCATCGTATGCTCCGCCGAACCCATCATGACTAAGTGGAAATGGGCGCTGGCGGCGCGGCTGCCGGCGAAAGTTTTCATCATCAACGAAAACGCCGACTACTTCTGGCTGGATCGCGGGCATTGGCGCGCGATCCTGCACTTCGCGCTGTTTCGCGCCGGGCTCACGGGCGCGGGGGCCGCGCGTACGGTGGGACGCCTGCTCATATTTCCGTTCGCTTTGCTGTATCTGTTACTCTATGCATCGATCGTACATACTCGCCGCGCATGGCGCAAAGGTTACTCATGAAAGCCATACAAGTTAGAGAAAACGGCGGACCCGAAAAACTGGAGTTAGTCGATCTGGCGCAGCCGGCCGCCGGACCGGGGCAGGCGCTGGTGAAGATCGCCGCTTCCGGCGTGAACTTCATCGACGTGTATTTCCGCACCGGGTTGTACAAAGCCGAGTTACCCGCGACGCTGGGATCGGAGGGCGCGGGCACGGTGGAATCGGTGGGCGCCGGAGTCACGGAACTGGCGGCGGGCGACCGGGTGGCCTATGCCATGGCGCGCGGATCGTACGCCGAATACGCGGTGGTCCCCGCCGCGCAATTGGTGAAGATTCCCGACGGGGTCGGTTTGCGGACGGCGGCCGCGGCGATGCTGCAAGGCATGACGGCGCACTATCTGACGCACTCCACTTTCGTGCTGAAGCCGGGCGACACCTGCCTGGTGCACGCCGCCGCCGGCGGAGCCGGTTTGCTGCTGGTTCAGATGGCGCGACGGATTGGCGCGCAGGTCTTCGGTACGGTCTCCACCGAAGCTAAGGCGGAGCTCGCGAAGCAGGCCGGCGCCGATGAAATCATCCTCTATACGCACCAGGATTTCGAGACCGAAGTGCGGCGTCTCACCGATGGACGTGGCGTCGATGTGGTGTACGATTCGGTGGGTGCGACGACATTCGCCAAGAGCTTGAGCTCGTTGCGTACGCGCGGCATGTTGGCTTTGTTCGGGCAATCCAGCGGTCCGGTGCCGCCTTTCGATCCAAATATCCTGAACGCCAAGGGTTCCCTTTTCCTGACGCGGCCGAGCCTGGCGCACCATTGTCTCACGCGCGAAGAGCTGCTGTGGCGCGCGGGCGACGTCCTGGGTTGGGTAGCCTCGGGCGAATTGAAGATTCGCGTGGACCGCATGTATCCATTGGCCGAGGCCGCGCAAGCCCACCGCGACCTGGAGGGCCGGCACACGGCAGGCAAGCTCCTGCTGATCCCCTAAGCGGCTCACGTCGATGAGCACACAGACCCGGTTGACGCTCTCTTCGGTCTTCGTGATGACGGCCATTGTGGCCATCATCTCGGTGCTCGACCTGGTCTATCAGATGGATGCGCAATATCAGGCGACGCTGGAGCACGCCGACCTGCTGAAGCGGATGGCCTCGGACGCGGTCGTCGATACCCTGAATAACGACCGCCAGCATGCCTGGAGGGAGGCCCTGCGCGCGTCGAACCTGCAGCGCAGCCTCATCGACATCATGAGCGCATCGCACGCCTTGCTGGAGATTGCGGTTTGCGACAAAAACGACGAAATCCTGATGGACAGCGATCCCAAGGCGCAAGGGCAGCGTTATCCGGGCTACGCGGATTTCCGGCCGATCGTAGATGCCAACTGGCTGCACAAAATGCGGATACTGAATCAGCAGACTTCCTACCAGCTCGAACAGCCGTTGGGAACGCCGGGCAAGCCGGACATGCTGTACGTGCGCGTGGTCATCTATCCGCCGCTCATCAAGGCACTGGATATTATTCCCACCTTGAAGAAGAGTGCCAGCGTGGCGCTGGCGTCGGTAGCCGGTGCGCTCTGCATCACGCTGCTGTTTTCGATCATTGCCTTTCGTCCTTTGGGCCGGCTGGGCCACATGCTCGACCTGGTGGCCACGGGCGAATACGACCCGAATGCCCTGAAGCCGATCTCCCGCACCGGCGAGGATGAATTCGGCATCATGGCCACGAAGGTGAACCTGCTGGGTGAGCAACTTCGCGGCGCGCAGTTCGATTTTTCGGATTTGCGTGGCAACTTCGAACGGCTTCTCGATCAACTGGAAGACGCGGTGCTGATGTTCGGACGCGATCGGCGCCTGGTGGTGGCTTCCGGCGCGGTCGAGAAGTTTCTGGGCAAAGTGCGCGCCGACCTGGTGGGCCACGCTTTGCCAGAGATTTTCCCGCCCAACACCACGCTGGGGCTGATGCTGGCACAGGCGGCGCAAACCGCCCGGCCCATTCGCAATCGGCGGGTCCCCATCACCAGCCGGGATGGCTCGGGCGCATTCGTGGCCCTGCTTTCGGTGGACATTCTGGAGCCTCCCGGCAAGGGTAGCAATCCGGGCCGGGGCACAGGCCTGCTGGTGCGGTTGCGGGATCCAGAAGCCGCCCGCCAGGTGGGCCGTCAACTGCAAGTGGCGGACCGGCTATCGGCTATCAGCCGCATCTCGAGCGGCGTGGCGCACGAGGTGAAGAACCCGCTGAACGCCATCCTGATGCACGTGGAACTGGCGCGCATGAAACTGGCCCGCCAGGATACCGATGTGGCGCCGCAAATGGAAATCATCTCGCGCGAGATTCTGCGGCTGGATCGCGTGGTGAAGACCTTCCTGGATTTCACGCGACCCGTGGAACTGCATCCGGCGGACGTGCCGCTGGACTCGTTTGTGCGCGAAATCGTGGACCTGGCGGCGCCCCAGGCAGCCGCGTCGGGCATCCGGGTCTCGGTTGGCGGAGATACGGATTCGGCCAGC
>JBEKIM010000232.1:0-10714 GCA_050011755.1 Bryobacteraceae bacterium | reverse complement strand
CGGCGCCATGGCCATCACCGTCGCGGACGGAAAACATTCGTACGATTTCGAGTACACCCTGGCCGTCCCGGCATAGCGCAACGGTTCCAGAACGACCGTACGATTTCGCACGGCGCGGCATTTTGGAATCGGCGTACAATTTCCCTAAGATCCGCCGCCAGCGCACGAAGGAGGGAATACGCGTGACTTCCGCACGAACGAATTTAATGCCATGGAAACTTTCTAGACCGGTCCGCCAATGGGCGGAAGATATCTTCTCCGCCGATTTCAGCGGAGTGCGTCTGCATCTGAACTCCGCCCCCCGGCGCTTCGGAGCGGTGGCCTTTGCCAGCGGAGGCTCGATTACGATGCTGCCGGGGATTGCCGCCGCGGGCGCCCACGTTTTCATCCCTGTGCTGGCGCATGAACTCACGCACGTCATCCAGCAAACGAGTTTCGGATCGCGCATCCGGCCGGGTGTCTGGCGCGACGCCGGCCATGAAGAGGAAGCCATCCGCTCCGAACGCCAGGTCTCGCGTTTTCACCCGTTCGGTTTCGCTGCAGGACGGCTTCTGCTGGAGCCGGCTATTGAACAGGCGCCGTTTTCCGGCTATGGTGTAGTGCAGTGCGCCAGCAGCGGCTACGGCATTATGGATGCCCCACCCGCGGCGATCGCGGGAGGTCTTCAGTATTTCCAGAACGAACGGCTGAAGACCAGTTTTCGCGAGGCCATCGAACATTACGTCCGCCTGGTGAAGCCCGGTGAAGTTGGGGTCACGAACTGGGATGGAGACCCGCGCAAGAACTATGTGAAGGCGCTTCTAACGAGGATCGAGAAGAAGCCCTACTTGCTGAAGGAACTGGTGAAAGATGAGAAAGTCGCCTTCGATAACCTTTCGGCGGCCGACCGGCGCTGGGTGAAGGACGAACTATACCGGGCGTACGACAACATTCGGAAGGGCCCCAGCCATATGGAATTCACCACCAGGATCAGGCTGGGACACCACGCGGAGTGGCTCGACTTCCGAACGAAAGATTGTGTATTTGCCGCGATTCTGCGCAGTTTGAAGAAGATCGAGCCGCCGCGCGTGGATACCGCCAGGGTGCGGGGCAGGGATCCGGTAGATCTCATCAATGAGAAAGAGCAGGGAGAAGCTGAGATGGAGGCCTGGCTCGCGGACTATTTTGGGGTAAGCCGGCAGATCACGCCGGACGTCCAGTTGATCCATATCCTCGAATCCGACCTCGGTTGGAAGAACATCTGCGAAGCGGAAACCGTGGCGGACCTGAAAGCGTATCCGGGGAAAGCCTTTATTCTGTCTTACGAAAGGACTCCGGGGTCGGAGACCCGGGACGCCTTCTGGCATACGGTGTACATCGAGATTGGGACTAACGGAAAGGTCCTGGTGACGGATCGGCAGGCGACCGCTAACGGGTCGACGGGAGCCATTGCGGAGTCTGCCAAGTGCGACGCCTGGCAGATCGACACCACCTCGAAGGGGTACGTGGACATGAAGCAGAAGTTCCAGCAGAAGTTCGGATAAGTGGTGGGTGGCGCACGCTTCAGCACCAGCGGCGAACTTCAGTTCGCCGTCGCGGGACTCAAAAGTCCCGCCGGCACGCTAAAGCGTGCGCCACGCGCGGTTGGCGGCCTCCACACCTCGGAATTGGGCTTCTTCAAAGAGTGATAGCCCGCTGACGTCCGAGTTGGCGAACAGCAACCGCCCTTGCCCTTGCGCCAGTTGGCGCCGCTGCGGATCGAAGATGGATCCAACTACCGGCCGGACCATGGCGTGTCCCATCCGCATGATGTCGATGCGCGACACGCAACTTCGGATATCCGGATGTACCCGTTCCAGGTCGTGCAGGATGGCTTCGCTCCAGTACCGCCAGTCCTTTTCGAGGAGCAGCGCGCGATTCGCGGCCGGGGTTCCCTCGGCCAGCGCCCAGTAAAACGTCCATACCGTGCGATCGACCTGTGAGCGCAGCGTCTGGTGCGTAGCGTCTACATAGCCCAGGGTGTGCGAGTGCGCCACCACGTTATCCCAGGCGCGCTCCTCGGTATCCGCGCCGCGCGGCGGCCGGTCGATGGTCAGGTTCGCCGTCAGCCACGGCGAATATTCGAATTTCGGCAGCCGGGCGAAACCCTCGACCAAGAACGGCGCCAGAAACGACGGCGCGGCGTAGATCACCGCCTCGGTCAGGTAGCGTTTGGTGCCGGTCGCCACCAGGTACCGGGTTCCGCGGCGCTCGATGCGGCGCACCATTTGGCCTGCCCGCACGTGAGATCCCACCCGCTTCAGCAACTGCGCGGTGATCCATCCGTTGCCCCCGGGCCATGTAATCGGACCTTTCTCTTCCGGCGCGCGCGAGGCGAAGTAGTGCACGCCGGCCCAAGCGGAAGTAGCGGCCGCCATCGCCCCATAATCGTCGCGGCAGCAATAGTTCATGTACCACAGCACCAGGGGAGAATCGACGCGCTGCGCGCGCAGCCAGTCCGCGAAAGACAGCCGGTCGAGATCCGCCGGCCCGTGCTGGATGCCCAGTTCCATGGGAATCGTGAAGCCGCCGCCCGCGCGAAACGCGGCGAAAAGACTCTCCAGCCGCTGAAACTGTTGGCGGTCCTGGCGGGTCAGCCCGATGGCCGGCTCGATGCCTTCCTGCCATTTGCCGTACAGGAACAGCCGCTCCTGCGGGCTAAAGCACAGCATCTTCTCATTCCATACGCCGTCGCGCAAGACTCCCAGTTCCTCGAAGAGCTCGCGCACATAAACCGCTTTCGGCCCGGGCACCGGCACATAGTGCGCGGCCCACGGATAGGCGCTCACTTCGTTCTCGCCCGACCGCGCGTTGCCGCCGGCCTGGTCGTTCATCTCCAGCAGGATGAAGTCGCGAAACCCGAGTTTCTGGAGACGCCAGGCGGCGCTCAGACCGGCGATGCCGCCACCCACGATCACAAGCGGGATGCGCTCCTGGGGCGGCGCCGGGGCAAACGGGGTGCGATCCCGGATCTGGTGGCCGCGGGCGAACGAATCGTTCACGAACGACCCCTTGATCCGGCTTTCGCCCTTGGCCGTCATCCCCACCAGGGCCGCGCAGCCGCCGGCCATGAACTGCCGCCGGGTGGCGCTCAATGGCTGATGTCCTTCCAATCCCGGTCGTAAGCGCGCACCAGCACTTGGTCGTTGAGGGTATTCGCCGGCATGAGCATGCGCGCCATATCGGGCGGAAACTGGAACAGGGTGGGCAGCGTGGGCACGCTGAGAAAGCGCAGGCCCGCCGGCAGGCTCTTCGGCATGCTGTAGTCGCGCAGCGAGGCAATGATGAATCCCCACTCCCCGAACGACGGCACATAAACATGATAGGGAGCCGTCTGCAGCCCCGCCTTGCGCAGGGTGGCTTCAATGCACCAGAAAGAATCGCGGGCGAACATAGGCGATGTGCTCTGCACCACCAGCAGACCCTGCGCGCTCAGGTGACGGGCCGCGGCTCGATAGAACGCCGTCGTGTACAGCTTGCCCAGCGCATAGTTGGTCGGATCGGGAAAGTCCACCACGATGAAATCGAAACTGCCGGCGTCGGAATCGATCCAGGGAAAGGCATCCGCATTCACCACCCGCACCTTGGGTGATAGAAAGCTGCGCCGGTTGAGCGCGGTCAGCATGGGATTCGATGAAAACAGGCGCGTCATCTCCGGATCCAGATCCACCAGCGTGACGCTTTCGATTTGCGGATACTTCAGGATTTCCCGCACCGCCAGTCCATCGCCGCCGCCCAGCACCAGCACGCGGCGCGGAGCGGGAATCGCCGCCAGCCCGGGATGCACCAGCGATTCGTGATAGCGGTACTCGTCGCGCGAGCTGAATTGCAGGTGACTGTTCAGAAAGAGACGCAGGTCGTCTTTGAAGCGCGTCAGCACAATGTGCTGATAGCGCGTATCCCGCGCCAGAATGATTTCGTCCGCGTAGATGTTGTCTTCCGCGGCGGCCGTAATCCGTTTGGCTTCGAGCAGGCCGCCCAGCAAGATGGCCAGCACGATCGCCGACACGCCCCGCAGCAATCGCCGCGCCCCCAACTGCGCCGCGAAGAGATAGGTGCTCCACAGCGCCACGCCGGCATTGACGATGCCGAACAGCATGGCGGAGCGCACCAGGCCCAACCGCGGCACCAGGATAATCGGAAACAGCAGCGAAGCGGCCAGCGCGCCGATGTAGTCGAACGTCAGCACGTGCGCCACCGCATCGCGGAAATCGAAGTGCCCGCGCACGATGCGCATCAGCAGCGGAATCTCCAGTCCCACCAGCACGCCGATTACGGTGACCACGAAATACATCAGGAAGGAGAATGCCTGGGTGTAGGCGAAGGCCAGGAACAACAAAGCCGACGAAAAGCCGCCGATCAGCCCGATCATCAACTCGATCCAGATGAACCGGTGTACCAGGCCGCGATGAATGTACCGCGACAGCGCGCTGCCGATTCCCATGGAGAAGAGGTAACAGCCGATGATAGTGGAAAATTGGAAAACGCTGTCCCCAACCAGGTAACTGGCCAGCGTCCCCGCCACCAGCTCGTAAATCAGACCGCACGCGGAGATCAGGAAAACGGAGATGAAAAGAACCAATGCCATGAGGGTTAGAAGCGGGTCCGCAGATCCCGCGTAGACCTGCAGGTCCGCCCCAGCATACAGCTAGTGAATCGCGGCGGCGATAATCAGGCACAGGCCCAGCGAAAGAGCGCCGATCAGAATCGCCAGGGCAATGTTGTGCTGGTGCACGATCTCGTTCCAGAGATGGTAAGGCGTCAGCTTATCTAGCACGAAGAAGGCCACTACGAAGATCAGAATGCCGATGAGGGCAAACACCAGCGCGTTGGCAATGTTGGGGAACGTCACGATAGGCATTTCACTTACCTCCTGTGTAATGGTGATAGCTGCTGTAGATGGCCCGGTATGAGCCGGGATTGTCCCGAATGGACCTCGGAACGTTCTTGACTTCGTTGACCGATGTAAAGCTCCACCCGCGCCAAGCGGCGGCGCCGAGAAGCAATACCACCACGATCCCGTAAATCAAATAAATCCGGTTCCAGATCATTCGTCACCCCCTACCGATTTCATGGGGTGGTCGCTTTCCGCCCAACGCATTTGCTCGAAGTTGTAAGTCCGCCAGGAGATCAGCAAGGCGGGCAGCAAAAGGGCGGCCAGCGCCAAAAGATAGACGCCCAGTACGGGCACATCGCGCGTCACCATTACTGTGTAGCCGATCTGCCCGAAGCTCGTATCCGATTCGGGTTCGACCCTTAGGTAATAATGGCCCGGCGGAATGGATGGTAGCACGACCCGATCGTGCTGGCTACCCTCCTTCCATTGGCCGTCCGAATCGACACCGGTGTAATAGGTCACTTCCCGGCCAAAGTCGTAGGCTCGTCCGGTGTCTTCGTCGATCAAGGCGTAGTTCAGATAGATCCACTGATTGGATATGTCCGCGTCGGTCTGGACTTCCACGTCCGACGTGCGCCCTCTTAATTCGAATTCCGGGGTGACAAAGGAAGCCTCCGTACTCGACGGCGAGTACCGGTAGAACTCCCGAAAAATCTGTTCGCGCGCGGAGAAGAGCTCGCTGAAGGTAAAAATCACGAACAGCGCCGTGGCCAGTCCCGCGAAGGCGAACCAGATGCGCCCGGCTGAGGCGCGCACTTCCGAAGGCTGGTTTTCGTATACCCCGATACGCGGGGGCGCAAGGCCAGCCAGCCCGAACGCCTTCCAGATATCCGGGCCATTGACGTATTCGCCGAGCGTCCAGGTGGTTTCGTTGCCGGCGGTTTCCGACGACAGCACATAAGGCGGAGCAATGTAGTCGGTCACCTGGATGGAATCGTCCACCGTCACCCGCCAGGGGAATTCGCCTAACACGAAGGTGGTTTTAGCGGTGCATGTCTGGAAGTGCCGGTATCGTTTCCCGAGATACTTAGCCGCGGCGCCGTCGGCCTCGGGCAAGGCGGTAGCCGCGCTGCAATCGTTCCAATGCCCGTTGTACTCGGTCAGGTAGCGGAATCCTTTATAGGGGTTGAAGAGCAGATACTCCCGCCAGCTATAATCGATGCCATCGACTTCCGTAGTGCGCACTTGAAAGCCGATCACTTCATAAAGCGCGCCGCGCCACTTACCGGCGCTGCCCAGGGGTATCGCCGGGGTTTCATCCGCCGTGGCGGCTTCGAACCGTTGCAGGATTCTGAGCTGCGGGTCCTTGGCATCCAGAATCGAATGACAGTGCTGGCACACGATGCTGACGGCCCGGCCCATCGAGCGCACGGCCAGCGGCGCGCCGCAATTCGGACACGTCAGCGATTGCACCTCCGGGGGCGCGGTTTGCGGGCTCATGACCATCCCTCGAATGCGCGTAGGTTCTTGAAGTGGAGATCGTCGAATTCCACCGTTTTCCCCAGATAAAGGGCCGCTTCGGCGCCGCTGTAATCGAGCGTTGCGAAATCTCCGGCCGGGGAGCGTAAGTCGGCGAAAGTGGCGCCCTTTTTGTCCCAATATTCAAACGGAAGTTCGCCCTCCACGCCGCGGTAGCGCGCCTCGGTAATCGCGGTCACGGCGAACTCGGTATTCTTCCACTTGTACCGGCCGCCGAGATGGACGGCGTCGAGTTGCGGCAGGGGTGCGATGGCTTCCGCGAACGTGACCGCATACAGGTCCTGCGCATCCGACAGCCAGCCGCTGCCGCCCTGGTTCACGACGATGTGCCACTCGTTCCAGGAGCCTTCGTCGTAGTCGTAGACGATGCGTCCGGCGACGGTGAACGCGCGGTTTCCATAGACGCCCGAAGTCCCGATTTGGATCGGGGAGGTCTCCGGGGGCAGATCCGAAGCCACCCCGACCCGTTCCAGGTTCACGTCCGTGCGAATCAGGATGGATTTGCAATGCGGGCAGGTGGTCTGCACGCTGCTCGACCAGTGGAATACAATGGGGCCGCCGCAGTTGGGGCAAAGCGCCGCGGGCTGCGTCATACGGTCATCCTCACCGCGGCATAATCCCGCTCCAGGTGGCGCACCGTGACTTCGCCGGCGCCCAGGAATTCGCGCAGGCGGCCTTCGAAATCCCACCGCGGCCGCGGCCGGCAGCTAAACAGGTTCAGGCAAATCGAGCCGTGTTCCGGGAACGTGTGGCATGCCAGGTGCGATTCCGATAGCAGAGCCAGCCCGGTGATGCCGCCCGTGTGCGGGAACTGATGCCACAGGATATCCCCAACCGTATGCAAGTTGAGCTCCTCGATCAGAGCCTGGAACAGCATGCGCAAAAGGTCCAGGTTCCGCAGCCCGCCGGCCGGGCAGCCATGCGCTTCGACGATCCATTCCACGCCGGTCATAGTGATTCCCAACGAGTACAATTTAGTATACTGATGTGCAAATGAGCCTGCGCACTTTTCTTGGAAAGCAGTTTATCGCCGTCATCCAGTGGAACGAGGATGAAGATGGCGTTCTGTCCTGCCGCTATCCGATGCAGGATATGGAAATCGAGAATGGCGGCCAACTCACCGTGCGCGAATCGCAGATGGCTGCGTTCGTCAATGAAGGACGCATTGCGGATGTGTTTCGCCCCGGCTTGTACACGCTCAACACCCGCAACCTGCCGCTGCTCACAGACCTGATGAATTGGGACAAAGCCTTCGAATCGCCGTTCAAATCGGATGTCTATTTCTTTTCCACCAGGCTGCAGGTCGACCAGCGCTGGGGCACCGCCACTCCAATCACGATTCGCGACAAAGAGTATGGCGCTGTGCGCCTGCGCGGCTACGGCATCTACTCCTACCGGGTGGCGGATCCACGGGCGTTCTTCACCGGCGTCAGCGGCACGCGGGACGTTTACCGGGTGGCGGATCTGGAAGGCCAACTCCGCGAGACCATCGTCGCCCGCATGACCGATACCTTCGCCAACAGCCAGATGCCGTTCCTGGATATGGCGGCCAACCAGTCGGCCCTGGCGCAGAAGATCACCGAGCAGGTGAGCCCGGCATTCAAAGCGCTGGGGCTCGAACTGAACCAGTTGATCGTCGAGAATCTTTCGCTGCCGGATGAGCTGCAGAAGATTCTGGATCAGCGCATCGGCATGAATATGGTGGGCGACCTTGGCCGTTACGCGCAATTCCAGGCAGCGCAGGCCATCCCGATCGCGGCGGCTAATGAGGGCGGCGCGGCTGGGGTGGGGGTGGGCCTCGGCGCGGGCCTTACCATGGCCCAAACCATGATGAACGCCATGAAGCCCGCATCCGCCGCGCCGCCGGCGGCCGCATCAGCCGATACGAAATTCTGCCTGGAGTGCGGACACGCGATTCCCAGGGCTGCGAAGTTTTGTTCGGAGTGTGGCAAGCCGCAGGCAGGTGCCTGAGCGCGCAGCGGACCCAACCGCCCCCACGGATTACGGTTCGGTGCCGCCGGGCAACACGCAGGCTGCCGCGGGCGTGGTAATCGCTACCACCGCGGACGACTTGATTTGTTTCGCCAGCTTTTTGGCCTCTGCCGTGCGGCTGTTACGGGAAAGCGCCTCTACGTACTTCTTCAGAAGCATTTGCTCGTCGTCGGCCTTGCCCCGATCTTCAAGGGTCCTTTGCACCCGCTGGAACATTTTCTTAGCGCCGGGATCCTTATTGCTCTCCAATGCCGCGACCATGTTGATCTCAGCGGCGAGGTAGTGCTCCTCTTTCTCTCCTTCCGGCCACAGCTTCAGGACATCCTGGTACGTCTGAACGGCTTTCGCATATTCGCCCGCACCGCTGTAACTTGAAGCCAGGTCATTCAGAGTGAGGGTCGCATCAGATCGATCCTGTTTGATGTGGCGCAAGGTTTCGAGCGCCGCGATTGCCGCGGGGAAATCTTTCGTCTTCTGGTAAACCGAGGCGAGAGACGACATGGCATTGGCGTAAGCTTCGGTGCCATCGCCCCCATTTTGTTTCTGAAAAACGGCTGCCGCCTCTTTATAGTCCGCGACTGCATTGGCATACCGACGCTCGACCGCATAAACATCGGCCAGGTTCGTGAGTTGCGTTCCGTGCTCGATGCTATCTTGCCCGAAGGCGGCGCCGCTCAATCGTTCGCCTTCCTCATAGAGCTTCTCCGCGCTGGCCGGACAGCCGATTCGCAAGTAAAACTCGGCGAATCGGTTGAGCTGCTTCAGGGGCGGGGGATCGTCCGCGGAACCGGCCTCCTTGAACAAATCGGCACACTGGCTGAAGAAAGCGCCGGCTTTAGGAATCTGATTATTATCGAAAGCCAGAGATCCCAGATTGAACAGGACGGCGGCTAGCGTAGCCCGGGGAGGGTTAGGCCGCTTTCTCAATTGGGCGAGTGCCTTATCAAACAGGAGGGCAGCCTGGTCATTCTCTTTTTGGGCCTCCGCGACCATGCCCAACCCATTCAGGCTGATGGCAAGGCGCGGATCCTCTGGCTGGGCGGACTGCTCCAGAATGCCTTGGGCCCGCTCGAAAACTTGCCTGGCATCGGGATAGGTCTGCTGGTCCAGGTACACGTCACCCAATCTTTGGAGGGCCTGGATCAGCGACGGGTTGTTCTTGCCGCCTGCGTTCTCCCAGAGCGCCACGGCAAGCAGCAGGTCCTTCTGGGCGCCTGCCGGATTGGCCATCGCACGGCCCGCTAGCTGTTCATAGAACTGCGCGGCATCTCCATCCTTCCCCTGATCCGCGCAGTTTTCCGCCAACTCCCGCAGCACTCGGTCGAGAGCCTGTGCGCGCATTCCAGGCTGTTGCGCAAAGGCCAGCGCGCGCCGCAGGTACGGCTCGGCTCGGCCGGAAAGATGACGTTCGCGCAAGGCTTTGGCAAGCTTTTCCACCACGGTCAATACGTCCGGATTGAAAGTGGCGTCTTGCTGCAGGTAGACCGAGAGAACCTTCTCCGCATCGTCCAGATTGGACTCGGCCAGCAGAGATTCGCTCAAGGCAAGCAGGCTGGCGGTGATCAAAGGGTCGTCGGGTTTAAGAGTCTTTTTTCGGATTTCGAGGGCTGCGCGGTACGCGCGCGTGGCGTCCGGCGACTGCTTCCGGGCGGCGTAACAGTCGCCGAGCTTTTGCCAGACGACGGCGGATTCGGGCGTCTCGGGCAGATCGAGTACGGCTAAGGCGTACAGACCGGCGGCGTCTTTGAAGTTGTGCTCATTGTAGAGACTATCCGCCACGGCCAGGATGCGGCTGAGCAGCGGATCGCCGGCGGGGAAAGGCGAGATGCGGCGCGCGGTTTGCTCAGCCTCGGCATATTGTTTCTTGTCGAGTTGGATTTCGGTGAAGATTGTTAGGGCGCGCCGCCGATTCGGGTCGCCCGGCGGCAGATTGTCGCCGCGGGCCTTCATCCAACCCGCCAGGAACTGTTGCGCCTCCGCGTCTTGTTTGCCGGCGTGCAGCACCACGGCCAGCGCCAGCGACGTTGCCAGCCGATCCGGATGATTGTCCGCTAAACGCCGGCTTTGGACCGCCAGGGCCTGACGGTAGGCGCCTTCGGCTTCCGCGGCTTTCTGCTGGTCAACGCGCAGGTTGCCGAGTTCATAGCGCGAATGGGCTACCGCCAGAGAGCCTTCACCCAATATTTCCGTCTGGATGTGAAGAGCCGCGGTGATATGAGTTTCCGCCTCGGCATATTGATGCTGCCTGCGGTTGAGGACGCTCACGTGCTCGAGGCTCAGCGCCCAATCGGGGTGCTTCGGTCCTAACGCCTGGCGCCGCGCCGCGTC
>JBEKIM010000231.1:0-10736 GCA_050011755.1 Bryobacteraceae bacterium | reverse complement strand
CGTCATGCAGACGCTGGCGGCGCCCATTTCCCAGGGTGGCTACGGGTGGGGAGCGACGTTCGGATGGGATTACACGACAAACCCCTGCCCCACGAATGGCGTGAACTGGAACGGGGTGGTCTGCATTCGGGGGCACGTCCAGAGCATCATTGCGGATTGCGGAGTCCAGAAGCTCAATGCTCCCATCCCGCAGATCCTCGGGCAACTGCCAGAGCTGACCCTCTTTGAGCAGCGCTTCTGCGGGATGACCGGTTCGCCCGCCACGTTCGGCACGCTGACCCAGCTAAGCAGTCTCCGGCTGTCTAACAATGCGCTGAGCGGAACGATACCCGACACGTTGGCCACGTTGACGACCAACTGGAATCTTTTCACCCTCGACCTGGAGAACAATCAGTTCACGGGCGCGATCCCCGATTTCCTAAGCTCGAACTACAATATCGTCAGGCTGGCCGGTAATTATCTCACTTCCATTCCCGACTCATGGACCTCATTTGACCGCGACATATCCTATAACTGCTACCCGTCGATTCCCACGACCTGCGAAACCTCAGTCCCGTACCAGAATGTCTGCACCCCCAACCGCATGGCCTGCCTCGCGGCCATGGCTCTTACGAAGGTGTCCGGCGATGGTCAGTGGGCGCCGATCAACACGAATCTCACGAATCCCCTGGTGGTATCGGTCACGGATCTCTCGGGTAATCCCTTAGCGGGCGTAAATGTCACGTTTTCCGGCCCCGGGATCGTCAGCACCACCGCCACTTCCGACGCGAATGGACAGGTCTCCGCAGTGGTCCAAGCCGGTTTCTTGGTGGGCGGCGCCACCGTAACCGCCTCAGTGGGCAGCACGCCGGCGATCACCTTCGGCCTCACCGCCGGGGATACCGCCGCATGCAGTTCCTACCTCGCGGTGACGAGCAATGCCGCCAGCGGGCCGGGCACGCTGCAGGATGCGCTGGCAGACGTATGTCCGGGCGGCACGGTGGATTTGACGCCGATCGCCGGGCAGACCATCGCTCTGGCGGCGGGCGCACCATCCTATAACTTCAACGGACGATTGTATATTGCCACGGATGTGACCATCCAGGGAGCGGGCGTGACCATCAGCGGCAGCAGCGCCACGCGTATCTTCTTCGTCCAAAACGGCAACGTCGCCATGAACAATCTGACGCTGACGAACGGCGTTGGGCAAGGGGGCACGTCGCAATTCGGTGGATCGGGCGGCGGCCTGGGCGGCGCGATCTTCCAGAATAACGGCAATCTGACGTTGAATGGCGTGATCCTGAGCGGGAACCAGGCGGCCGGAGGCAGCCCGGATATGAGCGGTTTAGCGGCGGGCGGCGGCTTCGGCGGCGGAGCGAGCAGCGGCGACCTGGGGGGCCCGGCAGGTCCCGGCGACGGCGCCGGCGGAATCGTAGATGGCGTTGGAGGGCAGGGCGGCTTTGGGGCAGGAGGCGGCCAGGGAACCGTCTATCTGGACTACGCCGGAACAGCCGGTGGCTTCGGCGGCTTCGGTGGAGGTGGTGGCTGGGCGTTGCCCAACTTCACCGGAAACGCCGACACGTGGATTTCCGGCATTGCCGGCTACGGCGGTTCCCAAGGGTCGATCAGTATCAACAGCGGCAACCCGGGCGGGGGCGGCGGAGCGGGTTTCGGCGGGGCCATTTTCGTCCGCAACGGCGCGCTCAACCTGAACCATGTCACCTTCACTAGTAACAGTGCGCTGGGCGGCACGGGCGCGCAGGGCAAAGGCGGCGCGCTGTTTATGTATAACGGCGCCAACCTGAACATGGTGCCCAACACCGTGACTTACACGGGCGACGTGGCGGCGGCCGCGGGCCTGCCCGGCCAAGGCTATTCCGGCGATCCGTACGACAACAACAACACCTGCCCCGGCGTGGATACCGTGGATATCTGCGGCATCGTTCCCACCAATACCCTCACAGTATCGGTAGCGGGCAACGGCGTCGTTACCGATACCACCGGCTTGATCGCCTGTCCGTCAGGCAACTGCGCGGCCATGTTCCAGAATTCGACCGTGCTCAGCGCCGCGCCTGCGGAGGGTTACGTATTCTACGGCTGGTCGGGCGGCGGATGCTCCGGGATGGCCCCCTGCACCGTCCCGTTGGCGAGTGGCAACGCGTCCGTTACGGCTACTTTCGTGCCCGGCACAATCCAGATCGCCAACGGCAGCAGTCCCAATCTGGGCAGCACGGCCGTCTGCGCCTCGCCGCAGTCCAACGGATGCGGCGTGACGATGGCGCTCACGTTCAACGTGGATGAATCCGTCGCGCTGGGGACACCGGCAGTGGTCACGCAGGGCGCCCCCGGTTTGGATTTTAATTTAGCGGCGAACGGATTCAATTGCGCCAACTCGCAATGCACGGTGCAGGTGAATTTCACTCCGCTGGCTCCCGGCCTGCGTTTGGGCGCGATCCGTTTCACGGACACGAACAACAACGTGCTGAGCACCAGCTATATCAGCGGCGTGGGCACAGGGTCGCAGATGACTTTCGCGCCGGCGGTTTCCCAGGCGCTGCCGTTCACAGGCCTCGATCATCCGCTGTCTCTGGCGGTGGATGCAGCTGGTGATGTCTTTACCGGCGACTATGGAAATCGCGTGCTGGAACTGCCTGCGAGCGGAGGGCCGGCGATAACCCTGCCGTTCACCGGAATTGGCCGGGCCTTTGGCTTGGCGGTGGATGGCGCGGGCGATGTGTATGTCGCCGATTACTACAACCAGCAGGTAATAGAACTGCCGGCCGGAGGATCCGCTCAAGTCACGCTGCCGTTGACCGGATTACAGGGCCCTGGCGGTATCGCAGTGGATGGCGCGGGCGATGTGTTTGTTTCCGATCTGAGCAACCAGGTGTTTGAAGTGCCGGCGGGCGGAGGCGCGCCGGTAGTCATCGGCAGCGGATGGAACAACCCTCGCGGTCTGGCAGTGGATAGCGCGGGCGACCTTTTTGTAGCCGATAGCGGTTCGGGAAACCTGCTGGAAGTACCTTCGGGCAGTTCGCAGACGGTCACGGTGGCGGGCGGCTTCAACTCGCCAATCGGGATTGCGGTGGATGCGGCGGGCGACGTGTTCGTCGCCGATGCCGGGAATAATGACGTGGCGGAAGTACCGGTGGGTGGATGTCCGCAGGCTGGCTGTCCCGCGGTGGGCGGCGGATTCCACGCCCCTTGGGCAGTGGCCCTCGATGGATCCGGCGACCTATTCATAGGCGATTCCAACGACAGCCAGGTGGTGGAGGCGCTACGCTCGCAAGCTCCCACGTTGAGTTTCCAATCAACGCCCGTGGGCGGAACCAGTAGCGATAGTCCGCAATCGGTGACGGTCCAGAATGGCGGCAACGCCAACCTTACGATTTCGGGCATCATCGTGGGAACCAATTTCACCCAGACGCTGCTCAACGGTACGCCGTCCGATTGCACCGGCAGTTCGTCGCTGGCCGCGGGGGCCACTTGCAATTTGAGCGTCAGCTTCATGCCTACGGGCCTGGGACCGTTGAGCGCTTCGGCGGCGCTCACCAATAATTCGATCGCGGCCAATCCCTCGCTGCAGGCCATCTCGCTGACAGGCACCGGCACGCAGGCATCCAGCATGACCGGGCTCGCCTCCAGCGCCAATCCTTCTTCCTATGGCCAGGGCGTGTATTTCACGGCCACGGTCACGGCCGGCGCCACCGGATCTGTCCAATTCCAGATCGACAGCGTCAATGTCGGCGCGCCGGTCACGCTGGAGGGCGGCCAAGCCGTTTCGGGGACAAACACCTCGCTGGCGGTGGGTGGACACTCGATCGCAGCCATCTACTCGGGCGACACCGATCACACCGGCAGCACGGGCAGTCTCCAGCAGACCGTCAATATGGCCGGCTCCGGGCAGGAGGTGTACCTAACCGGCGGCAGCAATCCCTCCACCTACGGCGCGCCGATGACCTTCACCGCGCTGATCAGCGGCGATTACGGACAGGTCGCGCACCGGCGCACAGGGGCGCAGCCGCACGTCGTCACCGGCACGGTAACCTGGAGCGCCAACACCGGCTGCGGCACCACTCCTCTCTCATACGGCGATGCCACATGTACTACTTCGGTCTTGCCCGGAGGCTCCGACACCGTCACCACGACTTACAATGGGGACAGTAACCACACGGGCAACAGCGGCTCATTGGGACATGCGGTCACGCTTCAGACGCCCACGGTAGCCATTACCAATGTCAGTCCTGCCAGCGAGGGCTATGGCGCCGGCACCGCTGTGGCGATTACGGCTACGCTGGCCTGGACGGGCAGCGGCGCGGCGCCCACCGGCGGCCTGATGTTCAAATCCACCGCGGGCGGCAGCTTTGCGGGAAGCCCGAGCTGTAGCGCCACGGGCTCGACCATCACCTGCATCCAGAGTTTCACTCCCGCGAAGACCGACGCGGCAGGTACGTATACCATGTCGGCGAGCTACGCGGGCGACGGCAACTACAACCCTGCCGGCAGTATCCAAACCAACAACTTCACCATCACCCAGGCTAAGTCAACCCCCACAGTAACCATGACCAGTGTCTTACCGAACGTGGAACCGTACGGCTCCGCGCTGGGTACCGCCATCACCGCCACCATAAGCTGGACCGGCTCCGGTCCGGCGCCCACGGGGAAAGGGGCGCTGCTGAGCTTTAGTTCTAATGCCTCCGGCCACTTCGAGCCGGTAGTTTGTCTGGGCAAGAGCAGCCCGATCGTTTGCGGCACGCTGTTCCTCCCGGTGGTGAACGACGTAGCGGGCGTCTACACCATCACGGCCGCCTATGCCGGCGACGCCAATTACAACGCCGCCAGCAGCGCGCAAACGAATAACTTCACGATCGGCGCCGACGCGCCTATCGTCAAGGTGACGCCGAATCCGGTGAAGGTTGCGCATGCCTCCACCGCGCCGGTGACGATCACCGCTACCTTTACCGGCGAGGGTTCGAAAGATGCCGCTCCCACCGGTACGGTGTCTTTCAGCGCGCCGACCGGGTCGTTCAGCGGCCAGTCGTGCAGTTCCAGCGGCGATACGCTGAAGTGCACGGCGAGCTACAAGCCAAGCGGGACGCTGGCCGCGGGCACGTACACCAACTACCTTGCAGCGATCATTCAGGCGGCGGGGGATTACAGGACGGCCTCAGGATATGCCAGCCTGACGGTGACCAAGTGATAAGAACGCACCGCGTGGATGCCGCCGCCTGCGCTAGTCTACAAATATGACCCCATCTCGAACTCGTCGCGATTTCTTCAGATGGACCCGGATCCCCCTTGCCGCCTGCGGCATCGGGCAGTCCGCCTCCCTGCGGGCCGCATCTGCGCCTCACCGCGAAGCTGAGGAAGGCGAAGATTACTATGACAAGCTCGGCGTCACGAAGATCGTGAATGCCGCGGGCACCTACACCGTTCTCACCGCCTCCACGATGCCGCCTCCGGTGCAGGCCGCCGTCGCCCGCGCGGCTAAGAATCCTGTGCGGTTGATTGAGTTGCAGACCAAGGCCGGGGAATACCTTGCCAAGCGCTTGCGCTGCGAAGAGGCCATGGTAACGGCAGGAGCCGCCTCCGCCCTCACCCTCGGCACATCCGCCTGCCTGATCGCGATGAACAACTGCACGCCGCACGATGTGCCCACGGGAGCGGTGGGCCGGAAGAATGAAGTCATCGTGCAGAAGGCTCATCGGTATGGCTACGATCACGCCCTGGCGAACTGCGGCATCCGCTTCGTCGAGGTGGAGACCCTGGCGGAATATGAAACGGCCTTCACCGAACGCACGGTCATGGCCCATTTCTTTAACGCTGCTGAGCAGGGCGGCATCAGCCGCGAAGATTGGATTCGAGTGGCGCACCGGCACGGCGTCCCCTGCTTCAACGATGCGGCCGCCGATGTTCCGCCCATCTCCAATCTCTGGAAATACACGCAAATGGGGTTCGACCTGGTCACCTTCTCCGGAGGCAAGGGGATTCGCGGTCCCCAAAACGCCGGCCTGCTTCTGGGAAGGAAGGACCTGATCGCCGCCGCAGTCGCCAGCAACAATCCGTTCGACGATTGCGTGGGGCGCGGCATGAAAGTCGCCAAGGAACAGATTGTCGGCATGGTGGCGGCGGTGGACTGGTTTTTGAGGCAGTCCGACGAAGCCATGCAGGCCGAGTTCGAGCGGCGCGCCGCCCGTATTTCCGAACATCTGAAAGACGTGCCCACGCTGCAATGCCGCACCGTCATACCACCCGTGGCCAACCAGGTGCCGCATTTGCTGATCCGCTACGATCAACAGCGCGTCAAGATCGCGCCTCTAGAAGTGAAGGAGAAGTTGAGCCGCGGCAATCCGAGCATTGAATTAAACCCGGCCACTGGCACCAAAGAAGGAAGCGCCGGGCTGCCGACGGACGTCAACACCATCGTAGTCGGCGTGTGGATGTTAGAGCCGGGTGAAGAGATGATCGTCGCGCGCCGCTTGCGCGAAGTCCTGATGAGCGCGGTGTGAGTTGTAGGGCGCCGGCAGCGTTCCGAGGTATCGCGACATTTGAACCTAAGACCTACCGGCGTCGATCCTTGCCTTGCCCCTAAACGCAGTATTCACTGCCGCCACTTCGATCGTGTTCTGGCCCAAGCCTGTTGGCCTGTCCCGGTGACCTTGACCTCTTGCGTCGTAATGATGCCATTGTCGGTAACGGTGAACCGCTTCCTGTCGGCGCTGCGGTTTGCGGACTGCCCGTACCGTTATCGGCGATCCCAAGCGTGGCGCGGCGGGCGCCGGTTGCCGTCGGCTTAAACACCGGCGCCGCCAGGGCGCTGGCATTCGTGACCCGCACATATTTCGCCGGCCTGGACTCACTAACACCAACATAGCCGAATGACACCGGCGTGTGCGCCAGAGTAGTCGTGTAGTTGTTGGAGTTGGCCACGGCCATATCCAACTCGCCATCGCCATTGAAATCGCCCGATGCCGGACCGCGCGGCTGCCTTCCGGTAGACACTGCGGGGTGTACCGCAAATCCGCCATGTCCATTTCTTGGCAGAGCCACCACTCTGGTGGCCGGCTGTACGAAAGCCGCTAAAGCCCAAAAGCTTTCGATACACGCGGCGTGATAGTCGTGTTTACAAACGTATAGATGTTGTTTCCATCGCTTACCTGCTTGGCGGCGGATTCAATGATCGCATCGACCGCCTTCAGTGTCTGGCCACAGGTCCCAACCGGTATCCCCCGCGCAACGTCAGCCATATCGCAATACCCCTGCATCGACATGAGGACCGCGTGCGCCGGCGTCGTCACAATACCTGTCAGGACATTCATGGCGATGGCTGTGGCCTGCGTTCCTAATTTGGCGCACTTGAGACCCCCTGGGTCCTTGGACTGCACAATGTCACCGATCTGCTCAAACGAATCCGCCAGCGCCACCGCTACGGTAACAAAAGTGTTGAACCTTTCGATCTTGCTGCCGTACTTGATGGTGAAGTCGTAGACCACTCTGGCGTTTCCGTTGACCACCATGCCCCGCAAATTCCCGCTGGCGTTCTTGACGGGCGCCTTGCGCAGCCAGTCGTACTTGCGGAACGCGTGCGAAGCGGCGATAGTCTTTGCCACTACATTGACGCCGCTGTTGGCGGTGTCGACAGCTTTGCCGCCTTTATCTACGAGTTCTATAACCGCGTGCACATGGGTGTGATCCATTGCCTCCTCCGAAATAACTCTTAGACCGAATTTGGAGCTTAACGCCCAAACTGGAAGAATATGCCGAACGTCGCGCGACCGATCCAGTGAGAGCCTGTACCGGCCGCCGTGAGCGGGCCGCCGCTTAAGTGATACCCTTTCGTCTCGGCCCTCAGCCCGAATTGCTCCTTAATGTACCAGCGAAAGCCCGCTCCGACATTTTCCGCGAAGTCCGTGCTGGCCGCTACGGGGACAAGGTCGTAGGTTTTGGAATAGCCCGTGTCGGTGAGAGTATACCTCTTCTCCTCGCGCTCGGGCGAATGCAGCAGACCCACCCCCGCCACGAGGTACGGGACGATGGGCGTGTGCGGCAGGCGCTTCCGGATATGCACGCCAAAGTTGACGTCACTCAGGGGCAGATCATAAACCTCTTTGTCGCCGTTGCTAGGGCTGAAGGCCGTTCTCTGAATACTCGGAAAGTAGCTGACCTCGGCATAGGGCAGCAGCCAGCTCAGGGCGGAGTAAGTCACATTGCCTCCCCCCATGAATCGGGAGTGATCCACTCCGTAGCTGAAACCACCAAATAAACCAAGCTCAAATTCGTTCTGTCTCAGAATCGCGGCATCCTCGGCGAACGCCGGGCAGACCACGCCCATCGCTAGCAAGCCCAATACGTACACTGCTCGTTTTTCCATTTACTTTTCCCCTTGTAGCTAAACTGCTTGCATCTTGGTTTCACTGCACCGCGATGGTAGCCGTGTTCGACGATACGATGGCCCCTGCCGGCGTGGTCATCTGAATCATGATCGGAATCGCATCGCCCGGAGGCGTGCCTGCCGGAACTTGAATATCCACCTGGTACAATGCCGAGAGCCCTGGCGCCAGCCCCGAATACAGTACGGCCGGCACCTCCACGGCTGGATTGCCTATGAAAACATGCGGTGTGGTGGTGGTCGTGTCGGCGACCAGGTCGTAGCCAGCCAGTTGCCCATCCGGCGGCGGATTGTTCACCGGCCCCAGCCCGTTACAGTAGATTTCGATGTAGCCTCCCGCCGGTACCGGCACGGAGCCCGGCCTAAAACCCGCCGGCGCCGCCAGGCTGCTCGTGTTCGCGATCAGCACCGCTCCCTGCTCGGGCAGACTCTGATCCCCGGCCAGGAAGATCGCCGGTTGCAGGCTCGTCACCGATATCTGTAGATCCTCTAGTGACTGCGTGCCGTCCCGCAGGATCTTCAGCGGCAGCGGCGCATTCATCGGCAACCCCGTCGTAGGAATGAGCGCATTCACCTGGCCCGGGCTGACATATTCCAGCATCAGCGGCACCCCACCGAGCGTCACGTAGGCCCCTTGGTCCTGCATGGGCCACGGGTAATGGCTGTCCAACCCGTCCGCCAAATCGTATCCGGAGATCGAGATATAACTGCCTGCCGCCACCTGGTTCACCGCCGTAAATCCGTTTGCCAGTTGGGTATCGGCAGCGCTGCCCACCGCCGTCGGCTCGGCCGCCCCTCCTGCTGCCGCCGCCGTTACACTGCCCGACCAAATGTCCGACCGGCCCCCGATCACCGCGCCCCCCAGTCCCAGTGCCGCTACCGCTTGCAGGGTCACCGGGCCCATATCCGACATGGTCGGCTGCCACCCATACACCCAGGCGTTCTGCGCCGCGCTGTAAAACAATTCCGGCACCGTTTGCTCCGCCGGCGTGGTGATGATCACGTTCATGGTTGAATGCGGGTCGGCATCCGTGATCGCGTTGCCGCAGGTATCGTGTACCTGCACCAGCAGCGTCGAGGTGCCCCCGGCCTCCACCTGGAAGCCCTGCTTATACACATCGATGAACTGCGGCGGCAACACGCTCCCTCCCGGGCAATTCGGCGGCGACGTGCGCGGACGCTCCTGCGCGTGAGCCGGTGCCGCCGTGCTGCCCTGGCTCTCGCTCACTACCAGGATCACATCGATGACCGGCGTCGTGCCGTCAGTGAAGCCGATCCGGATCTGCCCATGGTAAGTCCCCACGTCGAGCGCGGTCGCATCCGCGAGCACGTGCAAGGGACCTGTGATCTGGCCCGGCAAAGTCCCCTGCTGGCCCGGTATATCCGTCGTCAGCCACGAGTTTCCAGTGTCCGTCACGCTGATGATATGGAATCCCACAGAGTCGGCGTTAAAGTTCGTGCAGTTTACCGCCGGTTGTACCGCGGCGCTGGAGCCTTTCGTCGCCTGCAGCACCACACCCGTGGGGAACGCCACCTCAGGCACCGGCGTCCCCGTCGCCAATAAATTGAACAGCACCGTGATCGTTTCCGGTGAATTGCCTGCATTCGACGCGCTCACCGCGATCTGGCCATAATTCGCTCCGGGGCGCGCCTGTTTCGGGTCGACGCACACCGTCATCGAGCCCGGCAGACCGCCGCTGGTCGCCATCCCCGTAACACTCTGGCCGCCGTCCATGCAACTGGCGCCGGACGACAGTTGCAACCACGGACTCTGGTTCAGCGTACTGGCTTGCGCGCTCCAACTCATCTGGCCTGTGCCGAAGTTGAAGACGTTCAGGATCTGGGTGGCGGGCGCGATGCCACCGCTGACCGCGGTGAAGCTCATGGCGCCCGGCGCCAGCGAAATCACCGATTCGGCGCCCTCGCTGACCTGCAAGGTGACATTCACGGTAAAGGGCGAGCCGGGCGTCCCGGCCCCCGCACTGACCACCAAGGGGTACTGATAGACTCCCCCCTGGGCCGGCGGCTTGAGCGTAAGACAGACCGATGCCGGCGTGGAGAATCCGACTTGTCCCTGTGCGCCGCAGGAAACCGTAAGCCATGGAACCGTAGGAGGCGTAACCGTATAGGTCAGCGTTCCGCCGCCCGTATTGGTGACTTGGAACTGCTGTTGCAGGCTGGCGCCGTCGGCCACCGCGGAGGCGGTCACGAACTGCGGATAGACGCTCAGTTGGGACACTGCGGGGATTACCGTCAGAGTGACATTCACCGGGGGCGGGGCGGGGGCCGAACCGCTGGATGGGGTAATCGTAATGGTGGCCGTGTTGGTGCAGGAAGCCGGTCCCGGGCAAGCTTGCAGGGTGGAGAG
>JBEKIM010000230.1:0-10739 GCA_050011755.1 Bryobacteraceae bacterium | reverse complement strand
TTACATCAACCCGTATATGCCGGGCGTGTCCTACCTCGCCGGGCAGCAGTATGCCGTGCCCATAAACTTCGGCGGAACCCCGGGAAAACTCCAAACCGGCTGCAAAATGAACGGGTACAACGTGGACGTGAACGGTTTGGACGCCACCCAGCGGCACCCCGGGATGGACTGGAACAGCGATACGGGCTTCTTCAACGCTTATCCCGGCATCGGGGATCACGTTGTGGATACGCCCCAGCACACCAATCCAAACACCGCGGGACTGATCATGGTGCGGGCGTATTTGAACGATAGCGAAGACGACCCGAGCACGAGCCCGCAAATCATCGTGCGGGACGTGGCCTCCGGTTGCGCGTACCCTGCCGCGTATGCGCTGAATACTTTGCAGGTTGTGGCACAGGGTTCGGCTACGGGCGGTGCGTGGCTCGATTCGTCTCAGTACTACGGGCACCATACGTACGAAACCAGTTACTTGCCGAAACTTTGCGACGCTTCTCCAGTATCGGCCAATAAGCTGCGGTGGTCGCGCGAACCGGAGTATGTGCCGGCCACGAATCCGAATGCCGCGTACATTGTAGCCGGGGTAGATCCGGGCCTGCCGGCCGATCTGGCGGCGGCGGGCGAAGTGATGCGGATTCACCTGCGCATCCCCAGCACACCTCCTACTCCCTGCACGGACGGCTGTTCACGTACCGGGAACGAAGAAATGCGGTACATGAGTCTCTCGTTTGTGGACGGCGGGTTGACTATGACGAGCCTGGCCGACACCGCCTTCACCAAGGACGCCAACGGCTACGCCACGTTGATCGTGGGGACCGGGGCGACTATCCCCAAGTGGATCACGCCGGCGAACGGCTACACCTTCGTGGATTTAACGACGTTTTCCGGGTACCAGCAGTTGAGCCTGCTGGCTCTGCGGAACATCATCCCGAACGAGAGCTTTAAGTGCACGGGACAACTGGTTCCCTATCGCACAGCGGTGGATATGCCCGTCGGCAGCCTGCTGGGCGATTACACGCCTATCGTCGATTATCCCACCGCCGCCAGCCTGCCCAAGAAGACCTCCCCGCTCAGCGTGCCCAGCGCCTGCGGCCTGTTTCCAATAGGCGATCCGGGTGACCTTCCGAAGTGTGGCGTTCTGACCGCGCCCGTACCTTACATCAGCTCGGTGGTCACCGAATGCGCGGCGCCGGGCTGCACGCAGTTTACGGCGCAGGAAAACCCCCCGATCACGGTCATCGGCCAAGGCTTTGGGGTCTTCCCGGACGGAACACCCTACACGGGCGACATGAAATATCTGGCCGTACAGGATCTCACGCGAGATTGGATTGCCGGTTACACCGGGACGGAATGCACGATTTCCATCAGCTCCTGGGACATCGGCCGGATTCAGTTCGTGGCCAATGTCAGCCCTAACGGCACCAAAGGGAAGTGTCCACTGGTGTCCGGGGATCAAATGAAAATCGAGGTTTGGAATCCGCAAACCATGCTGACGGCCTCTTTCAAAACGACGGCGCAATAATTCCAATCGGATATAATGAACCGGCATGCCCACACTAGCCGGTAAGACTCTGTTCATCTCAGGCGCCAGCCGCGGCATCGGCCTGGCAATTGCGTTGCGCGCGGCGCGCGATGGCGCAAATATTGTAATCGCAGCGAAAACCGATACTCCGCATCCCAGACTGCCGGGCACCATCCACACGGCGGCGGCGGAGGTGGAAGCGGCGGGCGGCCACGCCTTGCCGCTGGCCGTGGATATCCGATTCGAGGATCAGGTGCAAGCCGCCGTCGAACAGGCGGTCAAGCATTTTGGCGGCATCGATATCCTGGTCAATAATGCCAGCGCAATCAGCCTCACGGGCACGCTGCAGACGCCCATGAAGCGGTTCGACCTGATGATGGGCGTGAATCTGCGCGGCACTTTTGTCTGTTCGCAAGCCTGCCTCCCGCACCTCAAGAAAGCGGCGAATCCGCACATCCTGACCTTGTCCCCGCCGCTCAGTATGCAGGCCAAATGGTTCGCGCCGTGCGTCGCCTACACGATGGCGAAATACGGAATGAGTATGTGCGTGCTGGGCATGGCGGAAGAGTTTCGCAGCCAGGGCATCGCGGTGAATGCGCTGTGGCCGCGCACCATCATCGCCACCGTAGCGCTACAGGTGATTCCGGGGGCGGAGCCCGAGCGCGGCCGCACGCCGGAGATTATGGCCGATGCCGCCTGGCAGATTCTGACCCGGGACAGCCGGGCCACCACGGGCAACTTCTTCATTGACGAGGATGTTTTGGCATCCGCCGGCGAGACGGATTTTTCGCGTTACGCGGTGTCGCCCGGCAAACCGCTGCGGCGGGATTTGTTCCTGGATTGAAGGAATCCCAGCGGTCAGGCGAGATCCAGCAGCCATCCCTGTTTGCCCACGTTGATCGCCTGCGTTTTGCCGATCGCCGCGCGGGCTCCGGCGGCCTCGTGGATATGCCCGCAGAAGAAATACTCGGGCTGTTCGCGCACGAGGAAATCGCGCACGGCGGTCGATCCGGCATGCAAGCCGGGGCGGATCTGGTCGAGCGCCGTGCCTTGCGGCGGGCAATGGCAGATGAGCGCCAACGGCGCGAGGCCGGCGAAGGATTCCAGCTTGCCGGCGAGCTCCATTTCGCTATATTCGCCAGGCGTATGGAAGGGCGTCGGGTTGGAATAGCCAAGCCCGGCAACCTGGTAGCGGCCCCATTGCGCATGCCGTTCGTGGAAGTCGTGCAAGCCGAAATCGCGGCAAAGGGTAGCGATCTGCGCGGCTGTTTCGTGGTTGCCCGGCAGCGCGTAGACGCGGTCCGCGCGCCGCGCCAGAATCTGGCCGCAGCGGTTGAGCCCCCGGCCGAAATTCACCAGGTCGCCGGCGGCCACGTAGTAATCCGCCTCGGTGTCCATCAAGCGCGACAAGGCCGCGAGGTCGCCGTGGATGTCGGAAAAGACCAAAAGCTTCATCGGGCGGATTGTACTACGCTGCGCGGTCCGGCTTCATCGCGGCGGGCCATATCGGCGGCAATGGTGCGCGAGCCGGCATACAACACCATCGCCAAGGCTACCGAGAGCACCGGGATTGCGTACATGGCCTGGTGCAGGCCGGTCGCGCGGAAGGTTTCCCCCACCACGGCGGCGCCGGCCGCCTGCGCGGCGCTGCGCGCCAGGTAATCGCTGAGGCGTCCGGTGATCAACGGGCCGAAGGATGCGCCGCACAGATACATGGCCAGGAAGTAGATCGCCATGGTGGTGGCGCGCACGGCCGGCGCCACAATGTCGTGAATGGCGGAGTACACGAAGCCGTAATACATATTCAGAAAGCCGTAGGCGATCATGATTAAGGCGATGGAAGAGGCGGCGCTGCCCGCCGGTTGCAGGATGCCGGCCAGCGCCAGGGGCGCGGCCGCGGCCGCCGCGGCTGCGGCCGAGAGCATGCGCCCGTCCTTCCTCTTGCGGAGCACGCGGTCGCCCCAGGAGCCCGCGAGCAGTCCCCCGGCAATGCCGGCCACGCCGTATCCGAAGCCCGCCCACAAGCCGGCCCGGCCGACCGAAAGACCGTGATAGCGCGTCAGGAAAGCCGGAAAGAAAGTCGCCAGCGCATAGAGATTGAAGTTCACGAGCGCGCCCGACGCGATGATCCACCACATAGTGGGAATGCGCAGGATCGCACGCACGGGCCGCGATTGCGCCGCATCGCGAGGCAGCGTCTCGCTGGCGCCGCGCGCGGGTTCATCGAGGCGGGCCAGCGCGGGAATGAGAAACACGGCGGGAAGCGCGGCTACCACCAGCGCCGCGCGCCAGCCCCAGGCTTGGGCGGCGGGACCGCTGATAGCGTAGCTCAGCGCGCCGCCGATAGGCACTCCAAGCATAAAAGTCGCCAGCGCCCGCGACCGCCGGCCGGCCGGATATAGGTCGCCGATCCAACTGGTGGCCGCCGGCGCACACGCGGCTTCGCCTACATATACACCCAGCCGCGAAAACAAGAGCATCATGTAACTGTGAGCGAGGCCGCCCAACCCGGTCAGCGCCGCCCACACGGCGACGCCCGCCGCCAGCAGCTTCTTGCGGCTCCCCACATCCGCAAGGCGGCCCAGGGGCAACCCGACGATCGCATAGAGCACGATGGGCAGCGTTCCCAGCGCGCCAAGTTGTGTGTCGGAAAGATGGAACTCTTTACGGATGGGCTCCAACAGCGCGCCCAGCACTTGCCGGTCGTAGAAGTTCAGGACGTTGACGGCGAACAAGACGGTCAGGGACCGGGACAGACTCTTGGGGGGCACTGGGAGAAAATGTACCACATCTGGTGGGGCAGGCCTGCAGGTCTGGGCAGCGGGACTTAAAAGTCCCGCCGGCACGCTGAAGCGTGCGCCACGGGCTGCGGCCAGTTACTAACACCCGTGCGACGCGTTGTGGAGCGTACCGCCTCCGAGCCATCGCACGGCGCGCTCCATCGGCTGTGAAACCGCAACAGATAGCCCGCCGTTCTGCGACCGCGCGACCATCCTTGCTTTTAGCAGGAACCCTTACCGACTGATTTAGTTGCGGCGTCTGATAGAATGCGGCATTCTATGTTTTCGCTTTCGCGGCGCCGATTCCTGGGCGCACTTTCGGCTGCACCTTACGCCACATCGTTGGCGGGATTCACGGCTCTGGCCGCGCCCGAACGCGGCCGGGTACGGATCGCCGACATTCGCACCATGATCCTGCAAGGACCGCGTACTTACACGTTCGTGAAAGTCGCGACCGATGCCGGCGTATCCGGCATTGGCGAGGGCTACGGCAGCCCCGGCGTGGGCATCAAAGCGGGCGTGCTGGAATTGCGTCCCTATTTTCTGGGCAAGGACCCGCTCGAAATCGAAGCCCTTTACAACGGGTTGGGCAGCGGCGTCGACGGCTCCGCCAACATGCTGCCGCGCGCCGCCAGCGCCATCGAAATCGCGCTGTGGGACCTGGCCGGCAAGCTGCTGAACCAGCCAACCGCCACGCTGCTGGGCGGAAGCTATCGCGATCGCGTACGCGTGTATCGCGAGGACGGCCCTGCCAATATGCTCGACCGCACCAGTTGCAACGATTGGGCGGACAAGATGAAAGCCGACCCGGCCGGCTGGACCGCATTCCGGGTCTCTCCCCCGCGCACTCCCGCAAAGTTGGATGCGGCGCGCGACCCCTCTAATCGCGTGCTCACGTCCCGCGAACTGCGCGAGATGCGGCAAGCCTTCGAATATTGCCGTGACGCCATCGGTTGGGATCGCGACCTGATCGTCCACTGCGACGGGCCGTACGACCTTCGGGCGGCGATGCAACTGGCGGAGATCCTCGATCCTGTCAAGCCGCTGTGGCTGGAGGATCCGCTGCCACCGGATTTCTCGCCCGCCTGGGTACGCCTGGCGCAATCCTCGAAGGTTCCGATCGCCACGGGCGAGAACCTGGGGCGCAGGCAGGGCTTCAAGGATTTCATCCTGAATGAAGGTTGCGACGTGGTGCAGGTGGACATCCGGAATGCCGGCGGGCTGCTCGAGTCGAAGAAGATATCCAGCCTCGCCGAGCTGAGCGATCTACCGATGGCGGCCAAGAATTCCGGAACCGCGCTGAACACCATGGCAAGCGTGCAGTGGGCTGCCTCCGTGCGGGATTTCCTGGCTGCGGAAACTGTCGCCGGGGGCCGCAATTGGATGGATGACGTCATCGTACACGAAGGGCCCTTGGTGGCGCAGGGTTACGTGAGCGTACCCCGGAAGCCGGGTCTGGGCGTAGAGTTGAATCCGGATGTAGTGAAGGCGAACCTCGCGGAAGGCGAGAAATATTGGGACTGAAGCGGCATCCCGCGACGGCGTACATCGCGCCATTCGCGGTCTTCGTGGCTTTGCGATGGCTTCCCTTCCCGCCGGAGCGGCTGGCGCTGGTCCGCATTCTGCTGGTGGCGTCCACGCTACTGTGGCTCTCCCGGCGCGCGATGCGGAGGCGTATCTCGTTTCCAATCGGTTCCGTACTGCTGGGCATCGGCGTGCTGGCAATCTGGATCGCGCCGGATATTCTGTGGCATGAATACCGCGATGCATGGCTGTTCCATAATCGCATCACGGGCATCGCGCGGAGTACGCTGTCGGCGGACCTGAAGTCGAACCCGTACTTCATCGGGCTGCGGGTGCTCGAAAGCGCCATTCTGGTGCCCATCGTCGAGGAGCTTTTCTGGCGCGGCTGGCTGATGCGCTGGATTATCCGGCCGGACTTTGAAGGCGTGGCGATCGGGCGCTATACGGCGCTGTCGTTCTGGGCGGTGGCACTGCTGTTCGCCTCCGAGCACGGCCCCTATTGGGACGTCGGACTGATCGCGGGCATGGCTTATAACTGGTGGTGCGTACGCACGCGGAACCTGGCGGATTGTATGCTGGCGCACGCCGTCACCAACGGGCTGCTGGCAGCCTATGTATTGCTTTTCGATCAGTGGCAGTATTGGATGTGAGGTTCCCCATAAGGCCGGCGGCGTGGCCAAACCCAGCGCCGCCTTCAGGGCGGTGTGCTACGCTTAAGGCTTCACACACCTCAAAAGGAGTTCGTTGCGCATGTCAGTAAGGTTTGGGTTGCGGCTGGCTATGGCTTGCCTCGCCCTTGTTTCGCTTTCGAAGGCCGGTTTCAGCCAGACGAAGGTCGCCATCGTCAGCCTGCAGCGGGCGGTATTGGGCACTGCCGAGATCAAGAAGGCCTCCGCCGATATGGAGGCCAAATTCAAGCCGCGCCAACAGGATATGGAAAAGTTGCAAAGGGAGCTGCAAGGCATCCAGCAACAATTGCAGACCAACGCCGGCAAGCTCACGCCGACGGCGGAAGCGGACCTCAACGCCCAAGGCCAGCGCAAACAGCGCGATCTACAGCGATTGAACGACGATTTGCAAGCCGACGTCACCGCCGAGCGCAACGAAGTTCTGGGCGCGAGCGGGCGCAAGATGAAGGAAATCGTGCAGAAGCTGGCGGCGGATAAAGGCGTCGACGTGATTGTCGATGAGCAGAGCACGCTGTTTTTCAAGCCGGCTCTGGATTTGACCGCCGAAGCGATTACCGCCTACGACAAAGCCTACCCGGTAAAATAGGCGCCCGCCATGGCTGGCTATCTCGATCATTACGGAGCCGGCGATGAACGGCGTGAAAAGCGCCAGAAGCTCTTTCTGGCGCTGGGGGCCTGCTTCCTGCTGGTCCTGTTTCTCTGGTATTTCTTCCTGGTCTGGGACAAGACGGAAATCCTGCGCGCCGCGCCGGTGGCCAGGCTGGCGCAGATCCTCCGCAACCATCGCCAGGAAAGCCGCGTCAAGAACTTCTTCGATCTCTTGCAACACCAGGATTACAAAGGGGCCTACGCGCTGTGGAACTGCACGGATACGCACCCTTGCCGGGATTACGCCTTTGGCGAGTTCATGAAGGACTGGGGCCCGGGCAGCGCGCACGCCGCCGGAGGAGCCCGCATCCCCAAGAGCCGTTCGTGCGGCTCGGGGGTGATCGTAACAGTGGATTCCGGCCAAAATCAGGAAGACGCATTGTGGGTGCAGCGCAGCGACCTGACCATCGGCTTTTCACCGTACCCGGTTTGCCAGGCTGGTATGTGATAGGCGCGCGAGGCGCGTCATAGAATAGGACTAGAAAGACTGGAGCAGCATGGGAACAACAGTAGCGGGTTTGGAAGGCGTCGTCGCCGGCGAGTCGGAAATCTGTTACATCGACGGATACGCGGGGGTCCTGAGCTACCGCGGGTACAACATTCACACGCTGGCCGAGAACGCCACATTTGAAGAAGTCATCTTCCTGCTGTGGAATGGATGGCTGCCCAAGCAGGGCGAGTTGGAAGAGCTCAAGCGGGGCTTGGCCGTGAATCGCGGGATTCCGCCCGCCGTGGTGGACTTTCTGAAGACCGTACCGCAAGCAAGTCCCATGGACGTGTTACGCACGGCGGTATCCATGCTGGGCATTTACGATCCCGAAACGCCGGACATGACGCCGGACGCGAACAACCGCAAGGCGCTGCGGCTGATGTCGCAGACCTCGACGCTAGTGACTACGTTCGACCGTCTGCGCAAAGGTCTGCACGTGATCGCGGGCGACCCGGCCATGAGCTTCGCGGAAAACTTCCTGTATACCTTGACCGGCAAACGGCCCGACGACGTGATGGAGCACGCTTTCGATGTGGCCTTGATCCTGCACGCGGACCATGAGCTCAACGCTTCCACGTTCGCCGCGCGCGTCACCGCGGCCACACTATCGGATATCTACTCATCGATAACCTCCGCCATCGGCGCGCTGAAGGGGCCCCTGCACGGCGGCGCCAACCAGGACGTAATCAAAATCCTGCTGCAGCTCTCGAGCGAGGAAGCCGCCATCGACCGGGTAAAGAGCACATTGGCCCGAAAGGTGAAGATTCCCGGTTTCGGACACCGCGTGTATCGCGCCGAGGACCCTCGCGCGACACATCTGCGGGTGCTTTCCGAAGAACTCGGGCGCCGCACGGGCCAGGAAAAGCTGTTCAATATGTCGAAGGCCATGGAAGAGACGGTGAAGGCCGAGAAGGGCCTGATCGCGAATGTAGATTTTTACTCGGCCTCGACCTATTATTCGCTGGGCATTCCCGTGGACCTCTTTACGCCGGTCTTCGCGGTGAGCCGGATGTCCGGTTGGACGGCGCACACGCTGGAGCAATACAAGAACAACCGCCTGATCCGCCCACGCGCGGAGTATAAGGGCAATCCGGACGGCATGAAGTGGATTCCGATGGACCAACGCTAATGGACGAGAAGGCTTATTACACCGAATCGCCGACGACCAAGCCGATGTCGTTGAATTGCCCTTTTTGCCGCTCCGCGGAGATGTACGATCTGCGCTGGATGGTGCGGAAGAAGAAAGACCGCCTGCCGCCCGGCGCCGATGAGCGCGACCGCGCCCGCTTCGCCAAGTCGCAAAGCTACATGGTGCTGCTGGACGACAAGGTAGCCTGCAAGAACCTGCGCTGCCGGAAACGGTTCGACATATCCGGCGTGAAGACCATGGCATTTCTGTAACTTCGCAATTTATTTGCGGGCATGGTGGCGGCGGGGCCGGCTGAAAGCCGGGTAAGCGGGACTCAAAAGTCCCGCCGGCACGCGAGCGCCAGGGGGCATCCGGTTCTCTTGAGAAAAACTGCGGGCCGCGCACACCTCTTAAAGGAATATGCATATCCAGCATGGGGGTATACCCCTCGCTTGGGCATGGCTCGGCATGGCCTGCTTCCCTGCCCTGGCGGCGTCGCCGCCGGTTTATCAGCTCAGTACCGTGGCGGGCAGCGATCAGGTGGGCGATGGCGGCCAGGCCCTGGCGGCCCAGGTGCAACAACCCGAAGGGATCGTGGTAGATCCTTCCGGAAACCTCTACATCGCGGATGCGGCCAATCATCGCGTGCGGAAGGTCACTCCCACGGGTATCATCACCACGGTGGCGGGTAACGGGCACCCGGGTTTCAGCGGCGATAGCGGCCCGGCAATCGCCGCGCAATTGAATCAACCGTATGGTCTGGCATTGGACAGCGCGGGCAATCTATACGTCGCCGATTACGGAAACCAGCGCGTGCGCATGATCGGTACCAGCGGGAATATCAGCACGGTGGCGGGCAACGGCGCGAATGGCGCTTACGCGGACGGCGGTCCGGCCATCGCCGCGCTCCTGCTGGGCCCGCACGACCTGGCGACAGATCCGGCCGGCAACTTGTATATCTCCGAATTCCAGGGCCATCGCGTGCGCAAAGTGGCGCCCGGCGGAATCATCACCACTGTCGCCGGAATTGGGATCGCGGGGTTCGCCGGCGATGGCGGGCCGGCTCCCGCCGCGCAATTGAACCAACCGGCCGGCCTGGCGATCGATGGCGCGGGCAACCTCTACATTCTGGATAGCCAGAATTCCCGCATACGCATGGTGCCGGCGAAGAGCGGCACGATCGGCACGGTTTGCAGCCAGCAGACTTTCAATGCGCAGAACTTTGCTTATACGATAAACCCCTTCGGCCTGGCCGCCAACTCCGCGGGCAATCTCTATTTTCTCGATATCAATAATGCCATCGCATGGCAACTGACGCCGGCCGGCACGCTTACGCCGGTGGCAGGCGCGCTCAGCGGCGCATTCAATGGCGACGGGCAACCGGCGCTGCAAACCCAACTGATCGACCCCATCGAAGTGGCGCTGGACGCGGCGGGCGACCTCTATATCTCGGAGTTGCAACGAGTGCGGTCCGTCACGGCAGCGACGGGTACTATTAACACGGTGGCCGGCACCGGCACATTTGGATTCGGAGGCGATGGCGGCGCGGCATCCATGGCCGTGCTGAGCGGACCCACCGGATTGGCGTTCAACAATGGATCGCTGTTCGTGGCGGACACCGGCAATGCGCGCGTCCGGCAGGTGGCTTCCGGAGCAACTATATCGACCGTAGCCGGCAATGGCACGCCGGCCTATTTGGGAGATGGCGGCCCGGCCCTGAACGCCAGTCTCTATCGCCCCACAGGCTTGACCTTCGATCCCGCCGGCAATCTCTACATCGCCGATACCGGGAATAACGCCGTGCGCAGTGTCAATCCGGCCGGCGCGATCGCCACTTTTGCAGGTTACGGCGGCAGTTGCGCCTTCGGGAGCGCGGGCGATGCGGCCATCGTCACGCCGGTTTGCGCGCCCCAAGGCGTAGGCGCCGATCTGGTGGGCAACACGTACATTGCCGACA
>JBEKIM010000229.1:0-11299 GCA_050011755.1 Bryobacteraceae bacterium | reverse complement strand
AAACTCGCGCGGCGCCACCGCCTTGTATGATTCCTTGACTGCCTGCGCCGCGGATCTGACTCGAGGCGCGAGCGATGCCGCGCGTGTGATCCGCGATCTCCGCGCGAGTGAGAATATATGGCATCCACGAGACCAGTACGGACGACAGCCCCTCACAAGCCGCCCGGGGAAAGGAACTTTGAAGCGCTTCTCCGCAGTCACGGGAGGAAAGTATTACACCCCCGCCTATATTTCCTGCCGCCGGCAAGGTGAAAGCAGTATAATGGTCCGAACCTTCAGCAAGAATGGGCAGACTCATCTGGTGTTGTCTCGTATTGTCATCGGCCGTCTATGCGCAGACGCAGGCCCCGGTCCTTTCATCGGTAGCAGTCCCGCGCAAGTCTGCCACTCCGCTGGCCGCTTCGCCTGCCACTGGCGGCACCGGGATCGTCTATACGTGCGATCCAAGCGTCCAGGCGCTTTCCGCGACCGCGTGCAATATCCTGAACACCACCATCGCGGGCATCTATAAGAGTGCCTTCGCCAATGCCAACGCGAGTATCTATATTAAGATGGGCAGACTTTCGTCCACTCCCTGCCTGCCTTCGACCGCCTGTTACGACGGCACCATCACCATGGGCAGCTCCTCCGAATACTATTTCCGTGACGGCGTCATTTCCGGCGATCAGTTCGATTTCTTTACCCTGGTCGAACACGAAACCGATGAGGTCCTGGGCACGCCGTCCTGCGGCCTCGGCTGCGGCTACAGCGACACCCTATTCCCGCCCGATTTCTTCCGCTATCACAGCGACGGTACGCGCAGCTTCGCGCCCGGCACGAACGATGCCTGCTCCTCCGCCGACTCTACCAACGCCTGCTTCTCTCTCGACGGCGTAAACATGCTGCAGCAGTACAACAACATCAGCGGCGGCGGCGACGCCGGCGACTGGGTGACAAATTGTGGCCGGCCGCGGGTGCAGGATGTCGCCATTTGCTCCGGGACAGCCGGAGTAGACATCTCTCCCGACGCGGAGATCCTCGTGCTGGACGTCATCGGCTACGCGCTTCGAACTCCCGACGACTTCAACCAGGACGGCCATCCGGATGTGATCTGGGAGGAGCCGGTCACCGGATGGGCTCAAGCCTGGTACCTCGGCGGGCCGCGAGGCGCTTCCGTGACAGGAGCGGCCGATTTAACCCAGGCCAATCCCTGGAATATTGTAGGCGTCGGAGATTTCAATCGCGATGGCGCTCCCGACGTGGTATGGCAGGATCCCGTCAGTGGCGCCGTCCAGGTGTGGTACCTGGGCGGATCCGGCGGAGTCACTCTGACCGGCGCGGCGAATGTTACCGCCAAAAACCCGTGGAAGGTTGTTTCTGTCGCGGACTTTAACCGGGATGGTCACCCCGATTTGTTGTGGCAGGACACCGCCACGGGATTCGCGCAGATCTGGTATCTCGGCGGCGCGCAGGGGACCACCTTCTTGGGCGCGGCCGACCTCGATCAAACTAACCCGTGGAACATCGTAGGTACCGGCGATTTCAACAATGACGGAATCCCCGATGTGTTATGGCAAGACCCCGCCACCGGCGCCGCCCAGATCTGGTATATGGGCGGCGGCGTGGCAGGGGCCCAGGGCAGCCAGGTGATATCCGCAGTCGATCTTACCGGACCCATGACGGCCAAGGTAGTAGCCATCGCCGACTTCAATATGGATACTCATCCAGATGTGGTATTTCAGGACCCAGCGACTGGCGCGGCGACCATTTACTTTTACAATGGAGCGCAGGGCACTACTCCCGCGGGAACGGCCCCTTTGAGCGGTGAAAATACCTGGCATATCGCCGGGCCGCACTGACCACGCCACCCGCCGCGATCTCACTTCGTCAGCATCTTGAACGCGTGCTGCCAGTCGTTTCTGAGGAATCCGGGCAGGCACCACAACATGCACAGCGGTTCAATAGCGCGTGCCGAGACGATGCCTCCGCAGTCGTAAGGTTCCCAGCCGAATTGTTCGATGATCCCGGAAACCTGCGCCTTGGCCGCCGGGTTATCGCCGCACAGAAACATGGTGGGGACGCCCTCTGAGAAATGCGGGTTCACCATCAAGGCATTGCCCACGCTGTTGAAGGCTTTCACCACGTGCGCCGCCGGAATCCGCGCTTGAATCCACTCGCCTAGCGACTGGTTCGGCCCGGTGGTGTATTTCAGGACTCCCTGCACAGGCGGCGCGTCGGCGATGGGATTGGTCGCGTCGATCACCGTCTTGCCATCGAAATTCGCGGGCTCCGCCAGTTCGATGATGCTCTCCACGGCGCGCCCCAGCCCCGCCAGCACCAGCATTTCGCCGAACCGCGCCGACTCCTCGAAGGTCCCGGCTTTCGCGCCGGCGGTTTCCCGTACCCAGGCTTCCACATCCTTCTTCCCGGGATCGCGCGTACCCAGCATGGCTTCGTGCCCATGCTTCAGAAAGCCCGCGCCAAGCACCTGGCCCACAACGCCCGAACCCAGCACTCCGATTCGCATGTCTCCTCCTTGACTCTCGCGCTCCGACAGGCCCGCCTTACTTTATTTGCGAAAAACCGGTAGGGTCCATATAGACCGATACCACTTTGTTCACGATTTTGCCGTTGGCTTCCGACTCCTTCTGCACCTTCTGCCATTCCGGGTCTTTGCCGAATTCCTCCCAGTTCTTCTTGGCGGCTTCGCGGCTGGCGTGCGCGATCACATAGATCAGGGTGTTATCGTGCAACGGCGAGTCCTGCGGCACCCAATACGCGATGCTGGTCATACCATGTTTTTCAAAAATACCGATCGTGTGGTCGCGGAAGCGCGCCAGCAAATCCGGCAGCTTCCCTTCGTTGCAGGTATAGGTGCGCAGTTCGAAGACGCGCCCGTGGTCCTGCGCGCTAGCGGCAGGAATAGTGATTGAAGCGGCCATCGCCGCCGCAAAGAGTAGAACCGTTTTCATCTTCATGCAGTCAGTTTACAATGGCGCGGAGCTACCCGGCGGCTTTCGCGGCAATCTTGTCGATGACCGCGATGTTGGCCGTGAGTTCCGCGGGCAGATGGTGCCGCTCGGCGATATACTCCGCGCTGTTGTAAGTCAGCCGCACTTTCCCTCCAGCATCTTCCCATACCAGGATTTTCAGGGGAAGATCCAGCGCGGCGGTGGGAGACGCCAGCATCAGCGGCGTGCCTCCCTTCGGATTCCCGAAGATCGCCAGCTTGGTATTGCGCATCTCGATGCCGGCTTTTTCGGCCTCGCCGCTGTGATCGACGATTGCAAATATCTTCACTCCCCCGGCATCGAGAATGCCTCTCAGCCGCTCTACCGTCGCGTCTACGCTGTAACGGCTTTCGATGGATATCATGCCATTGGTATCGGGCATGGGCTGCTCCTTAAGGTGAATTGTACTGCACCGTGCGCCGCCGGCCCGATCCGCTGTACAATGTGCCTGATTGATGCCGTTCCGTTGCACCCTCATAGCGGCCGTGGCGTGCGGTCTCACGTCCTCCGTCGTCGTGGCGAACGCCGCCGACCGGCGCGCGGCCGAGGTGGCCACTCAGATTTTCAGCATAGCCACGCCGCATGGTCCGGCCAACGAGCCTTTTCTCATCTCCCTCGATTGGTCCCAGCCGCAGCCGGCTGTGGCCCGCGCCGTTATCGTATTTCACGGAGTGGGGCGCGATGTGACGGGCTACTACCGCACCGTCCAGGACGCCGCGCAACAGGCCGGCCCGGCTGGCCGCGACACCATCATCATCGCGCCGCAATTCCTCGATGAGGAGGACGTTCACGAGCACCATCTTCCGAAGGAGGTGCTGCGCTGGCGCCGAGTTGCGTGGGAAGGCGGTGAGGCCGCGGCCGCGCCATCTCCCATCAGTTCATACACGGTGGTCGATGCGCTCCTCGCGCGCCTGGCCGACCGCTCGCTTTTCCCCAATCTCAAAACCGTGGTCCTCGCCGGACATTCCGGCGGCGGACAGTTGGTCCAGCGATACGCCGCCGTGGGCAAATCCGCGGCCGTGCTAGCCGCCGCCGGCATCCATGTGCGCTACGTGATCGCCAATCCCTCCTCTTTCCTTTATTTCTCCGATGAAAGGCCGGGAGCCGGCGGTGGCGGGCGATGCCCGGAATTCGATCGTTGGAAGTATGGCCCGGTCGATCCGCCTTCATACGTCAAGCTCGATCCCGGCGTCACCTGGAAACAGCGCGAGCAGGACTATGCGCAACGCGACGTCATCTACCTGCTGGGCACCGCGGATATCGACCCGCACGAGAAAGATCTGGATGTTTCCTGCGCCGCCGAAACTCAAGGCCCCTCGCGTCTGCTCCGCGGGCAGGCATATTTCGCCTACTTGCATACGCGCCATATATCCGGCTGGAATCAGCGGCTGCTGCTGGTGCCGGGCGTGGCCCACTCCGCTCGCAAAATGTTCACTTCCCCTTGCGGCGTAAATGCGCTGTTCGACACCGGCACATGCCCCGACCAATAGCCGGGTAGGAAAACGCCCCGCAACGTGCGCGGTCCGCCCGGCATCCAATAAGCAGAGGTCCGCATATCACATCCTCCCCGGAACATCCGAATCCGAAACTTTGGCCCGATCGCGGTCTGCACGCCGCCTGGCTGGGGCACACCACGGTGCTGCTCAAACTGGACGGTGTCACCATCCTGACCGATCCGGTGTTAGGCGATCGCGTTGGCGTGAGTGTCGGCCCCCTGACGGTCGGATTGAAGCGCCTGGTGGCGCCCGCGTTGCGCGCCGATGAGCTGCCGAAGATCGATCTGGTGCTGCTCTCGCACGCCCACATGGATCATTTCGATTTGGCGACGCTACGCGCGCTAGAGAGCCGCTCGACCACCGTGGTCACGGCCGCCAAAACCAGCGACCTGTTGCGCACTCGCCGGTATGCCGCCGTCAAGGAGCTGGCATGGGGCGAGCACACCCGCGTGGGACCCATCGGTCTGCGGGCCTTTGAAGTGAATCATTGGGGCGCGCGCATGCACAGCGATACGTATCGCGGATATAACGGCTACCTGATCGAAGCCGGCCGCTATCGCGTGCTGTTCGGTGGCGATACCGCGGCTACCACGGCTTTTCGCGCGCTGCGCAGTTCCCGGCGCATCGACCTGGCAATCATGCCGGTGGGCGCCTACGATCCGTGGATCCGTTATCACTGCACGCCCGAACAAGCCTGGCAGATGGGCAACGACGCGGGAGCCGAGATCTTCCTGCCCGTGCACCACCAGACCTTTCCGCTCAGCCGCGAGCCCCGCCACGAGCCGATCGAACGGCTCTACCGCGCCGCCGGCCGGGAGCCGGAACGCATCGGTCTCGAACGTATCGGCCAGGAAATGAACCTCTAGCGGGACTTAAAACTCCCGCCGGCACTCTGAACCGTGCGCCACGGGCAGCCAAGCTACCATGAAGGGAGATGCCCGAATCCCTCTCGGCCGGAGCCATCCTGGCCCACTACCGCATCGTCTCCCGTCTCGGCGCGGGCGGCATGGGCGAAGTCTACCTGGCCGAAGACCTCAACCTGGAGCGCCCCGTCGCTCTCAAGATCCTGCCGCCCGAAGTTGCGCGAGATGCCGATCGGATGCGCCGCTTCGTGCAGGAAGCTAAGACCGCGTCCGCGCTGAGCCACCCCAATGTCGCGCGTGTCTTCGAGATCGGCGAGGCGAACGGTGTTAGCTTCCTGGCGATGGAATATATCGAAGGCCAGACGCTCGACGCGCACATCGCCGGCGCGCCCCTGCCGCTTCCCGAAGCCATCGCCATCGCCATTCAGGTAGCGGATGCGCTCGACGCCGCGCATGACAAGGGCATCGTGCACCGCGACATCAAACCGGCCAACATCATGATCGCGCCGCGGGGCCACGTCTCCGTGCTGGATTTCGGACTAGCCAAGATGCAGCCGCCCGGCGGATCTTCCGGCGCCAGCCGTGCAGCCACGCAATTCCTTACCGATCCGGGCATCGTCATGGGGACTGTGCATTACATGAGCCCCGAGCAGGCGCTGGGCCGCGAGGCCGATGCGCGTTCCGACCTCTTCAGCCTCGGCGTGGTGCTCTACGAGATGGCCACCGGACGCCTCCCTTATTCCGGCGCCAACGCCACCGAGCTGCTGATGCAGATCCTGCAATCGCAGCCCGAGGCCATGGCGCGCTTCAACTACGAAACGCCACCGGAGTTGGAGCGTATCGTGCGCAAGTGCCTGGAAAAAGATCGCGACCGGCGCTATCAGTCCGCGCGCGACCTGCTGGTGGATCTCAAGAACCTGCAGCGCGGCTATGAGCCGGCTGTCTCCAGCGAAAAGACGGGCGCCGTGCGGGCGCGTACCGCCCAGCTCGGCGTGGTCATTGTGGACGACGAGGAACTCGCCCGCAGCCTGGTGCGCGAAATGCTGAAAGCGCATGCCGACGTGCGGGTGCTCGCCGAATGCCGCAATGGATTCGAGGCGGTGAAGGCCGTTTCGGACTTCAAACCGGACCTGCTTTTCCTCGATATCCAGATGCCCAAGCTGGATGGCTTCGAAGTCCTCGAACTGGTGGGCCGCGACCTCGCCGTAATCTTCACTACGGCCTACGATACCTACGCCATGCGGGCCTTCGATGCGCACGCCGTCGATTACCTGCTGAAGCCGTTCAGCGCGGAACGCTTCGAAAAAGCGCTGGATCGTGCCAGACAGCGGTTGGGGGAGAAAAGCCCGGACCCCATTGAGTTAGCCGCCGCCGCGCGTCCGCCCGAACAGTATTTGTTGCGCATCGTGGTGAAGGACGGTCCCGCCGTGCACGTCATTCCCGTCGAGAAACTGGACTACGCGGAAGCTCAGGACGATTACGTGGCGTTGAAGAGTGACAAGAAGACCTATCTGAAACAGCAGACCATTTCCAGCCTGGAGGGCATGCTCGACCCAGCCGTGTTTATCCGCATTCACCGTTCACACATCGTGAATCTGGAGCGCGTCGCCAAGATCGAGGCCTACACTAAAGACAGTAAAATCGCCGTCCTACGCGACGGCACGCAACTGCCGGTCAGCCGGGCCGGCTATGCGCGCCTCAAGGCCCTTCTCGGCGAAACCTGATGTGCCCGCTGCTTATTTTCCATGCGTCGAACCATAATACGGCCGCATGATCTGAAACGCGTAATAGCGCATCCCATTTTCGTTGTATTTGCCCAACATGTAAGGAGGCACCCCGGTAGCCAACTGCTCGTCGGCCAGGTTATTGCCTGTGAAGATACAACGGCCGGCCACAAAACGCCATGCATGCACCAGTTCATGCGCCAACCCGATCCAGGGCGGGCGAGTCCGCCATTTATTCTCCGCCGCGCCCTTCTCAAGGGTCGAGTCACCGATAAAGTCATTGACCGGATGCCATCGGATATAGCAGTCCATGCCGATTCCGGCCGTGAGGCAATCGTATGTCTCTAATTCGTATTGCAGGTTTTGATTTCCCGGCTCATTCAAGATAATTGCCGACACTTCCGTAGCGGACTTCCAGGCAACCTTCTCGGCCAACTGGTTGATGCGCCCCTTGAGCTTCAACAACTCCGGCTCGTTTCGGGTGGCGATCTTCAGAGCCTTATTGATGGCATCCACTTCGACGGCATGATAGAGAGGATACACGTTGCCGTCTACCCAAGTGACATTCGACTGATCGCCGTCGAGCGACCGCACGATCGTGACAGTCTTGGCTGCCTCATTCACTTCATCATAGAGTTGGGCGCCGCGCCGGTTGTTTTGAATCTGCGCCAGAGCTGCCTCCACCTGGCCCTTCCACTCCGGATATGCCCCGAAGTCCGCCCGCACGTGACCTTTATAGTTGCTGACTTTCCCGGCGATCACAATTGCCATTTCAACCTCCTAATCCCTCCGTTTACAGCGTCACCGATCATATCGCGGACACCGCGTGCGCGCAACCCGCCGCGGGCCTGCCTCTTGACACGAGATGCACACATCGATAACAATACCCCTATGAAGCCTATGCCTAAGCCGGATATGCCTTCGGGGGCGCTCGTGCTGCTGATCCTGCGCGTCCTGCGATCGGGTGCCCTTCACGGATACGCCATCGCCCAGCGCATCCACGTCCTCTCCTCAGAGGTCCTGCGCGTGGAAGAAGGCTCCCTCTACCCCGCCCTCCAGAAAATCCTGCTCAAAGGCTGGGTCACCTCCGAATGGGGCATCTCGGAGACCCATCGCAAAGTCCGCTTTTACCGCCTCACGCCCGCCGGCCGCAGGCAACTGGAAGCCGAACTCTCCGAATACGACCGCGTGAACGAAGCCATCCAATCGGTCCTGCGCACGGCCTGAGGGAACACTCCATGAACGACTTACTCCGCCGTCTCCATTACCTGCTGCACCGCCGCCGCTTCGACCGGGAACTGGCCAACGACCTGGAATTTCATCGCGAAATGGCCGAATCCGCCGGCCGGCCGCTGGCCCACCCGCTGCAGCTTCGCGAACAGGCGCGCGACGCGTGGGGCTGGACCTGGATCGACCGCTTTTCGCAGGACGTGCGCTACGCGGCCCGCGTGCTGCGCAAGTCCCCCGGATTCACGCTGGCCGCGGTGCTCATGCTGGCTATCGGAATCGGCGTCAACGTAGCCATCTTCGGCTTCTTCGACCTGATGGTTTTGCGGCCCTTGAATGTCCGCGATCCAGCCACGCTGCTGCGATTCCATCGCCGCGCGCCCCAGAGTTATGCGTTCGCCATGCCTTATCCGGAAATGGCGTTCTTTCGCCGGCACGCCACCACCTTGTCGGCCGTGCTGGCTTTTAATACCACCGGCGTGGCTGTCGAAGGCGAAGACAAGCAAGTGGAGGCCAGCTTCGTGACCGCCAATTTCTTCAGCGAACTGGGCGCCGCGCCGCGGCTCGGCCGATTGCTCGATCCCGCGCGGGACGCGGCACCGGACGCGGATCCGGTGGTAGTCCTCGACGAAGGCTTCTGGCAGCGCCACTTCGGCGCGGATCCGTCCGTGGTCGGCCGAACCATTCGCTTGAATGGCAAGCCGGCGGCCATCGTCGGCGTGGCGTCGCGCGATTTCAGCGGCCTCCGCTTGAACGATTCGCCTCTGTACCTGCCCATCACCCAACAACCCTATTTTACACCCGGCAGCCAACTGCTGACCGATTTCACCATCAACAGCGTCCGGATGTGGGGCCGGCTGCGGCCGGGGGTCGCACCCAAAGCGGCTGAAGAAGAACTCAAGTCGCTGGCGGCGCAATTGCGCAAGCAGCATCCCGACGACATCTGGGAAAAGGAAACCCTTCCCAGCGATCCTGGGGGTTACGCCGAAAGCATGATGATCGGCGACCGCAGTGGCACCGGATCGGAAAAGCAGAACGAGTTGTTTCCGGTGATAGCCCTGGTCGCCACTCTCGGCCTGCTGATTCTGGCCGTGGCATGCGGCAATCTGGGCAGCCTGTTGATGGCGCGGGGTGTCGCCCGCGAGCGGGAAATCGCCATACGGGTAGCGGTAGGAGCAGGCAAAGGCCGGCTCATCCGCCAGTTATTCACCGAGAGCCTTTTGCTGGCTCTGCTGGGCGCCGCCGCCGGTATGGCGCTGGGCTATGCCGTGCTGCGCGGCCTGATGACGGCTACCGGAAGCCCCGCATGGCTGGATGCCTCGCCCGACTGGCGCGTCGCTGTCTTCGCACTCGGCGTCGGATGTCTATCCGCGATCCTGTTCGGGTTGATGCCCGCGTTCCAAGCCGCCCGCCAGCGCCATCGCGCCACCATCGCGCGGCAGGTGCTGGTGGGCGCGCAAGTGGCGGCAAGCTGCGTGTTGTTGATCGTGGCGGGACTCCTGGGCCGCGCGTTGAAGCATGTCATGTCGAATAATCCCGGCTTCGATTATCAACAGGTCATCGCGATTGACCCGCGCCTCGGCTTGCACGGTTATTCGCCGGCCCGAGCTCAAGCCTATCTGGACACGCTCCAGAACCGTCTTCGTGCGCTTCCCGGCGTGGATTCCGTATCGCTGGCGCAAAGTCCGCCGCTCGGCCGCCGGTCGGAGATTGCCGGCGTCGACCTGGATGGCCGGCACATGCGTGTTCAAATCAACCGCATCGATCCGCAGTTCTTTCAGACCATGAAAATCCCCCTGTTGCGGGGCCGCAACCTGATGCGCGGCGAACCGCACGCCATTGTCATCGGAGAATCGCTGGCGCGCGCCGCATGGCCCGGGCAGGACCCGTTAGGGAAGAAGTTCACCATGGATGAGCCTTACACCGTCGTCGGAATCGCCGGGACCGCCCGGGTCGTCAAACTCGAGGATTCCGACTCGGTGGAAGTTTATTTCCCCATCGCGCCGGCCGACCTGCCGGGGACATCCGTCCTGGTGCGGACCGCGGCCGCGCCGGAGGGCCTCGTGCGGCAGGTCGCATCCACCGCCAAATCCGTCGACCCCAATACTTTTCCGGAGGTTCAATTGATGAAGAGCGGATTCCGGCAGAAACTGCGCGGCGCGGAATCGAGCGCCCTGGCCGTAAGCGCCTTAGGCTTCGTTGCCGACCTGCTCGCGTGTCTCGGCATCGTGGGCGTAGTGGCCTACGCGGTCTCGCAGCGCACCCGGGAGATCGGCATCCGCATGGCGCTGGGCGCGCGGCCCGCGCATATCCTGTCGGTGGTGCTGCGGCAATTCTCCCGTCCTCTCGCCGCCGGGCTGTTGTTAGGCGTGGCCGCGGCGGCTGCCTTGTCCGGCCTGCTGCGCGGCCAACTCTACGGCATCAGCAATCTCGATCCCATGGCATACTTGGGCGCGGTGGGCTTGTTTGCTCTCACCGTCGCGGTAGCCGCGTTATGGCCCGCGCGGCGTGCCCTGCGCGTGGATCCCATGCGCGCCCTTCGTCATGAGTAGCTTATGAACCAGTTGATTCGCCGTATCCAATATCTGCTGCACCGCCGCCGCTTCGACCGCGAGTTGGCAGGGGATATCGAATTCCATCGCGAAATGGCGGCGCGCGAAAGCCGCCCACCTTTGCCGAACACGCTGCTGCTGCGCGAGCAATCGCGCGACGCCTGGGGCTGGACCTGGATCGATCGTCTGGCCCAGGACCTGCGCTACGCGGCGCGCACGCTCCGCGGATCGCCCGGGTTCACGGCCGCGGCGCTGCTGATGCTGGCGCTCGGCATCGGCGTGAACGTGGCCACCTTTGGCTTCTTCGACCTGATGTTCCTGCGCCCCTTGCCTGTTCGCGATCCGGCCACCCTGCTGCGCTTCGACCGCAGCGCGCCGGATGGCTACGCAGACAATTTCATGTATCCGGAAGTGGCGTTCTATCGCGAACACACGAAAACGCTGGCG
>JBEKIM010000228.1:0-10813 GCA_050011755.1 Bryobacteraceae bacterium | reverse complement strand
GCTTACCGCATGTGCGCCTTCTCGGGCCTCACCGTGTTGTACCGATTGTCCTGGGATATCAAGGCGAAGCCTTGGCTAGTTAGCAGGATGCGGAAAAAGGGTCTGGACGCCTTGTCGCTCCCCTAAAAATGGAACTTGGCCGCCAACTGCACCGACCGCGGAGCGGCGGCGGTCACCACCCGGCCAAAGTCCGGATCGTTGATCTCCCCATCCACCGCCGACGGCCCGTAGAATTGCGCGTGATTGAACACGTTGAACGCTTCCACCCGAATATCCAGCGATCTGGACTCCGTGAATCGCACCGCCTTGCTGATTTGCATGTCGAAATTGTCGATGCCCGGGCCATAGAAGAAACGCCGCGCCGCGTTCCCCAACTGGCCCAGTGTTTCCGGCGCGAACAGGCTGGTATCGAACTCCGGCCTTCCGTTGCGGGGGTTCGTATTGATCTGGAGCGGACCCGCCGACACCTGCGGCGTATCCAGCAGTTCGTTGTTCACCCCGTTGCCCAGCGTTCCCAGCAGCGACCGGTCCGAATCGTCTGCCAGGGTCACCGGAAAGCCGCTACTGAAGCGGGTCGTGCCTGACAGGCTCCATCCCTCCGTAAGACGGTTGCGCCCGAGCCAGCGGTCAAACGGCAAGCGATAGGTGTAAGTGGCCACGAAGTTCTGCCGCAGATCGAATGAAGAGATCACGCGCGTCAGGCCGGCGTTAAAAGGATTCGTCTGCTCGCCCAGATTGGACGCCTCGTCGATGGACTTCGAATAGGTGTAGCCGATCAACAGCGTCGCCCGGGTGCCGGCGGCGAACTTGAGCGTTGCCTCCAGGGCGTTATAGTCGGAATTACCGGCCGATTTTTGGGCCGTTGTCGATCCGAAATTGGGTCCCAGTCCCACGCGCGTTCCCTGGTACACCTTTCCCGATCCCGAAGTATACGCGGCATCTTCGCCGAAAGGCCCGCAGGTCGGGCTGCCCGGAGCTACCTCGCCGGGCTGGCTAAGGCTCAGGCACAGCGCCGGATTGCCCACGTTTGTAGGCACCAGCACCAGCAGGTGATGGCCTTCGTTTCCCACATAGCTAACCGTCAGCAGAGCGCTCCCGCCGAACTGCCGTTGCAGCGAGAGCATATAGTTCTCCGTGTAGGGAGCCTGATTGCGGTAGTAGAAGTAAGGATCGGCGCTGATCGGAGTCACGGCCCCAAAGTTGAACGCCGAATACGGGTCCTGCGCGGAAACATTGTGCGGAGGAAAGCCCAGGGGGAAAGGATCGGTCTTCTGGCTGCCATCCGCGGCCGTGACGAAAGGCGTGGCAAACAGCGGCGGCGCCGGACTCAGGTAGTTGTACCCGAAGGGCGGCACGCCATACATGATACCCGCGCTCAACCCGGGAAATGCCGTGTAGAACATGCCATAACTGGCGCGGATGCTGCTCTGCCCCTGGCCGCCGAGCAGCCTCCTCCAGAATCCATCGTGCGCGTTGGGCGCATACGCAAGCCCGATTCGGGGCGCAAAATTGTGCAACTGCGAGGGCGAAAGCGTGGAAGGAATCCCGGGATCGCCGGGCACCACCAGGCCGGGCATCGCGTTGGGATACAGCACCGATTGCTCGCCTGGAACCACGGTCTGGATGTTGTTGTATTTCTCCCACCACGGCATGATCAGGTCCCATCGCACGCCGAAGTTCAGGGTCAGGTTGGGTCGCGCCCGCCAGCTATCTTCCGCGAACGCGGCCCCGTACCGGTTCCGCAGGTAGAAGCGCTGCCCCGTGGTCTGCGTGAAGTTACTGGGAAAACCCAAGAGGAAGTCGGCGAAAGCCGAGCCCGTCTCCGTGCCGTCGATGTTGAAGGTTCCGTTGAATGTGGCATTCGGGTTTTCGTTGACTTGATCGGCGTGAAACTGGCCGCCGAACTTGAGCGTGTGCGTCCCGATCACTTTCGAAAGCGTGTCGCTGGCATACAGGGTGTTGTTCCACTGGTCCAGATTGGTCACCGGCACGCCCATCACGAAAGAGGGGAACACGATGTTTTCCACGCCTTCGAATTGCGGCGCCTGCACTACGATCCCCGCCGTGCCCGCGCCTGTCACAAAACCCTGCGACTGCAGGGTCACGCCGGCGCCGCCGCGCGGCTGGCCGATATCGTTCACATTGCGCAGGAAACCGGCGTGAAATTCGTTCACGGCGGAAGCGCCCAGCACTTTGGTGTCGGCCAGCGTGATCATCTGCGCCTGGCCGATGGTAAGGGCGTCGAAGCCGGGAATGCTGGCGCCGCCCTGGCCGCCCGGATACGGATTGTCCAGCCGGTAATTATCGACGAAATAGTAGCCGGAAACCTGGCCCAGCCGCGTGTTGGCGTCGATCCGCCCGCCGCCTTTGTCGTCTCTGACGGTTTCAGGCTCCGCGGAAGTGGCAAAAAGGTTCGAGCCGATATTCGGCAGCGGAATGTATGGCAACAGGCCTGCCGCCGGCGCCGACCACGCCCGGGTTGGAATGGTCGCATTGGGAAAGACGCACGACACCGGCGTGGCGCACCCCTGCGTATAGTAAGGCTCGCCTTCGGAGACCCCGTATCCCAGTTTTTGTGTGAGCAGGCTGGCGATGTACGGACCGCTGACCGTGCCCGTCAGCGAACTCGCCATATCGCTCAGGTTGCCCGCGCGATCCTCCGCCGAGGGCACCGAAGTCACCGGGGACGCGATGCCCTCCACGGTGCGGGTACCCTGATAATCGAGAAAGAAAAACGCGCGGTTCTTGCGGATCGGCCCCCCGAGCACGCCGCCATATTGGTTTTGCCGGTATGCGCCGCGCGAGTTGTCGAAGAAATTCCGCGCATCCAGGTCCGTGTTCCGCAGGAATTCGAAGGCGTCGCCGTGAAACAGGCCGCTGCCGGATTTGGTCACCACATTCACCAGCCCGCCGTTATAGTTCCCATACTCGGCGTCGAAGTTGCTGGTCAACACACGGAACTGCTGGATGGAATCCAGGTTTGGGATCACCGATGTTCCACCGTTCATGTGTTCCTGCACGTCGATGGCGTTTACCACGAAGCCGTTGGACGATTCACGCTGCCCATCGATCGAAACGTCTCCAGGATTCAGATCGCCGGAAGGACTAATGGCTCCTGTCGTGCCGGCCATGATCACCGAAGTTGGCGTCAGGGTCGTGATGGGGCTGACACCCGGTTGAATCGCCAGCAGATCCGTATAGCTGCGGCCGTTCAAGGGAATCGCCTCGATCTGGCCGTCCGAGATGACCTCCCCAAGGTGGGTCGCCACGGTATCGACTTGCGTTTCGACGGCGGCCTCCGTCTCGTTGACGGTTACGGTTTCGGTCTCCAGTCCGATCTGCAGAACGGCGTCGATTCTCAGCGCCGCATCGGCATCCACCGCCAGGTTTGTCTTTTGTTGCGTTCGAAATCCGGCGGCTTCAATCGTCAGGTCGTAGTGGCCCACCGGTAGGGCAGGAAGGGCATAAAACCCCTGGTCGTCCGATGCGGTCTTGAATCCGGCTTTCAGGGAAGTGTTGGTGAGGGTGAGCCGGGCTCCGGGTATGGCGGCGCCACTCGCATCCTGCAGCACGCCCGAAATGCTACCCGCGGCCCCGGCCAGGCGCGCCGCGAACAGCAACAGCAGCACGAATGTTGCCGGCCACCGCCTCTCGGGAAGATTGATGGGCATGTCCGTTCTTGTGCGGTCGTAGCAAGAATGCCAAATTAGTAACACTACCATGGCGTTGTATCAGTTTCAAGTACGTGCTCCAAGGCACCGATGGATTCCCCCGGGTGGCGGTCCGTGGCGAATGGGGTAAAATCGGCTTATTGCCGGTAGGAACTGTCTACCAGCTTTGTTTCCACGTTTTTAAGGGTTTCCACGTCACCACTACAGGACCGTGGAAGCCGTAATTTACGCCCTGATGAGCGAAGCCGTCGATCCCGGCCTGGAACTCCTGGAGACGCAGAACAGGTTTGTTTCCGACAACTTACGTCGTATTTTTGTGCAAATTTATCGCATCGTGGGGAACGTGGCCGATGCCCAGGACCTTACCCAGGAGGCTTTCATCAAGGCGCTGCAGCGGCAGGATCAGCTCAAAGATGAACAAAAGGCGGCGCATTGGCTGTCGCGCATTGCCACCAACACTGCCATCGATTTCCTGCGGCGGAACGGACGAGTATCGTATTGCGAGCTGGATGCCGCGCCCGAAAGCCACGACGAGAGTCCGGAGGATATCCTGTTGCGCTCCGAGCAGCGCGACTATCTGGAAGACGGCTTGCGCCTGCTGACAGCGCGCGAGCGGGCGGCGCTGATGTTGCGCGATGTGGAAGGCTTGCCGGCCGAAGAAGTTGCCCAGCGCATGGATTGTTCGAAGGCCACGGTACGCTCACACATCGCCAACGCGCGCATTAAGCTACGCCGCTATATGGAAAAGAGGAAGCCATGACGCATCCGAATCAGTCTATCCTGGCTCTTTACGCCGGCCAGGATCTCGGTTGGTTCACCCGCCGCCGTACCGAGCATCACCTGTCCCGCTGCCGCGAATGCCGCGGCGAGGTGCAGGCGTTCGCGTCGGCGCGCGACAATCTGGCCGCGCTGGAGAATTTGCCGGCCATCTCCTGGAAGCCGCTGTCCGCCGAGATGAAGGCCAATATCCGCTTGGGCCTGGCGGCCGGCGAATGCGTGCGCGGCGCGCGGACCCCCAGCCTGTTGGCTTCGTTTGTTCAGTTTTCCAACGCGCGCGCGTTTGCGGCCTGCGCCAGTGTGATGACGCTGGTGGCCGTCGGTTTGTTTCTGCAGCGGCCCACGCCCAGCGCGCCGGCGATGGCGGCCAGCCAAGGCTCGATCCTGCGGGCTACCGCCAGTGGGATCGAATTGAATCAGGGCGGCGAGACTTTAAGCCTGCTGCACGTGCGCACCGGCGATGTGACGTATTCGGCGGGCGCGCAAGGTTCCATGCGGGCCGGGTACGTCGATTCCGACACGGGCAACGTAACGATTAATAACTTGTATGTCCAGTAAATTAGCGATTCTATGGGTGGCGGCCGCCCTCGCGCTGTCTGCGCAGGAAGCGCCCCTCGACAACTCGGTGAAGATCAACCTGCCGGCCGATTCGCCCTTAACCTTGATCTCAACCAATCTGGGCGAATCGCACGTCACCCAGCGCGGCAGCGCCGTGGTGCTTGACCTGGATGTGTCCCTCACGCTGCATAACTCCAGCCCCAACCGCGTACGCGGGGTCACTCTGTTGGTCGCCGCGCAGGAAGCCACTCCCGGCGGCAAGGCCTCCGTATCGGTCCCCAGCCTGGACGTAGCGCCCAGCCAGAACTTCCCTGTACGCATCAACTTGCGCCTGTTGCGGCCCGCCCAGATGGGCAGCGGCGCACTGGTGCAGGTGAATCTCGACGGCGTCCTGTTCCAGGATTATTCCTTCTACGGCCCGAATCGCCTGGATTCCCGCCGCACCATGACCGCGTGGGAGATGGAAGCCCAACGCGACCGCAAATATTTCAAGTCGATCCTGGCGGCGCGCGGCGTCGAAGGCCTCAAGCAGGCCATGCTGGAGAGCCTGAACCGCCAGGCTGAGCGTCCCCGCCTGGATGTGCAGGTCTCCCGCGGGCGCGCGGTGGCTTCTGCGGCGGCCGGGGACCATAACGCCCGGTTCGCGTTTCTGCGTTTCCCGGGCGAGCCCGTAGAGCCGGTGGATGGCTGGGCCGAAATCGCCGGAAACGAGGCCCGCAATCCGCGCATTGACGTACACAACCTTTCCACGCGCCAGGTGCGCTCCGTCGAGATCGATTGGATCGTGTCCGACCGGCAGGGCAAGCAGTATATGGCCGGCTCGGTGCCGGCATCCGGCCCCGAGTTTAACCTGAAGGCCGGCAGCACCAGCCGCGTGCTGCAAGACACTGCCTTGCGTATCTCGAAGGACGGTGGGACGCCCCTTGCCATCAGCGGGATGACCGGTTTCGTCGGCCAGGTCGAATTTGCCGACGGCAAGGTCTGGATTCCCGATCGCGAAGAGCTCGCCAACGCCCGGCTTCTGGGCGTGCTGGATCCGTCGCCCGAAGAGCAGCGCCTCATGGACCTTTATCGCAAGAAGGGCCCCAAGGCGCTGGCCGATGAATTGAACAAGTTCTGAACCTATTCTGGCGTGGCGCACGCCTAAAGCGTGCCGGCGGGACTTTTAATTCCCGCTAACGGATCGTTCCTCCCCATGAAACGGGTTGAAATCGGTGTCCGTATCGAATACGTCCACCCCCTCCCGCCGCTTCAGGAAATTCACGATCGCATACGTCAACGGCGTGGCGGCTACCTCGTACAGCACCTTCGCCAGATAGCCCGACAGGATCAGCCGGGCGATCAGACCCGTGCTCAGGCTGCCCCCAAACGTGAGCACCGTGACCACGAAGGTATCGACCGCCTGGCCGGCCACCGTCGATCCGACCGTACGGGTCCACAGGTAGCGCCCCTTGGTCAGCAGCTTCATTTTCGCCATCACGAACGAGTTGGCGAACTCCCCACACCAGAATGCCGCCAAGCTGGACGCGATGATGCGCGGCACGAAGTTGAACACGCGCGAAAAGGCCGCCTGCCCATCCCATCCCGGCGCGGGCGGCAGCCATACCGTGACGATTCCCATCACCGCCAGCAACGCCGACGCAAAGAAACCGATCCAAATGGCCCGGCGGGAAGCTCCATACCCATAAACCTCGGTGAAAATATCGCCGAAGATGTAGGTGATGGGGAAGAACAGCATCGCGCCGCTGAAGCGAAACGGACCGATGGCTGTGATCTTCTGTCCCACCAGGTTGGAGATCAGCAGGATCACCACGAACGTATGCACCAGAAAATCGTAGTAGCGGAACTGTTCCCTCTTCATCCGGCGGATCGCCGTTCCCACTGAACCGAGTGATCGGAAGTGACGGCGCGGGTCTCGGCCGGAGAATCGGTGCGGAAATACGACCAGGGGCCGGGAATCCACGGATAGCGCTCGATGACGGATTCATCCACGGTTACGCCCAATCCCGGCGCGCGGGGCACGATCAGGTCGCCATGGTCGATTTCGAGCGGGTCTTTCAGAATTTCGGCCGCCAGGGGAAACGGGTACATGCCCTCTCGCGCCGGCGCGGAATAACAGGGATACTCCAGCCACTCGACCACGGTTTCAGGCCAGCAAATGCCCAGGTGCGCTGCGGCAATCACCTCCAGCGCTGTTCCCCAGCTATGGAACGCGAACCCCAGCCCGGCGCGCGCGATCTCGTTCAGCAGCCTCCGCCCCATAGCGAAGCCGCCCTGGCAGCAGACGTCCATCTGCACGTAGTCCACGGCCTGCCGCAGGATCAGGTCCTGGAAGCGCTCCTCGCTGGGTTCGTGCTCGCCGCTGGCCAAAGGCAGGTAATCTCTCTCTTTCAGCCGCAGATAGGCTTCGTGATCGTCCGGCGGCAACGGCTCTTCCAGCCACGCCATATCGTACTCCGCCATCTCGCCCGCCAGTTGCTCGACGGCCTCGAAGCTGTAGCTGCGATCTCCCATGCGCCACCAGGTGTGCGCGTCCACCATCAGATCGAAGTCCGGCCCCACCGCCTGGCGCATTTGCCGCACGGTCTCCAGGTCCGCCCGCGGACCGCCCGCCGGACGCATTTTATACGCGCGAAATCCCAGATCCGCGATGGCCGCGGCCTCGGCCGCATATCGTTCGGGAGGCATGTACATCCCGGCGCTGCCGTACAGCCGGATGGAGCCCCGCACGCGGCCTCCCAGCATCTCGGAAAGCGGCACCCCCATCGCCTTGGCGCACAGGTCGAAAAGGCCGACTTCGACCGCACAATAGGTTTTGGCCGCCAGGGCATCTACCTCGGGCCGATCCATGAACTGGATGCGCAGCGCGTCCGGGTCCGCCAGCGCGCGGCCTTCCAGAAAAGGACGCACCAGGCTTTCTATGATTTCCTGGGCGCGTGGACTGCCCGGTCCGGGCGCATATCCCACCAGGCCGCTGTCGGATTCGATCCGAATCAGCATGGCATCGCGCTTGAGTATGGTACGTTCGCCGCCGTGAAACGGCAGCCGCACCGGTTCGGGGAACGGATAGGACAGCAGGAATGATCGCAGGCTGGAGATGATCATCGGTCCAGCAGCTTAGGATAGCAGGTGGGAAGCGCTGCCGGAGCGCTCCCCAGAGCGATTACATGAACTGCAGCCAGGCGACGGCTACCGTCATCAACAGGAACGAAGAGACAAACGGAATACGCCACTTGCGCCCGGATTCCTTGGGCTTGAACAGAATGACCGGCGGCTTCTCGTCGGGTTTCGGTTCTCCCATTTCCTCCATGGGCGTGGACGCCTCGCCGGCCGATGCCGCCGCGGGCTCGTGCTCCACGGGATGGGCCGGCTCCACGGCTGCCTCCGGCGTTTTCGCCGCGGGCTTCTGCATGAAGATGATCGGGTTTTCCGGTTCTGCTTCGGCTTCGGCTTCAGCCTCGGCTTCGGGCTGAGGGTCGGCCACGGGCGGCGGAGGCGGCATGTGCGCCGCGGCAACCGGTTCCGGTTCTACGTGGACCGCTACGGCCGGCTCTGGCTCTACGTGCGCCAGCCGGATGGGCAACGGTGCGGCTTGCGGAGGTGCCGGTGCAGCAGGCGGCGGGGCTACGGGCGCCGCGGCAGCGGGTGCTGGGGCTGGCGGCGGCGGTGCAACCGGCGGTTCGACGACTGCGGCCGCAACCGGCTCCGGTACGGCGGGTGCCTTCAAAACCGGAGGCGCGGGCTCCGCCACCGCTGTCTCGCGCGAGCCGCGCGGCGCGGGCTTCTCAAACAATTGTCCGATACCGGCGATCAGGTCGAGCACGCTCTGCTCCGCGCTGGTCGATTTTTGCCGCAGGCCGGTGATCGTCTCGGCCGGTTGGGAAACCACAGCCGGGGCCGGTGCTTGCGCCTGCCGCTCCTGCAAGCGGCTTTCGAGCGCTTGCCAGACCCGCTCCACAGCCAGTTCGACGGTCTCTTGCGCGCTGTGCTGCAATTTCTGTTCCAGCGCTTGTACCCGCGCTTCCAGCAGGGAAGCATACTGCAGGGCCTTTTCCAGATCGGGGGAACGGTCCGGCGTACGGGCTTCCAGATTATGGATTTCGCTCGCCAGCCGGGACTCCAGGGAGTGCCTCAACCCGGCCACCGCGGAATTGATCTGCGCCGGAATATTCTCCGCGGCCCGCTCCGCCCGCAGGCGGGATTCGAGCTGTTCGATCTCGGTTCGATGGTGCGCGCGCACGGATTCCAGCTCGGCGGCCACCCCCGCGGTGACTTGGGTGGCATGCTGTTCGAGCCCATCCAGGTGACTGGCTACTTTGCGCTCGCTGGCATCCAGCCGGGCACCCGTGGCAGCCAGGTCGGCGTGCAATTTCGCCACGCTCTGTTCCAACGCCGGGGTCTTGGATTCCGCGGCAAGCTGCTGGCGCAATTGCTCCTGCGACTCTTTGACGCGCGCCTCGCTCTGCTGGACTTGCGCGCTGTGACGATCTTCAATCGCCTTCAGCTCGATCGCCATGCGCGCATCCATGGATTCCCGCACGGCATCCACGATCGCCTTGATCTTCGGCGGCAATTCCTCCTGCAAGACAGTCAGCTTTTGATCCAGCGCGCCGACTTGTTCGGCGTGCCGCCGCAGGTGCTCATCGACCGCCTGCTGAAATCCGCCGGCGGCGGGCATTTCCGCTCGCAGCGCGGAAAGTGCCTGCTCCAGGCTGGCTGCGCGATCGGCCGCTTGCTGGTCGCCGGCGGAGATGCGCGAGTTCATGGAAGCTTCCACGGCCTCCACGATCTGCCTGATCTTGGGTGGCAGCTCTTCCCGCAGCGTGGTCAACTTGGTTTCGAGCTGCTGGAGCCCTTGTTGTAGTGGCGCGGTCTGGCTGCGTTGGTGCTCCGCCAGGTCCTGCAACGCGCTCGAGAGCTTGCCCGCGAGCGCTTCCACTTCGCCGCGCAAACTCGTCTGCAGTTCATGCAGGCGCTCGGACGTGACCCCGCTGGTCGCCACGCGGTTTTCCAACTGCGTCATTTCCAGGGCGACGCGCGCCTCCATGGATTGCCGCACGGCCTCGATAATCTCGCGGAACTTGGCCGGCAGCGCCTCCTGCAGCGCGGAGAGCTTCTGATCCACTCCCGAAATCTGCTCGGCGCTCGATTGTTGCGCGGCCTCCACGTAATCGCGGACCTGGCCTTCGATCTGTTGAATGGCCTTTTCGACAGCGTTGGTTTGGGCGGAGGTGTGTGTGTCGACCGCCTTCAAATCCAAGGCGACTTGCGCGTCGATTTCCGCCAGACGCCGGTCCACTTGCCCGACGTGCTCGGTGAGCCGGGCTTCCAAAGCCACAATCACCTTCTCGAGTACGCGGCCATCCAGGCCCTCGCCGAACTTCGCCAGGGCTTCTTTGTCGATCGTCTGTGTGTGGTCTTCCACTTTTCTCAACCTTTCCGCCAGGGGACCAAGGTCGGTCATACCATCCTCCCGGGTTTTAGAGGGTCCTTGTGCGAACTTCATTGCCACGCTGAACAAGATCCCATCGCCGAACGCCAGCGCGAGGCTCTTGAGGAACGAAGACTGACTGGACTTCTCCATACAACATAATTACCACGGAATGTTTCAAGATTTAAAGAAGAATCTCTACTTTCATCCCGCAAACTATTGACTTGTATCGTTGTATGTATAGTTACATATATCCGATTGTCTTCTTAGATTATAGTTGCAAAGCTCGCGATCCGCCACCATTGCATCTAAGTTGTTATCCTTAGCACAATGGGTTGGCTAAGTTCTTTGTTTGATTGGCAGCTGTTCGGTATTA
>JBEKIM010000227.1:0-10828 GCA_050011755.1 Bryobacteraceae bacterium | reverse complement strand
GCAGCCGCCTTTTCAGGCGGCTACTAGCCGGCTGAAAGCCGGCTGCGGCCAAGATTGGCCGCGCCACAGCGCCCGCTTGATTTTTCGTACGCGATCCGAGACCGAGGCTGGGCCGAAGCCCAGATTCCTGAATCCGGCGCAGTAACTCTAAGCGGCGCAGGCCACGCCCGCTGATAAAATGAGCTGCTGCCGCGAAACCAAACAAGAATCTTAATCCGCGCGACGAACTGGGTGGGCGATGCCGTGATGTCGCTGCCGGCCATCCGCGCGGCGCGCGAGGCCTTTCCGGGTGCGCATCTGACCCTGCTGGCGCGGGCCTCCGTCTCCGATCTATACCGGCGCGAAAGGGCCGTCGACACCGTCATGCTCTGCGCTGCCGGCCGGCGCCAGGCCTCCGCCGAAGTGCGCCGCGAGCATTTCGACTGCGCGATCCTGCTGCCCAATTCGTTCGACGCCGCGCTGACGGTCTGGATGGCCGGTATTCCGCGCCGCATCGGCTACCGGCGCGATGGGCGCGGCTGGCTGCTGACCGAGGCGATTCCGCGGCCTGAACCCGGCGAGATTCCACGGCACGAACGCTTCTACTATCTGGAATTGTTGCGGCGGGCCGGGATCATCCACGAATATCCGCCGTGCACGCAGATCCGTCTGGATGGCCGCGACGTAGCGCGCGCGGCGGGGGCGGCGATGTTGCGGGACGCGGGCCTGGCTGCGCCGGTAGTGGGAGTCAGCCCCGGCGCGGCATATGGCGATGCCAAGCGATGGCTTCCGGAGCGTTTCTCGGAAACCGCGGTTCGGGTGGCGCGCGCGCAAGGCGCTACGGTGGCGCTGTTTGGCGCCACAGCGGAGCGCCCCTTGTGCGAAGCGCTGGCCGAGGCGATCGGCGCCGATGGGTTAGCTGTGCGCTCCTTCGCCGGCCAGACCACCCTCGGGCAATTCATCGACATGGCCGCGGCGTGCCGGCTGTTTCTGACCAACGATTCCGGCGCCATGCACATTGCGTCCGCGCTGAGCGTCCCTACCGTGACGGTATTCGGCGCCACCGACGACACCACCACGGGGCCCACGGGCGAGCGTGCGCGCATCGTGCGCGAACAAGTGGAGTGCAGCCCCTGCCTGCTGCGGGAATGCCCGATCGATCACCGCTGCATGACGCGGGTAAGCAGCGACCGCGTGGTAGCCGTGGCGCTGAAGTTGTGGGAAGAGACCCGCTGAGCGCGCCTGCCCCACCATGATGATAGACTACGGGGTGAGTTGGGAAGAACCGCAAATATTGGCCGTCTGCTGGTCGTGCGGCTGGGCGCCATGGGAGATATTATCCATGCGCTGCCGGCCGTGGCATCGCTCAAACACAGTTTTCCAGGATGGCATGTGACCTGGGTCGTAGAGCCGCGCTGGGCGACGCTGCTGGAGGGCAATCCGTTCGTGGATCGAGTGGTGCCCCTCGATCGCCGCACGGGCACGGGACTGGCGCGCGCCTGGCGCGAGTTGCGTTCGGAGCGATTCAACTTCGCGGTGGATTTCCAGGGGTTGATTAAGTCCGCGCTGGTAGCCTGCGCCGCGCGCACCGAGCGGATTTATGGTTTCGAAACGTCCGTTGCGCGGGAGCCGCTGGCCGCGTTCTTCTATTCCAATAAGGTTACGACGGCTTCGATACATCGCGTGGACCGGAACCTGGAGCTGGCGGCGGGAGCCGGGGCCCTTACCTCGTTGCATTCCTTTCCTCTGCCGCCCGGCCGCCCGGAGGGGGAATTGCCGGCCGGTGCGTTTGTGCTGGCGAGTCCGCTGAGCGGCTGGCGGGCGAAGCAGTGGCCGCTCGAGCATTATGCACGGCTGGCGCGGCGGCTGCGTCGGGAAGCGGGGGTCCCGCTGGTGCTGAATGGCCCGGCCGGCGAGCGGGAGGCGTTGACCGGGGTCTCGGACGCGCTGCTGCATCTGTCTTCGATTGAAGGACTCATCGACGCCACCCGCCGCGCGGCAGCGGTGGTCGGAGTGGATAGCGGGCCGCTGCACGTGGCCGCCGCGCTGGGCAAGCCAGGCGTGGCCATCTTCGGGCCCACCGATCCGGCGCAGACCGGCCCGTACGGCGGCAGCTTTACGGTGCTGCGCAGCGCGGATGCCATGACATCGTACAAGCGGCGCAACGAAATCGACGCGAGCATGCGCGCGATCGGGCCGGATGCTGTGTTCGACGCGCTCCTGCCGCGGCTGGCGGGGCGAAACCACCCGGCGGACTGTTTGGCTTGAAACTATTTTTCCCCAAGCCCTACGCGGATTTCGTGGCGCGCCTGCGCGTGCCATGCGGCTTCGTGCTGGTGGCTGCGTTTGCGTGGTTTTCGCATCCCGACGCGCGCTCGCTGGCCTGGGGACTGCCGGTTTCGCTGGCGGGGCTGGCGGCGCGCGCCTGGGCCGCGGGGCATCTGGCGAAGAATCGGACATTGGCTACCAGCGGCCCGTATGGATACACGCGCAATCCACTCTACCTGGGCACGCTGACGGTAGCGGCGGGACTGGCGATCGCGGCCCGCAACGGGGGGCTGGGCGCGCTGTTCGCAGGTGTATTCCTGGGAGTTTATCTGCCTGTGATCCAGCTTGAGCAGCAGCACCTACGGAACTTGTTTCCGGCTTACGACGGGTACGCGGCGCGGGTGCCGGCATTGCTGCCTCGTATGACTCCCGCGGGCGAGCGGCAACCGTTCCAGTGGGCGCTATACGTGAAGAACAGGGAATATCAGGCGGCGGCGGGGTTTCTGGCGGGGGCTCTGTTTCTGCTGTGGAAGGCGATGTGGTGAAGACATGTGGCGCACGCTTCCCACGGCGAACTGAAGTTCGCCGCTGCACGCTAAAGCGTGCGCCACGAGAGGTGTACTACTTACTGCTGCGGGACGGTACCGGCGGCGAACAGCGGAGACCAGGTCCCGCCGTTGTTGCGCACCAGCTTGAACGCCATCGCTTCGCCGGGTTTGGCGGACTGCATGGCATTCTTCACATCCGCGGCCGAGGTCACGCGATGGCGGTTGATCTCCACCAGCACATCGCCCTTCTGCAGGCCGATGTCTTCGGCGAACGAACCAGGCTCAACGCTGGCGATCACTACATTGCCGGCCTTGAGGCCCATCTGATCGCGGTCGGCGTCAGTCAGGTTCTGGATGTTAACGCCCAGGCGCGCATGCGTGGCGGCGCCTTCGGCGTCGTTATCGGCTGAGTCGGGGGAGGGTTTGCCGCCTCCGTTTTCCGCAACGATGGCGGCCCGGTCGCCGATCTTGACCGGCAAAGCGAGCGTCTTGCCATCGCGGAAGACCTTGAGATCCACGGTCGAGCCAGGCTGCGCCGCGGAGATCATGTTGACGAGTTGGTCGCCGTCCTTCAGGGCCTGGCCGTTGACTCCGACGATCACGTCCGCGGCATGCACGCCGGCATTCGAAGCCGGCCCACCTTCGGTGACGGATTGCACGAAGACGCCGCTGGATGCGCCGTAGGCTTTGAGTAGCGAGGCGTTCTCTTCGCGGGCGAACTGAATCCCAATGGCGCCGCGGGAGACTTTGCCGTTCTTGATGATCTGGTTGTAGGAGTTCACGGCCAGATTGATGGGCAGCGCGAAGCCGATGCCTTCGAAGTTGCCGCTGCCGCTGACGATCATGGTGTTGATGCCGACCACTTCGCCGTTGATGTTGAGGAGCGGGCCTCCGCTATTGCCGCGGTTAATGGCGGCATCGGTCTGGAGGAAGCGCTGCAACTGATGGCCGGATTCGCCGAGGTCACGGCCCTTGGCGCTGATGATGCCGGCGGTCATGGTCTGGTCGAGGCCGAACGGAGAGCCAATGGCGACGGCCCAATCGCCGACTTCGATGGCGTCGGAGTTGCCCATGTGGAGCGGAGTGAGTTGCTTGCCCGCGTCGATTTTGAGAACCGCGAGGTCCAGCTCCTGATCGGTCCCAATCAGCTTAGCGGGATAGTCGGTGTGGTCGTTGGGTAGCTTCACTTGCACGCGCGTGGCATTCTCCACCACGTGGTAGTTGGTGAGGATGTAGCCATTGTGATCCACGACAAAGCCGGAGCCGAGGCCCATGGCCCGCCGGGGCTGCTGCTGCGGCATGTTAGGCATCATCTCGCCGAACGGATTCATGTCGCCGAAGGGATTCTCGCCTTGGGACGGCTGGCCGTTGAAGGACCAGCGCGCATTGGAACGTTTTTCCTGGATCGTGCTGATGATCTGCACGACGGAAGGCTCGGTTTCCTTGGCGATCTTGGTAAACGAATTGGATAGTTGAACCGGACTGGGAATGGTCAGGGCGGCGGGCACCGGAGCGGCCGCGCTGGCTATCCCGGTGTGGCTCACCAGGTTGGCGGTTAGTAACCCCGCGCAGAAGAGTAGGAGCGCAAGGGTAACGTGGCTTCTGTTTAGCTTCATGTTGTTGTCCTTTGTTTCGAAAAGAGTTTATTTCTAAGTGTGCTTAAATACCGTTCATGCTTGTGGTTGGCGGCGGCCCAAAGAACACCACCGTGATCACGAAGTATTGGGGAGAGAGTTCCATTTCCCACGCGCGCACCAGCACGATGGGAGCGCCGGCCAACTCCGGCGGCGCGGGCAGTTCGGGTTTGCGCAACCGGCCGGCCACCAGCCGCGGCCGGGGCGGCACGAAGCGCTTGGGTGCAAACGAAATGGCCGGCGCCGCGGGGGCGTTCAAATGCGCAAGCGTCATGCCGGAGACGGGAATTTCCTGCACGCCGACCGGGGGCGCGGTTCGAGCGGCCACCATGAGGGCCGCGGCGGCCAGGGCGCCAGCCGCCAGCCAGCCGGAGCGAGAGAGGCGCGGCGTAGCGTTGCGGTCCGCCTGCAGCAGAGCCTCCACGCGCGCGCTGATCTGCCAGCGCTTGCGGGACGTGGCGCCGGGAGCCAGTTGTGGAGCCGGCGCGCGGCGCGTGACTTCATGCAGATGCGTGAGGCACAAGGCATACGGCCTGGGCTCGCCGGTGGCGGAGACCACCCAATCGTCGCAGGCGATTTCGCGCTCGATTTTGAGATGGCGTCCGATCCAATAGATGGCCGGGTTAAAGAAGAGGATCGCCTCGGCGATGGCGTGCGCGAGTTGCGTCCAGTCGTCCCAGCGGCGCAAATGGGCACTCTCATGGGCGAGTACCTGCTCAAATTCCTGGGGCGTCAGTTCGTCCAGCACGGATTGCGGGAAGACGATGGCGCGGCGGAGGAATCCGGCGGCCATCGGCACGCGCGCCTCAGACGAAGCCAGAACACGGATGGAGCCGCGCTGGCCGATCGAAGTTGCCCGCCGCTTCAGGCCGTGAATATAAACGATACTCCAGGCGACACGGGCCAGCAGGATGGCGGCGATTGCCAGCCAAGCCAGCAGAGCGTATAGCGGCCACTGAGCGGTTACCGGGACGGTCAGCGGCGCCGAGGCGACTGCGGGCGAGGCAAGGGCGGGCACCGTCGTTGGCTTGGGGATCAGCAGCAGGGCTGGGGCGACGATAGCCAGCATCAGGGCGGTGAACCAGATGGCATACCGCGTAGTAGCATTCGACCGCGGCACCAGACGAACCATAAAGCCGGCCAAGCCGGCGAGCAGGAATCCAAGCCAGATGCTGTTCAGCGCGGTTGAAACTGTTACCGCCGCCACAATATTAGTCCACTCAAGCCAGCTCATTGCGCACCCCCTCCTTCGCCCGCGATCAGCCGTTTCAACCTGGACAATTCGTTTTCATCCAGCCGCTCATCTTCCAGCACGTTTAGAATGAGCAGTTCCGGTGAATCCTGAAAGAAACGCTTTACCAGATTGCGAACCGCCTTCCGGCTGGCCTCACCGCGTTCGACTACAGGATGATAGACGAACGCGCGGCCTTCTTTGGTATGACGAACGTACCCCTTTCGCTCCAGGATGCGGAGGGTGGTAAGGATAGTGTTATAAGCTACGGCCGGATTGGCCATGCCGGCCACAACATCGGTGACCACGGCGCATCCTCTGTCCCAAAGGACTTCCATGATGGGGAGTTCGGCTTCGGTAAGGGTGGGCGACTGTTTGCGTGCCATTGGGCGATTCTCTTAATGAATTAAGAATTGCTCTAATTCAGTCTTACAATGACGGGGTGCCAGCTGTCAACTAATTTTTTAAGAATTGAGGGGACCGGATGGACGAATTCGCATTTTGTGACGAACGAACCCAATTAAGTACTTTGGTTGCTGCAAATTTAAAAAATGCACGAAGCCAATGGAATGAGGGCGTGGGTACGGCGTGGAACGGGTTTCCTCTCCACCAGGATAGCATGGCGGGTGAAGCGGGACTTAAAGGTCCCGCCGGCACGCTGAAGCACGCGCCACGGGCAGAGTATGTTACTACTGGATGGTGATCAGCGTTGCGGATGACGAGGCAACTCCGTTGACCTTGGCGACGATGGGTTGGTCCCCGCTGGCGACCATAGGCACCTGGATGGCGATCTGGTACAGGCCGGCAAATCCAGGCGACAGCACCGCGCCATACACGGTGGCCGGAATCCCGCCAATGGTCACGGTCACGCTGTCCGCCGTCGAGTAAGTCCCGGTGGATGGGACCTCCTCGCCGGGTGGCGCGGCGGGAGTGGTGGGTCCGAAGCCGGTGCCCCACAGGATCAAGACGTCGCCAGGGCTGGCCGCCACCGTAGTGTAGCCCGGGATGGCGCCATTCTTCACGGCATAAGTGTAATCGGTATAAGTGGCTACGGCGTATTGATAATCCCATAGGAAGAAAGCCGGGCCGTCGATGGCGGCGACGGCGGAAAATGCCGCACTCGTACCCAGCGCGTTGGTAACCGTAACCTGTACCGGGCCCGCACCAATATTGGGGGCCAGCACGTTGATCTGGCCGGGGCTGACAAATTCGGTGTAGGCGGGGTGGCCGCCGATCGATACGCTCACGCCATCCAACTGAACAGGGAACTGGCTGTTGGTGACGGTCCAAAAATCCGTTCCCGCCGAAAGATTCGTTCCAAATATCGCCACCCAGGAATTCGGCACAACACCAGGCTGATAGCCGGCACCGCTGACCACCGAGACGATGTTAGGCGTCAGCGGCGAGGCCACGCCCGAAATCTCCCGTACGCGGTTATCCGTCAGGTCACCCGGATACACGCCGTCGCCCAAATACAGATTGCCGGCGCTGTCCAGCGTTATTGGAAACGGACTGTCCAACTCCGCCTGCAGGGGCGGGCCGCCATCGCCCGCATAGCCCGCGGTTCCGGTTCCCGCCACCGTGGCGATGTTCCCTCCACTGACTTGGCGGATCCGATTGTTCCCTCCGTCCACAATATACAGCACACCGGTAGAATCCACGACGGTCCCGCCGGGGTAGCTAAGGCTGGCCGAAGCCGCCGGTCCTCCATCGCCCGCAAACGCATTATTCCCGTTCCCCGCCACGGTCGCGATCGTCCCGGTGGCGGGTACGATCATGCGGACGCGGTGATTGAATTGGTCCGACACATAAAGATTGTTCGATGCGTCCTCCGTGACCCAGGTGGGGTTGTTAAACACCGCCTCCGTGGCGGGTCCGCCATCCCCGGAGAAGCCCTGTGCGCCCGTGCCTGCATAAGTGGTGATGATGCCGTTTCCATCCACTTTGCGGACTTTAAACGCGCCCTGATCTACGATGAACAGGTTGCCGGCCGAATCCACCGCGCACCGGATGGGAATGACAAATCCCGCGGCCGTGGCTTGGCCGCCATCGCCGCTGCTGACTGTCGAGCCGTTGCCGGCGACCGTCGTGATGATACCCGAGGTCGAGATCTCGCGAACCCTGCCATTGCCTTCGTCGTTCACGTAAATGCTACCGGAGGGCGCCACGCACACTCCCAGGGGCCCGTTGAGTTCCGCCTGGGTGGCCAGGCCACCATCGCCCGTAAATCCGGCGGCGCCGGTTCCGGCGAACGTGGTGATCACGCCATTGGTGTCGATCTTGCGCACAACGTTATTGTTTTGATCGGCCAGATAGATATTCCCGTCGGCGTCTGTGGCCAGTCCTACGACGCGGTTGATCTCAGCCTGTGTGGCCTGTCCGCCGTCGCCGGAATATCCAGCCGTACCGTTGCCGGCGAAGGTTTGAATGGTCTGGCCGGATGCGATGGCGGCGGCCAGCAGGGGGAGGATGAATCTCATAGGATCAGTATAGGCACTTCCATCAAGCAGCGATGTCGGGCGGACTCCTAAACATCGCGGCTGAGTACCGATAAAAGGGCGGGGATTGGACTGGTCCGCACTGTTTTGTTCGACCCGCGAGGAATGTCGAGGCTCGTAACGCTCCGGGACGTTGCGCCCACACATGTGATTGGCGCTCACAGTCTCCGATAGCACAATAACCCTGCCTGCTCGATTACTACCAACTGGCCACCGATTTGCTATAGCCGGGCCATGTTCAAATTCCTAGCTGCTTTGTTGCCCCTGCTCGCCTGTCTGCCCCTCGCGGCGCAAGACAAAGATGCGCAGAAGAAGTTCGCCGGCACGTGGGAGGCGAAGTTCAAGGGCGAGGTGATCTGTACCATCAGGGTTAAACCAGGCGATCCGATTTCAGGAGAAACGGCCGGTTGCAGCATTAACGTGGACGAGAACGGGGACTTGAAGGAGCCGGATTCCGCCAACCGCCCGGATGAGCCATCGCCCATGCTCAACCCGAGGGTTAACGGGGACACGCTGGCCTTCGAGGAAAAGGAGGGCGACGATCTCCTGAAATTCGAGATGAAGGTTGTGGGCGAAGGAGCGGCTGAGTTGACGATCCTGGATGCTCCTATCCCCGTCAAGCCGATTCATTTCGCGCGGAAGTGACGGCTCTCCAGCCCCGCGCAATCAGGTATGTCCTCCAGGCGAATCGATGCACCTTCGGCGCCCGGAAAGAAAGTTGCTCCTTTTGCTAACCGGCCATCGCCTCCCATAGTCTGACTATCATATAGTGCGACCATGGAACTAAAAAAGAGGCCGGAGATCCCGCCCGGCACCTTGTACATGCTGATCCTCAAATCGCTCGCGCGGCTGGGGCCGATGCATGGCTACGGCATCGCCCAGCACGTCCATCGACTTTCCAACGACGTTTTGCAGGTCGAGGAAGGCTCTCTCTACCCCGCGTTGCAGCGCATGCTCATCAAAGGCTGGGTGGTGGCCGAGTGGAAGCAATCGGAAAACAACCGGCGGGCACGCTATTACCGGCTGACGCCGGAAGGCCGTAAACGGCTGGCCCACGAGATTCGAGAATTCGAAAACGCGATGGCTGCGATCATGCGCGTGATCGAGCCTGCCTGACACTGCCATGCGAGAACTTATACGCAGATTACGCTTTCTGCTTCACGCGAACCAGTTCGAACGGGAACTCGACGAAGAGATGCGTCATCATCTGGCACTGCGGGGCGAGGAACGAGGCGGTCCGGACATCAACCGCCAGTTTGGAAATCCGACTTTGCTGAAGGAGGAAAGCCGCGCCATGTGGACCTGGAACTTCGCCGAGCAACTTGCCCAGGATATTCGCTATGCCCTACGGATGATGGCTGCGAACCGGCTGTTTACCGCCATGGCGGTACTCTCGCTGGCGCTGGGTATCGGCGCGAACACCGCGATCTACAGCTTCGTCGACGCGATTCTGCTGCGCGCACTGCCAGTGCAGCATCCCGAACAACTTACAGTAATCCACTGGCAGTCCAAGGATCAGCCGGCGGTTATCGCAAGCATGAGCGGCACGCGCCGCAAGGATGGGCGCTATGGCGTCAACAGCCCCAACTATCCTTATGCAACTTTCGATCTATTTCGCGCCGATAGCGACGTCTTCTCGAACCTGTTCGCGTATGCCTGGGGCGGAAGACACAACGTCGTCGTCGAAGGCCAGGCCGAAATTCTGGATGCCGAATTGGTATCCGGCGGCTTCTTCACCGGCCTGGGCGTGTATCCCGCCGCCGGCCGCCTGATCCTGGAGGATGACGATCGCTTTGGCGCTTCGCCGGTGGCCGTCATCAGCCACGCGTACTGGAAACGCCGCTTCGCCTCCAATCCGTCCGCCGTGGGGCAGTCCGTCCCGATCGACGGTACGCCGTTTGTTATCGCCGGAGTCTTACCGCCCGATTTTTTCGGCGTCGATCCAGGATTCGCGCCCGAGTTAATGATTCCGCTGCATGCCGGTCCATGGCTCGCGCCGAAACCGGACGAGTATCGGAAGAGGTTCCTCGACAAGAGATTCTATTGGGTCGAAATGATGGGCCGATTGCGCCCCGGCGTCAGCATGCGCCAGGCACAGGCGCGGTTGGCGGGCCAATTTCGCGAGTTCGTCATCGGCACTGCCACCACCGCAAAAGAAAGAGTTGACATGCCGGTGCTATGGCTGGAGGAGGGTGCCTCCGGCCTGGATTCGTTGCGCCGCCAGTATGCAAAGCCCGTATACGTGCTTATGGCCCTGGTCGGCCTTATCCTGGCGATCGCGTGCGCGAACATCGCCAACCTGCTGCTGGCGCGCGCGGCGGGGCGACGCCGCGAGATCGCCGTTCGATTAAGCCTCGGCGCAGGCCGCTTCCGAGTCGTGCGGCAGTTGCTCACAGAGAGCCTGCTTCTGTCCTTTATGGGAGGGGCAGTGGGGCTGGTCATGGCGGTCTGGGCCATCCGCTTCATCACCTGGCTGCTCGCCAACGGCCGCGACAAGTTTACCTTGCACGCCGCGCTGGACTGGCCGGTACTGGGCTTTACGTTCGCACTCGCGGCAGTCTGCGGGCTGCTTTTCGGTCTGGCGCCCGCCCTGCGGGGCACCCGCGTGGATCTCACTCCGGCCTTGAAAGAGGCTCGCGCCAGCGCGCCGCGCGGACGGCTTTGGCAGTC
>JBEKIM010000226.1:0-10839 GCA_050011755.1 Bryobacteraceae bacterium | reverse complement strand
AGTTGCTCCAATTCCTTATGCAGCGACCGCTGGATCGGCGACAGCAAGTAATCGATCCCGCTGCTTAGCGGGTGGCCGGGATGAATCCCCAAGCGCACCCGTACAAAATCGTTAGTGCCCAGGCTGCGGATCGCGGATTCCACTCCGTTGTGGCCGGCGGACGACCCGCGCGGCTTGATCCGCAAACTGCCCCACGGCAGGGCCAATTCGTCGTAAACCAGAATCAGATCCGCTGCCGTGAGCAAGTGCTTTTCGATCAGCGGCGCCAACGACGTGCCGCTACCGTTCATGTATGTCTGGGGCTTGGCCAGCATCACCTCGTGGCCGGCAATCCGCCCCACTCCCGTAAGCGCCCTCGAATCGTGCCTGGTGACGCGGATTTGATGCATTTCCGCGAGCCGGTCCACCACCTTAAAACCCAGATTGTGGGGGGTGCCGGCATACTCCTCGCCCGGATTTCCCAGGCCAGCAACCAGGAACATGCGGCGCTACTTCTTCTTGGGCTTGGCCTCTTCGGCCGCTTCTTCCTTCTTGCCCTTCTTGATGACTTCCGGTTCGGAGGTGGCCGGCGTGGCGGCGGCTTCGGCGGTGGGCGCGGCTTCGGCAACCGGCTTCACTTCTTCGGCGCGCATCGCGACGATGTGCGCGATCACCGTTTCGGGTGAGCCCAAAAGCTTCATGGAACCGCTCATGGGCAGATCGCTGAAGCGCTTGCTCTGGCCCATCAGCAATTCGGTGACATCCACCACGAAGCTCTCCGGGATCTCGTCCGGCAGACACTCGACTTCGGCCGCGCGCGAGATGATTTCGAGCAGGCCGCCCTGGGTCTTGACGCCCTTGGGCTCGCCCTGGGTGGTCACTGGAATCGAGACGCGCAGACGCTTGCTTAGATCGATCCGCTTCAGGTCCGCGTGCAGTAGCGTGCCGCGGATCGGATCGTTCTGGTGATCCACCACCATCACCGGCGTGTTTTCGCCGCCCTCGATATCCAAATTAAAGATCGTGTTGTAGCCGCTGCCCGAATGCACGATCTGCAAAATCGCCTTGGGACTCACGGCCACCGCCACGGGCTCTTTGTATGCGCCATAAACCACCGCGGGGATCAACCCCGAGCGGCGCGTCCGGCGCGCTTCATTCTTGCCGCGCGATTCACGAGGCTGCGCGGCAACGGTTATCTCTTTTCTCACTGCATTTCTCCTTCAAGGGGCGCAAGACCGATCGGCTTTCGCCTGACGTGGGTTGCGTAGCCCCGATTTTCGCTATACAAACAGACTGCTTACCGAAGTCTCTTCGTGGATCGACTGGATCGCCCTGGCCAGCAGCGGCGCCACCGATAGAGACCTGATCTTGCTCGAATTCTTAGCTTCTTCCAACAAGGGAATCGAATTCGTAAATACCACTTCCTTTAAGGGCGACTCTTCAATGCGCTTGACCGCCGGCCCGGAAAGTACGGCATGCGTAGCACAGGCGCTCACGCTGCGCGCTCCCTGTTTGAGCAGCGCCTCCGCGCCTTTCACCAGGGTACCGGCCGTGTCGATCAAATCGTCCACCATCAAACAATTGCGCCCCTCAACCTCGCCCACCACATTCATCACTTCCGCCACGTTCGGCTTTTCCCGGCGCTTATCGATAATCGCCAGCGGCGCGTTCAGCCGCTTGGCGAACGCCCGGGCCCGCTCCACGCCGCCGGGATCCGGCGACACCACCGTGAGATGCGGCACCTCCAGCGGCTTGAAATATTCGATCATCACCGGCGCCGAAAACAAGTGATCCACCGGAACATCGAAGAACCCCTGAATCTGCGCGGCGTGCAGATCGAGCGCCATGATGCGATCCGCACCAGCGCGTTCCAGCAACGACGCAATCAATTTCGCCGAGATGGGAACGCGCGGCTTGTCCTTGCGGTCCTGCCGGGCGTAACCATAATAGGGTAACACTGCCGTGATGCGGTCTGCTGAGGCGCGCTTGGCGGCGTCGATCATCAGAAACAGTTCCATGAGGTTATGGTCGACCGGACGGCAGGTCGGCTGGATCAGGAACAGATCGGCTCCGCGCACGTTTTCCTGGAACTGCAGGTAGACTTCTCCATCGGAGAACGTCTCCAGCATCAGGTCGCCCAGTTCCATATCCAGCGATGCGCAAATCTCGTGCGCCAGGCAGGGATTGGCTGTGCCCGAGAAAATTTTCAAACGCTCGGGCATCATCGCCCGGATGGGTTTAGCGGCGGCCATAGTTTATCTTCAATATGCGGCTGCAGGGTACGCCACCAGAGACTCCGGTAGCGCCCCCGGCTGACCAGCGAAATCGGGAAAACACGTTCGTCGGCAAATGATTTTGTGGCGCGATTCACTTGTTCCCGGGTACGAAACAAACCGTAGAGCGACGAACCGCTTCCGGTCATCATGGCCGGATTCGCACCCAGCTTCACGAGCCGCTGCTTCAACGCGGCGAGTTGCGGGAACTGCTCGAAAACTACTGTTTCAAAATCGTTAACACCGGATGCAAAGGCTCCGGCCCCAAGTTCGCCCCATGCCCGCGCCTGGAAACTAACTATCTTATTTTGTTGCGATTCGGTTGTCAATCGGGGGGTGAGGGCACGATAAGCGGAGGCGGTCGAGACATGCGCTGCGGGCGCCACCAAAAGGCCCCGGCGCGGCGGCCCATCGGGTAAGGGATAGAGTTCGGTGCCGCGGCCCAATGCCACGGCCGTCCCGCCCAGCAGAAAAAAAGGCACATCGCTGCCCAGTTCGGCGGCTAATCCCATGAGCTGGGGCATTTCCAGGCGGCGCCGTGCGAGCGCGGGCAACGCCAGCAGGACAGCGGCTGCATCCGACGATCCTCCGCCCAAGCCGGCCCCCATCGGAATGCGCTTGCGCAGCCGGAAGCGCACCGCGGCCGTTATCCGCATGGCATCCAGCGCCAGCACGGCGGCCTTCGCAATCAGGTTGTTCGGAATGTCGAGATCGCCGTCGATCTGAATCGAAGTGCCGCGCGCCGGGGTGAAGGCCACGTCGATCGCGTCCGCCAGCGAGATGGTCTGGAACACCGTGCGGATCTCGTGGTAGCCGTCCGCCCGGGCGTGGAGCACGCGCAGATCCAGGTTGATTTTTGCCAGAGCGCGCAGGCTGGCCTGACGGGTCTGGCTCATTTGTCGTACTGCAGGAGCGAAAAGACATCGTAGCCCGCCAGTCTGGCGCGGCCGTTCAAGAAGGTGAGTTCCACGGCGAAAGCCAGCCCGGCGATTTTGCCGCCGGCCTGTTCCACCAGCCGCGACACGGCGGCCGCAGTCCCTCCGGTAGCCAGCAGATCGTCCACGATTAGGACGCGGCTGCCTTCCACCAGGGCGTCCTTGTGCATTTCCAGGCTGTCGGTGCCGTATTCCAGATCGTAGCTCACCCGCAGGCATTCCGACGGCAGTTTCTTCGGCTTGCGCACCGGGACGAACCCGGCGCCGAGCGCATAGGCGAGCGCAGGCGCGAAGATGAAACCACGCGCTTCGATGCCCAGCACCATATCGACCTTCGCATCCCGGTAGTGTTCGCACAGCGCATCGATTACGCCGCGCAGCCCGGCCTTGTCTTTCAGCAGGGTGGTGATGTCGTAAAAGAGGATGCCGGGTTTGGGAAAGTCCGGCACCTCGCGAATCAGCGACTTCAGGTTATCCATTAGACCTCGGTCAGACCTCGATTTGGAAAACGGAATATTGCTTCGGCGCGGCTTCCTGTTCTTCGACGCCGCGCACGTCGGAAAAACGCGGGCCCTTCCGCAGCGCCGCGGCCAGATCCGACAGCTTATCGGGTGGTCCGGCGGCGAAGACTTCCACGCGTCCATCGTCCAGATTGCGCACGTAGCCGGTCAGGCCCAGCGTGGATGCCACGCGCTGCGCATAGTCCCGATAGCCGACGCCTTGTACGCGCCCGCGCACAAGATAGAGGCGCGCGGCTTGGGGATGGCGGGACACGGAAAAACGAGAATAGCATGATGGAAAGTTGCCAATGAAAGCCGGCTCTCCGGTGTCCAACTTCCAGTCCGGAATCGGCAAGGTGCGGCCCAGCCGCGCGAGAATCAACTTCCGGTCTTCTAGTCTTCCCCGCGACGAAGGTTCGTAGCTAAGAAATGCTACCCTAAGACCGGCTCATGAAGATCAGAGACGCCATTAAGCTGGTGGAGTCGGACGGCTGGAGACTGGCGCGCACGCTTGGGAGCCACCGGCAGTATCATCATCCTACCAAGCCGGGGACGGTGACCATCGCCGGCCATCCTTCGTTGGATTTGGACCCAAAGTCAAAGGCGTCTATACTAAGACAGGCAGGCCTGAAATGAGCCAGTACACCGTATTCTTTGCCCAAACCGCTACCGGTTACAGCGCCCATGTCCCCGACCTTCCCGGTTGCGTCGCCGCGGGCGCCACCCTGGAGGAAACCCGGCAGATGATCCGCGAAGCCATCGAATTCCACATCGAAGGCATGCGGCTGCATGGGGAGGTGGTACCGCCGCCGACCACGCTGGTGGAGCAGGTCGAGATTCCAGCCTGAGAGCCCGCGCCGAACTTTTGGCATCGTGATCTCGAACCGCACATCAGCAACCCCCGCTGCGCCGAGTGACCCTGACTAACTCGAACCCCAGCGTGGCGACCGTTCGTCGCCTTTCAATCCGCACCAGCACCGCGACCGCGATCACGCCCCTGACGATTTCAGCGAGCTACAACGGTAAAAAGAAAACAGCTTGACTCACGGTCAAGAAATGGCGGTTCCCGGACCACGCCAAGACTTCAGCCGAGCGCCCGGAAGGCCTCGATGTCACCTTTCAAAAGGTCGTTTACGAGCCGGTCCAACGGGACGCCCTTGCTGGCGGCCCGTTCGATCAAGAATGCCTGTACATCTTGTTCCAAATACACTGGAACATGGAACACCGCGTCCGGCCCGGCATAATGTTTACCGCGCTCGGCGCGGCTGAAATCCTATTCGTGCTTCATCTCGTCATCTGAACCGTTATCCATTATTGCCTCTCCTCGTAGACGGCCCGTTCAGTCGCATTGGCTCTGCGCGCCGAAACGATTCGCACCTGGAGGTTGGCCGCGTCCATCTCTTTCCAGGTGTGCACCACCACAAGCGGCACGCCGTTCGTCGCCAAGCCTCGGGCGACCCAACATTCCTTCGTGTCGCTATGGTCCACGTCGAATATCGTTTGTATCCGCGGGTCACGGAAGATGGTCAGGGCCAGGGTGAACGCCACTCCATGTTTTCGCTCATTCGATAGAGCCTTGGCGCGGTCCCATTCGAAGTGAAGTTCCCGGCTAAGGCTCACACCCACAGTTTTAACCGGATGGCGGTCCGAAGTAAAGGCACACTCATTTATCGCCCGCCGCCCGGGCCGCGCTAGAATAGAAACAGCGGATCTCCACTTGTCTGCCGAGTCCTCTCTATGATTGACGCTATTCTGGCCAAGGTTTTTGGCACCAAAAACAAACGCGAAATCAAGGCCATTCAGCCCCTCATCGCCGCCATCAACGACCTCGAACCGCAAATTCAGCAACTTTCCGATATCGACCTGGCCGCCAAGACCATCGAGTTCAAAGAGAAACTCGCCCAGGGCGCGCCGCTTGACGACCTGCTGATCGAAGCCTTCGCGGTAGTCCGCGAAGCCGGGCGCCGCTTCCTCAACATGCGCCATTTCGACGTGCAGTTGATCGGCGGCATCGTCCTGCACCGCGGCAAAATCGCTGAAATGCGAACCGGTGAAGGTAAGACGCTGGTCGCTACGCTGCCCGCTTACCTAAACGGGCTCGAAGGCAAGGGCGTTCACATCGTCACCGTCAACGATTACCTGGCCCACCGCGACTCCGATTGGATGGGCAAGATCCACCGCGCGCTCGGCCTCACCGTAGGCGTCATCGTCCACGACCTCGACGACCAGGAACGGCAGGACGCCTACAACGCCGATATCACCTACGGCACGAATAACGAATTCGGCTTCGATTACCTGCGCGACAACATGAAATTCCGCCTGGAAGACTGCGTCCAGCGCGGCCATAACTATGCCATCGTCGACGAGGTGGATTCCATCCTCATCGACGAAGCCCGCACGCCGCTGATCATCTCCGGCCCCAGCGAGGAATCCACCGACAAGTATTTCAAAGTGAATCGCATCATTCCCAAGCTGATGCGCGGGGAAGAAATCGAAGGCAAGGAGCCCGGCGAAAAATATACTACCGGCGACTATACGGTGGACGAAAAGCATCGCAGCGCCGCGCTCACCGAAGAGGGTTTCGATAAAGCCGCCCGCCTCCTCGGCTTGCCCAACATCTACGACATCGCCACCATCGAGTGGAAGCACCACGTGGAGCAGGCCGTCAAAGCCCATGCCCTCTACCAGAAGGACCGCGACTACGTAGTGAAGCGCAACGACGCCACCAATCAGGATGAAGTCATCATTGTCGACGAATTCACCGGCCGCCTGATGCCCGGCCGGCGCTGGAGCGACGGATTGCACCAGGCCGTGGAAGCCAAGGAAGGCGTCAAAATCGAGCGCGAGAACCAGACTCTCGCCACCATCACCTTCCAGAACTACTTCCGCATGTACAAGAAACTGGCGGGTATGACCGGCACGGCCGAAACCGAGGCGGCCGAATTCGAGAAGATCTACAAGCTCGACGTCACCGTCATTCCCACCAATCGGGACATGGTCCGCAAAGAATTCCCCGACATGGTGTACCGCACCGAGGAAGAGAAGTTCCGCAACGCGGCCAAAGAGATCAAGGAGCTCCAGGAAAAGGGCCAGCCTGTGCTGGTGGGCACGGTTTCGGTAGAGAAATCCGAGCGGCTGTCCGGCATCCTGAAACGCATGGGCGTCAGGCACGAAGTCCTGAACGCCAAGAATCACGAGCGTGAAGCGCCCATCGTGGCCCAGGCGGGCCGCAAGGGCGCCATTACGGTTTCCACCAACATGGCCGGCCGCGGGACCGATATTTTGCTGGGTGGCAACCCGGAATTCATGGCCCGCGAAGCCGCCCGCAAACAGGCGCTCGATCCGGACAAGATGCCCAAGGAGGAGTGGGCCGCGCTGCTCGGCCGTTTCAAACAGCAGACCGACGCCGAACACGACGAAGTGACCGCGCTGGGCGGCCTGCACATCCTGGGCACTGAGCGCCACGATTCGCGGCGCATCGACAACCAGTTGCGCGGCCGCGCCGGCCGTCAGGGCGATCCCGGCAGTTCGCGCTTTTATCTCTCCTTGCAGGACGATCTGATGCGCATCTTCGGCGGCGAGCGCATGCAGCGCCTGATGCTGCGGCTCGGCATGGAAGAGGATGTGCCCATCGAGTCGAAGCTCATCACCAAGCGCATTCAGAAGGCCCAGGAAGCCGTCGAAGCACAGAACTTCGAAGCCCGCAAACACCTGCTCGAATACGACGACGTCAACAACAAGCAGCGGCAGGCGGTCTACGGCATGCGCCGCCTGTTGCTCGAGGGCACGGACCAAAAAGAACGGGTCATGGATATGGTCCGCGGCCTGGTCCGGGAATTCATGGATCGCCGCTGCCCCGAGAACACCCATCCCGATACCTGGGATCTCCCCAGCCTGAAGACCGACATTCTGAGCCAGTTCGGATCGAAGATCGAAACCACCGAATTCGGCAGCATGAACCGCCAGGAGATCGAGGACGCCATCGTCGACCGGCTCGCCCAGAGGTACCAGGAGAAGGAAGACCTGGTCGGGCCGGACACCATGCGGCAGACTGAGCGCATCATCATGCTGCAGGTGATCGACGACCAGTGGAAAGACCACTTGCTCTCGATGGATCACCTGAAGGAAGGTATCCACCTGCGCGGATACGGGCAGAAGGATCCGCTGGTCGAATACAAGAAAGAATCCTTCATCCTGTTCCAGGACATGATGGACCGCATTGAGGACGAGACCCTGCGCTATCTGTTTTTCCTGCAGGTGCAGCGTGGGGAGCCCGGCCTGGATCGGCCGCCGGAACCCGTCTTGCCTTTCCCCATGGACGAAGACGAGGAAGAGGACGGCGAAGATGACCAGCCCGCGGCGGTCGCCGAGCAGCAAAGGCGTGCCGCGCAATCCGCCGTCCAGGACATGACCAAGAGGCTCCAGCGCGATAAAGACAAGGAGTTGGCCGAACTGCAATTCGTAGGCGGCGACGGCTCCGCCGCGGGGAAGAAACAGGTCATCAATAGCGACAAAGTAGGGCGCAACGACCCATGCCCTTGCGGCAGTGGAAAGAAATACAAGAAATGTCACGGAGTATAAAGTGCCTTGTGGGGCGGGCAATCCTGCCCGCAGCCGGCTTTCAGCCGGCTTCCAGCCGCCTGGAAAGGCGGCTGCGGCCAAGATTGGCCGCCCTCCGATTGAGTTTTCATTATTATTTGGCCGCCCGTAGGGAGCCCGCAATGGCTTCTCAGGCGGCGCTCGTTTTTTTTCTCCTCCTCGTTCTCCCGAACCTCGCCGGGGCGGCCATCTGGCCCGACCAGTTAGGCGTCTTTCAACGGGTTTCCGCTAAAGCAGCCACGCCTCCAGTTGACCCGGCGATCTGGGCCGAATATGGCTTGGTAGAAGGCGAAGTGGCCCAATATCAAGGGGGTGGCCAGAAGTTTACCGCGACCGCATGGCGCTTCCAGGACCCCACCGGAGCCCTGGGGGCCTTCGAATGGCTTCGTTCGGCAGATTCCAAACCCTCCGCGCTTGCCAAGCTGGCCGCCGAAACGGCCACCGGCAGCATCCTGACCCACGGCAATTACCTGCTGCGTTTTGAAGGCTACCATCCGGCGGCGCCTTTTCTGACCACCCTCATCCAGGGGCTGAAGCAGGTGGACGACACGGTCCTGCCAAGCCTCATCCGATACCTGCCATCCCAGGACCTGGTCCCGAATTCCGAGCGCTACGTGGAGGGACCCGCGGCCCTGCAGAAGTTCGACCCGGGAATTCCCCCATCCACCGCGGCTTTTCATCTCTCCGCCGAAGCCCAGGTCGGCGAATTCCGGGCGCCTGGCGGCGACCTGAAACTGGCACTTTTCAACTATCCCACGCCCCAGATTGCGCGCGAGCAGACCATCCGCTTCCAACAGATCGCGGGCGCCATGGTGAAGCGCAGCGGTCCCATGGTCGCCGTAATTCTGTCGCCCCCCAGTCCCGACGCCGCCGAGAAACTCCTTTCCCTGATCCGCTACCAAGCGGACATTACGCTCGACGAACGCGTCAACACGCGCCGCGACAACATCGGCAACCTGGTGATCAACGCTTTTGTTTTGATCGGTATACTGCTGGTTTTCACGATCGTTGGAGGTCTCGCCTTTGGCAGCGTGCGGGCTTTTTTGCGGCGCGGCGGCCGTGGCGAAGAGGCCGACGCGATGATTGTCCTGCACCTCCACGACCGCGCTCCGAGCCGTTCCGCAAACCAGTAAACTCCCGTATTCCAGGGCTTTAGACCCAAATCAACAGGTCAAAACTGTCTCTTTTTCCGGATTCGGACACTCCCTGTGGAAATGTGCAAATCCTGTAAATATCTCATCTGCATCCAATTACAAGCCGAAAATTTCCATCGGATTTTTACTTGACATGGAAGGCTGGGAGCCATAAGATCCAACTACCAAAGGTTTTTGGCGGAGTTGCGATTCCGTCGAACCTGATTCTCCCATCGAACATCCCCCTGATAGAACGGGGAATGGATGCTCACCCTTCGGGGTGAGCATTTCTATTTTGGGGGCCAAGCCTCCCCCGCGCCACTGCTAAACTGAATACTGATGCACCCACCTATCCCCAGGAAACCGGAGGGCGACGCAAACTGGCGCGCCCGGCTGGCGTCCCTGCGGAACATCCGGCCGTTGCTCAGGATGGTGTGGGACACCAGTCCGCCGCTGGTATCGATCACCACGCTTCTGCGCCTTGTACGCGCCTTGCTGCCGTTGGCCATGCTCTGGGTATCGAAACTCATCCTGGATGGCGTGGTGGCCTGGATCCGGCGTGGAAACCGCAATGCCGGCGGCTTGTGGAAGCTCGTCGCCATAGAATTAGGCCTGGCCGTACTGAGCGATCTGCTGGGCCGCGCGAATTCCCTGGCCGATAGCCTGCTGAGCGACCGTTTCACCAACCGCATCAGCGTGCGGCTGATCGAGCATGCCACGAAACTCGATTTGGCTTCGTTCGAAGATCCCGTCTTTTACGATAAACTGGAGCGCGCCCGCCGCCAAACTACCGGCCGGATTGGACTTTTGGCTGGCGTCCTGAATGTCGGCCAGGACACGCTCAGCTTGATCTCGCTCTCCGCCGGACTCATCGTCTTCTCTCCCTGGCTGATGGTCTTGCTGATCGCCGCCGTAATCCCGGCTTTTTTGGGCGAGACCCACTTCACCAGCCTGGCCTATTCTGTTCTTTACCGGTGGACCCCACAGCGCCGGCTGCTCGATTATATTCGCCTCCTGGGCGCGTCCAACCAAAGCGCCAAGGAAATCAAGATCTTCGGATTGGGCGGCCATCTGGCTGAACGATACCGTGAAGTTTCCGATCATATCTATCTGGATAATAAGAAGGTTGCCGTGAAGCGTGCGAGCGTCGGCTTCCTGCTGAACCTGGTTTCGACGGGCGGCTATTACGGCGCTTATGCCGTAGTCCTGCTGCGCACTCTAGCGGGCGCTATCTCGGTCGGGACCTTCACGTTTCTCACAGGTGCCTTCTCGCGCTCCCGCATGTACATCGAGAAGATTTTGCAAAGCTTCACCGATATCTCCGATCAGGCGCTTTATCTGAAGGATCTACTCGAGTTCTTTGAAATGGAACCTTCTATTCGCAGCTTGAACAATGCCCTGCCCGCCCCCAGACCGATTC
>JBEKIM010000225.1:0-10876 GCA_050011755.1 Bryobacteraceae bacterium | reverse complement strand
TCTACCAGGCCCTCCGCGTGGCCGGACAGCGCATCGCGGCCGGCGAAACCAGCGCGGAAGCGGTCAAGCTGGCCGCGCTGGATATCCTGGCTGGGGAGCCGCGCATACGGGTGGAGTATCTGGAGATCGCCGCCGACTCGGACATGCAGCCGGTGGAGCGCATCGCGGGTCCCGTGCGGGTGGCCGCGGCCGTGTGGGTCGGCGGCACGCGGCTGATCGACAACCTGGCTTGTAGCGGGTCCCCAGCGTAGCGCCGGAGGGCCTTGATTCCCCCTTGGCCGCCATTCGCCCGGCGAAATTCGCCGTTCCGTGCTAATTGCAATTGAGTTGCGAAAAACTGTTTTACAGCCAAGGATCAAATGGGTATTCTGTTTTATTGATGCAAATGACTTGCAAGAGAAGATCCTCGGCCTGCATGGGCCTGTTCGCCCTGATGACATCCGCCCTCTGGGCCGGCGAGGCCGGAAGCCTGCTGGGCACGGTCACCGACCCGGCCGGAAAGGCGGTTCCGGCTGCGCGCGTCACGGCCATCTCCGGCGCCGTGAAAGAAAGCGTCGCCACCGACGCCCACGGCTTCTTCGCGTTCCAGAACCTGCCCGTTGGCCGCTACGATGTGGAAGTAACCGCCGCGGGTTTCAAGCCTCTGCGGCGTACGGGCATTGCGATCGATGTCGCCGCCAAAGCGGTACTGGACTTGTCCCTCTCGATCGGCCCACGGACCGAAACCGTCACCGTTTCCGGGTCCGCCGCGCACGTCGATACCGCCGACACCCAACTCGGTGAGGTGATCACGGGCAGGCAAATGACGGCTGTACCGCTGAATGGCCGGAGTTTCACCGACTTGCTGGCACTGCAAGCCGGTGTCGTGCCAGTCACTTCGCTGACCCCGGACACCACGCAGGATGTGGGTGTCAGCGCGTTTTCTCCATCCGGCGATTTGAATCCCGGTACGGTTTCCATCAACGGTCAGCGGGAATTCGCCAACAGCTTCGTGCTCAATGGCAGCGACGTAGAAGAAGACGTGAACATGGGTGCGGCGATCGTTCCCAATCTGGATTCGATCGACGAGTTCCGGATTCTGACCAGCAATTTCGACGCGGAGTATGGCGAGTTCAGCGGCGGGCAAATCAGTGTGGTGACCAAGTCCGGAAGCAACGCCTTTCATGGCGATCTTTTCGAATTCTTGCGTAACACGGACCTCGATGCCCGCAATTATTTTTCTCCCACGCGCGGCGCATTCAACCAGAACCAATTCGGTGCCACGCTGGGTGGCCCGATCGAACGGAACCGGATCTTCTTTTTTGCCGATTACCAGGGCACCCGGTTGACCCAGGGGATCGATACCGGCGAAATCCCGGTTCCCTCGCTCCAGGACCGCGCCGGAAATCTGTCCGATCTGGCGAGCGCATTCGCCACCACCGGCCCAAATGGAAGCCTGGTACCGGCAACCGTCAGCGGCCCCTATTGGGCCAGTCGGCTTTCCGGGAGACTCGGCTACGGCGTGACGGCCGGTGAGCCCTACTACTTCCCCGGCTGCACCAATCCCACCCAGTGCGTGCTCCCGAATGCCATCGTACCGGCCAGCGCGTGGTCCGCGCCCGCTGCGAGTCTACTGCAATACATTCCCGCGCCCAACAACGCGAATGCCACCTATTCCACGTCGTCCTACAACGAAACCCTCGGAGATAACAAAGGAGCCCTGCGGCTCGACGGCGATAGCCGTTGGGGCCGCATGTCCGCCTATTATTTCTTAGACGGCTGGCGGCAGGACAATCCATACCCCGTGGCACAAGGGGGCGCGAATGTCCCGGGCTTCAACGCGCTGAATCTGGGCCGCGCGCAACTGCTGGCTTTGGGTGACACGAAGACCATCGGTGCTACCGCCGTCAACGAGCTGCATGTCAGCTTCATGCGCGACTCCACGGATTTGGGGCGGCCCATTGGAGGCGTGGGGGTCAGTCTGGCATCCCAGGGCTTCGTAGTGGGCCGGAATACGCCGGGTATCGTGGCCTTGTCGCCCAAGACCGAGGGTGTGGAAAGCGTCAATTTCAATGACTTCTCGATCGGCACGAATACCAACGAGCTTAAGCAGATCGACAACACCTTCCAAACGAACGATAACCTCTCGAAAGTTGCCGGGCCGCACACGATCGCGGCCGGCGCGCAGTTCCATGCGGACCAGGTCAACGTCAATCCCGTTGCCCAATTGAACGGCAATTTTGTATTCTATGGCAGCGAAACCGGCAGCGACTTCGCGGACTTCCTGCTGGGGATTCCCAGCCAGTACAACCAAAGCCAGCTTCAGTCGTTCTACGGCCGCAACAAATACGCCGGACTGTACGCGCAGGATGGATGGCGCATCAAGAAGAACCTGACGTTGAATTACGGCTTGCGCTGGGATCGCATCGAACCGTGGTACGAGAAATATAACCAGATCGCTACTTTCGAACCCGGCCGCCAGTCGGTCGTTTTTCCAGGCGCGCCCGCCGGTATCCTGTTTCCCACAGACCCCGGCGTGCCCCGTACCCTGGCGCCCGCCGGGAATCGGGATTTCGCGCCGCGGGTGGGCCTGGCGTACTCGCCCGGCAGTTCCGGCAAGACCAGCATCCGGGCCAGTTATGGCATGTTCTATACCGCCATCGAAGCGCTGACCATCGGAATCATGAGCGCGAATGCCCCGTATGGAACCACTTACACCAGCCCCGCTCCGCCACTATTTTCCACGCCATTCGTCAGCGCGGCAACGGGTCAAAACCTGGGCCAGTACTTCCCCGTGCAGCTCGCGCCCTTAAACACCTCGGCCGGCCACCCGGACGCGAGTCTTGACTGGTCCCAGTTCGAACCCATCAGCGGCGTGCCGGCGTACCCGGCCAACAACCGGATTCCCTACACCGAAGAGTATATGCTCTCTATCGAGCATGGATTCGGGAACAACACCGTTCTGGCTGCCAGCTACATAGGTACCCAGGCGCATCGCCTGCTGTTGCTGGAGGAGGCCAATCCGGGCAATCCCGCGCTCTGTCTGCAACTGAGTAACCCGGCCAATCTGGCTCCAGGCCAGGCTCCTTGCGGTCCGTTCAATGAAAGCAACGTTTTCATCACTGCCTCTGGCCAGACGATCGACGGAACCCGAGGGCCGCTGGGGCCGAATTTCGGCAGCGATACGCTCGAAACCACCATCGGTAACTCCAGTTACAACGCTCTGCAAGTCACTTTGCGCCACACCAGCGGGCCGCTGCAATTGCTGGCCGCGTATACATATAGCAAGTCCCTGGATCAATCTTCTAACCTGGGCGAAGAGGTCTACCCGCTGAATCCCTCGCTCAGCAGGGCTTTATCCGCCTTCGATATCCGGCAGAACTTTGTGGCGAGTTACAATTACCGGCTTCCTTTCGAGCGCTGGTTGCGCGGCGCAAACCGCGCCCTTCAAGGATGGGAATTATCCGGGATCACGCGCTTCAGCACCGGTCTGCCGGTAACCCTGACGGATTACGGCGATAACTCCCTGTTGGGCGCGGAGCCAAACGGCATTAACAACTATGGGGTCGATGAGCCGGATGTAGCGGCTGGTTCCCTCAATCTGAACCACAATGCCCGGAACGGCCGGCCGTACTTCAATCCGGACCTGTTCAGCCAGAATGTATTGGGCACTCCCGGCGACGCCTCGCGGCGCTATTTCCATGGCCCCGGAATGCTGAATTTCGATATGGCGCTGCTCAAGAACCTGCGCCTGACCGAATCGAAATCCATGCAGTTCCGCCTGGAAGCTTTCAACGTCTTCAACCACGCGCAGTTCTTTGGACCCCAAGCCGTCGACGGCAACATCGCCAGTTCCACGTTTGGGCAGGTCGTTAGCGCCACGGCTCCGCGGTTGGTCCAGGCAGGCGTGAAAATCGTGTTCTGAAAAGCGCGACGGCGTTAATTCACGGTGACGGCAACCGGGGTGGAAGCGATGCCGTTGGCCACCACCACCAGTTCGCCGCTGCCCGCCGGAATCCCGGACGGCACTTCGAAGTGCGTCGAGACCGTCGCGGGAGACGCCACCGCTGCACGCGACTGCGACCTCCGGTCCTGCCAGGGTAGGGAATCCGGGCGCAGGCGTTATCTATAAGGATGGGCGACTACGCGGCAGTCCGGCGACACGAAAAAGGCGCGCCCTATATTATTTTCGGCCCCTGGGACATCTGCTTCCTGCCCTCCTCGGCGAAAACCGCGGCCCAGGTGAATTCCAAGCCGATTGCGAACTTCATAGCCAGTCGCCGGCAATATCGAACCGTGGCATTGCCCATCAGACCATAGCTTGGGGCGCTGAGGTAGACATTCGAACGAGCCACGAGAGGTTCGCCGCACTCCGCGAGGGCCCCGTGCCGCGAGATCTCGCGGCAGGTGGCCCGGGTGGTGCACAATTCTCCGTTTGCGCGCTGCCAGGAGATCTGTAGAGCACAGACCAGCGGGTAACGCTTTTCCCGGCGAGATTCGCGGCCATGCCCTTGAGGGTTTGGGTCTTTCTTGCCGGTCCCAACCTCGATGAGTTGGCGCATCACAGTGAAGGCCTCACCGTCGCCGTGGGTCCCACGTCCGGCCGAAGATCGAGAGTCCGGCTACGGATTGCGCAGCGGGTCCTCCGTGTGTTGGCCGCTGCCGCGGAGCACGGCGCGCAAACGGTTCTACCGCCTCGCGCCGCCTTCCGGTGTTTCCGCGGAGCGGGAAAAATGGTCGGTAATAGCGACATACGCTAGTTGATCTCCACCACTGTCTGGAACAACGACGTCGGCAGTTGGATGCCGCACGCCTTGATCCGTTCGCTGGCACGGGGACGGATGCCGGTAGCACGGAAGCGTCCGGTTACACGGCCGTCTTCGGCGATGCCCGCCTTTTCGAACAGAAAAATATCCTGCAGGGTAATGGTTTCCACTTCCATACCGATCACTTCCGTCACGTGGGTCACACGGCGGCTGCCGTCGCTGAAACGCGAAACCTGCACAATGAGATCGAGCGCGGCCGCGATCTGCTGGCGGATCGCGCGCACGCCCATGTTGGAATTGCCCATGCCGACCATCACTTCCAGCCGGGATAGGGCGTCGCGCGGGTTGTTGGAGTGGACCGTGGTCAGCGAGCCGTCGTGGCCCGTGTTCATGGCCTGCAGCATGTCCAGCGCTTCCTCGCCGCGGCACTCACCCACGATGATACGGTCGGGACGCATACGGAGAGCGTTAATCACCAGGTCGCGAATCCTGATCGCGCCTTGTCCTTCCACGTTGGCCGGCCGCGTTTCCATGCGCGCCACGTGCGTCTGTTGCAAACGCAACTCAGCCGCGTCCTCAATGGTCACGATGCGCTCGTCCTCCGGGATGTAACTCGAGAGCACGTTCAGCAGCGTGGTTTTTCCGGCGCCGGTACCGCCGCTGATCATAACGTTCAACCGCGCCCGCACCGCCGCCTGCAACAACTCCAACATGCCTTCGGTGAGCGTGAGCCGGGTTACCAGATCCTTGCCCTGCATCACGCTCTTACCGAATCGGCGGATCGAAAGCAGGGGTCCGTCCACCGCCACCGGCGGAATGGCCGCGTTCACGCGCGATCCGTCCGGCAGGCGCGCGTCCACCAGCGGCGAGGATTCGTCCACGCGCCGTCCCACTCTCGATACGATCTTCTCGATGATACGCAGCAGGTGCGCGTTGTCTTTGAATTCGACCGACGTGCGGAACAGTTTGCCGTTGCGCTCCACGTAGACCAGCCGCGGCGTGGTCACCAGGATATCGGAGATGGTGGGATCCTGCAGTAGCGGCTCGAGTGGACCCAACCCAAAGACCTCGTCCAGGACCTCTTCCACCACCCGCTCTTTTTCCAGCAGGCTGAGCGGCGTCTTCTCTTCCTCGATCAACTTGGCCACCGCGCCGCGCACCTCCGTGCGTACGCGGTCGCCGCCCAGAGTCGCCAGCGCCTCCAGGTTGATGCGGTCCAGCAGTTTGCGGTGCAGGGCAAACTTCAGCTCCTGATGCTCCAGGACTGCCCTGTCTTGCGTGAACAGGCGGTTGACCCAGCCCGCCTCTTTCTCACCGTTCTTCGTCAGCGATCCGTTTAAAGTACCAGTAGCCAATGGAATCTCCAATCTTGTGGGCAGGACTCCAGTCCTGCGGCCGGCCGGACTGCTCCGGCAACGCAACGAGGAGCGGGTCCTGGAGGACCCGCGCAAACCATGGAGGTCTGCCCCACAATCTCTAACCGAACATCGCGAACTTTTTCTTCTTGGGCTGTTCGGCCAAGCCTGCCATGCGCATGGCGAGTTCCCGGATTGCCGTCGCCAGAACACTCCGTTCCGGCAGCAACTTGCCCACCGAATAACACTCGTGCAACTCCGGGTAGCAACTGGGCAGCACCGCATAGACCGGCAACCCCAGAATCTTCTCAATCTCGCCGGGCGCCAGTTCCGAGCGCTTGGGCACCCGATTCAGGATCAGTTTCAGCCGGTCCTTGCCATAGCCGGCATCCGTCAGGATTTGCATCACTTGTTTGGCCTGATGCAGCGCTGGAACTTCCAGCGTGCTGATCAGATAGGCTTCGTCCATCTCTTCCAGCGCGCCTACGCCTTCGCGCGTCAGGCTGCGCCCCATATCGATCAGGGTGAAGTCGTAAACCGACCGCAGAAAACTGAACAATTGCCGCAACTGCTCCTGCCGCGGAAAGGTCTTATCCGCGGTGGCCCCCGGTGCGGCGATGATTTCTACTCCCGGTATGCCGTTCGAGACGAGCGCCTTCCAATAGCTCACATCCAACCGGTGCAGGTTGCCGACGGCGTCCAGGATCGAGTAGCCGGGCTTGGCCTTGGTCAGAAAACCAACCAGGCCCGCGTCCAGATCCAAGTCCGCCAGCAGGACTTTTTGGGCACGTCGTCCCAGTTCCACCGCCAGATGGCAGACCACCGTAGTGGCGCCGCAACCACCCTTGGAGGAGAAGAACCCGATGGTGCGCCCACCCCAACGGATTCCGCTCTGCCGGCGTCCATCCGTCGACCTTCGCTCCAGGGCCGCACGCAGCGACGATTCGATAGGCGGATAGACATATTCGTTCACGCCGGCGCGCATGGCGCTCAGGATGGCGGCCGGGTCGGCGGTGGTGTGCAACGCTATGATGGTCGCGTCCGGCGCCTTGGCCCGGATCATCGGGATCAACTCGCTCATGGGCTCTTTCGCCGACGCCACGTCGAGCAGCACCACTTCCGGGCGCAGACGCTCCAGCCGCTCCAGAAAGGATCCCATGATGGACATGTCCTGGTGCTCGATGACAGACCGCAAAGGCAACGCCGGCAGACAGGCCTTTACTTCGTTCCAGAGTTGCTCGTTTTCGATTGCCAGGCCTAGTGTTAGCGAATACATCGTCTTGGTTTCTTCTGCCTACTCGTGCCTTGCCCGCGGGCGCACTGCGTTCATCGTTGATACGGAAAGCGGCTCGGTGGCGCGCTTCCAGAATTGTGAGTGGTTCCCTTAGCCGTCCTTTGAAAGGTCTGGACGCCCGGCATGGACCGCGATTGTCCCGCCGAAATCGGAGGTTAGAGTTTCCGGCTTTGAGCGGCCTTGCCCGCTTTCGTTCGGCTAGACTGGGGAGGGTTACCGAAACCACGAAAAGTGGTGTCTGCGAGCGGACCCGCCGTAAGGATCTTCAGGTGGGGGACAGAGCCGGCTGCGCCGGCCGTTGCCTGCTGGCTGACGGTTTCTGGAATAATCCCTGGCGCCGGGAACCGAGTGTTCTCGCCCCTCGCGCAATGGCGACAGCGGAATTCTTGCTGTCATCGGATCTTCCATGCATGGCAGTCCTAATATGGACCTTAGAGGGACTAGAGTCAACGGATATTCACTATCATAACCATCGTTAACTTGGATGGAATCGTCCACCAATTGCCCGATAAACGCGAACCATAGCGATGCAATGGTGCGTCTGCGTGTTTTGGGCCTCCAGCCTTCGGAGGTGCAATAGTGGAGGCGGTTCGGCGGCGAAATGTAACTGCTTTTCATTTCACCCTAACATCGCGGAATATCTTGGTCGTGGGCGCGCCCGGCAGTTATTCGCTCAGGAAAGTGCGCGCCGCATTTGCCGATTCCGGATTCCGCCATCGTCATCGCGCCTCCGAAAGCGCGGAATTGTGTCTGATCGTTATTCTTCCGTAGTAGGTAGGATCCGCAAATCTCTCATTAAAGATCCGGTCCCAGCGGAGGTTATCCAGGCACCATCTGCACTCCCCGCATTTGCAAAGCTGGCGTCGCTGAATACGGTAAGGGCCATCCTCTGCGCCGTCCGGATTACGCCGCACGGAAGGTTGGGCGGACGCCGGCATCATAGAATGCGATTGCGGCCGCGTGAGTGCCGCGGGGACGTTCGGGAGCGGGTAAGAGGGAGCCGTTTGTAGGGGTATCTGGCCGTGCCGGCGCTGTTGGGAGTGCGGACCGCAGCCACCGCTCACATGCGCAAGGATGCTGAAGAGATCCGCCTTTGACGCCAAGAAATCCTCCGGTGCGAGGAACGCGGGATCGGAAGTTGCGGCGGCGTGGCCCGGTGTGGCCGGCTGTCGATTGGCTAGCGAAACCGTGGGAGGCGGTCGCGGCGCCGCGCGGATATGCGGTGGCAGGACGAGCGGGTCCGCACATACCACCCGGCGCTGAGGCGTGCGCGGAGTGAGTGTGTCCGTGGAATAAGCAGAAGCGCGCCGGATGTCGTCAATCGACGCCAGGTATGGTTCGGCCGTCGTTACCGGCATAACGGCTCCATTAATAAGGACCTGAGCCCGACGCCTTTTCCCTCCGCGGAAATGTTGGCTAGACCGAAATTCCTCAGACCCTGGACCGCGAGATCAAAGCGGTCTTTGGCGCCTGACTTCGTAAAAAGATGAGACAGGTAAACCTTGACGGTGCCCTCCGTAATCCCTAATTCGTGAGATATTTCCTTGTTCTTAAGGCCGCGGGTCAACATGCTCACCAATTGGCTCTCCCGCGGTGAGAGCGACACGCGCCGGGCGGAGCGAAAGCTGTCGGTCAGGCTCTTTTCAAACCAGAGTTCGCCGGAAAACACCTTGTGCAAACATTGGCGGTGCCCTTCCGCGGGCAAAGTCTTGCGGAGTACACCGCGAACGCCCGCGCTGAGCGCCTGCAGCGCAAAATCGCCGGCAATCGAGTCGGTCCATAGGATCAACCTGCATTGCGGGGCCAGCCTCTGCAGTTCACCGAGCATGGCGAAGGTGATCTCGGGCGTCAGGTCCAGCACAGCCAAATCGGGCTTTTCGTTTACCAAATGCTCCTTGAGCGCGTCTGAATTCGAGCAATAAGCGCTTAATTCAAGTGCCGGGTCGGCAACGATCAAACTCTCCAGACCCTTCGCCAGGATTGGCTGATTCGAGTAAAGAACAATACGTACCATTTTCGTTTCCTCTCTGTATGCTTACTTAGATCTTCGGCGAGTTGGGTCGCTCTTCAGGACCAGACTGCGCGTTGCGGTCCGCGCAACCGCCCGCCGACGGATCGCCGCACGGATCCGGTTTGGGCCGCATAGGTAGCCACTCCCGGCGGACCGTCCTGCAGCCTGGCAAGCAGGCAACGAACTCTCGACGTGTAATTCAAGTTTGGCCGGTGGGCGATCGCTATGATTTCGTTCTGCGAGCAGGGACATGATACCTCCGCACGGATGGAACCGTGCCCGAACCGGAGCTGCACATATGGATCGCGATTGGCTTGGTTTGTTAAACTTCCGGTCCCCGCGCGATGGTCGGGATACCCGTCTACGCTGGCCGTATTGAGAGCACGTTGTAGTGGGAAGATTCCCCCCGAATGCGCCGTCCGAAAGGTCTTGAACGCTCGCACCCACAACTCTGCTCGAGAGGGGGCGTCCGGGCGTTATCGGAACCACGACAGGCACTGGTGGCAGTTGGCCGGTTGTGAGGATGCTTGGGAGCGGAGTGGGACACAGCCGAAACGCTGGTCTCACCGATGCTCTAAAGAGCGCAGATTGCGGGAGCCCGCCAAACGTTCCAGCATGCTGACGCGATCGGCGGTTTGGCGCCAGGAATGTGCCGGAACCGGCTCAATCGCTCGCTGCTAGTCATTAAAGGAGTCTGACTCGCCGTATACTCTGTCCGCATTATTTCCCTTATTAAAAGGGAAACTCTTAGTGCTTATGTCGTATATGGACTAGTACTGCTCTAATATGCGCTTTATCAAACGATTTGTCAAGGTAAACCTTCATCGATAGGAAAGATAACTAACGGCCATTAAGCCAGGGTATTCTCGCGCCTATTAAATGCCACCAGGTCAACCATCCCCGCGGGGGCTGCTCGCCGCAACCGGCCAGCCGCGCCGTCGCGCCGGTTTGGGATCTGAAACCACGATCGCCGGCCCGGCAACCATAGTTCTCCACCGAAATCGACGCGATCTATAGCTCCTCTACATTCCCGCGCGGCGCGCCATGCGGGTCGCCCCTGCAGTTGCGCTGAGATACGAATAGCGCAGCGATCGCGTCAAGTTAATTACCAACGGACGTTAGTAGTCCATGTCCGGGCCGCCGGGACCGGCCGGAGCCGCTTTCTTCTCCGGAACCTCGGCCACCATGGCTTCGGTGGTTAACATCAGGGAAGCAATCGACGCCGCGTTCTGCAGCGCGGTGCGGGTCACTTTGGTGGGGTCGATCACGCCCGAAACCACCAGGTCTTCATAGGTGCCGGTCTGCGCGTTGAAGCCGAAGTTCGGGTTGGAATTCTCCCGAATCTTCTTCACCACGATGGCGCCCTCGGTGCCCGAGTTCACCACGATCTGGCGGATAGGATCCTGGCAGGCGCGCCGCACGATGTTGACGCCGATCTGCTCGTCGCCTTCCGCCGTGTAGCCTTCCAGAG
>JBEKIM010000224.1:0-10908 GCA_050011755.1 Bryobacteraceae bacterium | reverse complement strand
GCCTCATTTTACGCTGCGATTGGACAAAGAGGTAGAGCCATTTGCCATCAATCCGCTGGACCAATGCGTTTCGCGGGGGCGTGCTTACTGGACCGACGCGCCGAGACTTTTCAAAACGTCCCGGCCGTTGTCATTCTGTGGATTCAACTCCACCGATTTGCGATAGCTTTCGATGGCGTGGGGCTTGTCCCCGGCTTTCAGCAAAGCCTCACCCAGCGAGTCGTAGACGTTCCAATCGCGCGGGAACTGCTCCGCATTAAGCTTGAAAACTTCGACGGCGGCGGCCGCGTCTCCACGGCGCAGGATTTCGTAGCCCATGGAATTCAATTCGTTTACCGAGAAATCGTATTGGGCCGGCTGGCCGCGGCGCAGCTCGCGATAGCGGTCCAGGGCGGCGCGGACCCCTTGATGCATGTAGACTCCGTAGAGCGCCGCGCCGATATCGATGGCGGGGCATGCGGCGGCTGCATCGTGGGCGGCCCACTTCCGCCACAAGCAGAGCACCGTGGAAATGACGGCGCTGCCGTTGGAGCTGTTGGTCATCAGGACAATACCGTCGCCGGTCGCCGGAATAATTTCCAAGAGGCTTTCCCAACCCCTGTTGGTGCCTCCATGCCCAACACCGACCTGGCCGGAGAACTGATCCGGCCGAACCGTGTAGCCCAGACCGTATTGCGGATTCGGCCCGTAGGGATCGCGATCCGCCCAGCGAGTGTGCGGCTGGGGCGTCTGCATGAGTGCGACGGTTCCCGGCTGCAAAACATCACGGCCGGGCGGGACGCCATGGGAGCCCTTTAACCCTGCGGCAGCGAAGGCGGCGAGATCGCGCAAAGAAGTGGTGAGTCCGGCGGCGGCCATTTCGTTATAGCGCAGGCGCGGCAGTGGTTCGCCAATGGGGCCGTAAGGCAAGGCCATGATATGTGGGAAATCGGGCGGCAGACCAAACCCGGTTTCATGCATGCCGAGAGGCCGGAACACCTCGGCTTTCATGTAGTCCTGGAAACTCAGTCCCGAGACGCTTTCGATCAGGAGTTGCATGATGGCGTAGTCCGCGCCCGAGTAGGCGAAGCTCGTCCCGGGCGGGGAGACCACCTGCACCGCGCCTGTCCCGCTCTTTCCGGAGAGCGAGTCGACGATGGGAGGGAGGGGAGATGCCGGGTCCCATCCGTGATAACCGTGGTTCGAGATTCCGGCGGTGTGGCTGAGGACGCGCCGGACGGTGACCTGCTTCGCATCGAATGGGGAAGCGGGCAAGTGCCAGCCTTTCAGGTAGGCGTCCGCAGGCTGATCCAGGTCGACTTTACCGCGCTCTACCAGGCGCATCACTCCCCACGCCGTGGCGGTCTTCGACAACGATCCCACGTTGAATGCGGTATCGGGGGTAATTGGCCTGGCGGAGGCGACATCGGCAAACCCGTAGCTCTTCATCCAAACGACAACGCCATTTCGGATGAGCGCGACAGCCAGACCGGGAACATTGTATTCGTGGAGCGCGCCGGGAACCGATTTGTCTGCCGATTCAATGAAGGCCTGCGAAGGTTGGGCCCGCGCGGCGGCGGGAAGGCATAGCAGGGCGGCCAGCGGGGCCAGACGGAGATTCGTCATTCGGTGTTTATACCGGCGCTCACCGAAAAGGTTACGCCGATGGCCGATGGCCCGCCCCGCGGTTAGATCTAGCCTAGCTGTTGCCTAGGTACATGACGTGCGCGTAAGTACCGAGCCTTACGTTGTATGCCAGGTACCATCCAACGTGATCCGGGTCGTCGTAGATCACGATCTGGTCGCTGTCCCAGAGCCAGCCCGCGCACAGGCCCAGGTCGAAGTCGGCCACACTGAAATAGAATCCGCCGAACCAGAAACGCGAGGGTCCGCCGCCCGCCAGCCGCCAGACGTGGCCGCGGCCGATGCCGCCCGTGAAGTGGCCGTGTTCCCACGGATGATCGAGATGATAATGCGCGTCATTTGGGCCCGAATCGTGGCCGACCCATTTGCCGTTGGTGTGGACGTGGGGAGCCTCCGGATGTCCTTGTTTGTCGGCGTAGGAGGGGTGCTCGGCGGGAGCCGCGGCGTGCGGTGCAGCTTTTGCCGGAGGGGGTCCGTGCTTGGGAATATACCCGCCGCCCACTTCCGGCTTGCCGCCTCCATGTTGTTCGTGCTTGTCCTGGGCGAGAACAGGCAGACCCAACGTCATCGATAATGCGCACAACCCGATCAGAATCTTCATACAACCTCCGATTTATCTTACAGTATCGGCTATGCTTCCGGCGACCCTAAGCCGGCGGCCTCCATATGCCGATATGCTGGTTAGACATGATGCATTCCGCGGATACCTGGTGGCAAGGACGCTGGTGGGATCTGCCTCCCTTGATCTTGCATCCTTTCGACCGCGGACTGGACGCCGCCGCCTCCCTCGACAGCATCAAGCTATCGCTCGATCTGAACGGCATGGGCGAGCCGGGCCTGGAAAGAGAGCCATTGCTGCGGGGCCGGTATACCGAATTCCGCATGCTCTCCCTGGTGGGCAAGGATGTGATGCGCTGGATCGAGCAGTGCGTGGATTTTGCGAGCCGGGACGAACTGCTGGCGAACGCCGCCATCCGGGGGCAGAGTTTCGCGGATCTGCTGGTCAATCGAACGCCGCCGGCGGTAGCCGCGCGCTTCGAGAGTTGGAGCGTCCTGGATTACCGGAGGATTCTGGCGCGCGGCATCGGCGTGAATGCGGTGTTTCCGAATCCTCCTGATTTTGGGGTGATTTCCGCACATTTTCTGGAAGAATACTACGCTTATGCCGACGCTCTCTTCGCCTGCTATCGCGGGTTGACCCCGTTTGCGCGGCTAGAACCGGCCGCCTTTGGATTTGCACTCTATACTTCGGACGAATACATGACCAAACTCGCGTACGGGCTGGAGGAAGCTCAAGAGTAATCCGCCGAACCCTTCTCTGGCGCGTTCCAGGAGATTTGTCGGGGTTTTCGACGTTCGCGTGAAACGTTTGGCACCTCTCGACACACTATCCAAATATACGGGGTCGGGAGGATCCACAACAATGAACGTGCGCGGGAAGAGTAGTCTGCAAGAGAGGCGCTTGCGTGCCGAGGTCCGCCGAATTCTGCTGCTATTGGAACGGACCCGGCGGACCTGCCGCCAGGCTCACCTGCTGGTCGCGTTGACAACTGGCGTATCGCGGAGAAAACCGGGTACCCGTCCTGGCGGAATGAGGCCGTGGCGGAAGCTGGCGAAATAGACGCTACAATCGAATCGTGTCCCCTATCACATCCGGCGATGTGCGCGCCGCCGCCGGCCGCATCCGGCCGCTTGCCAGGCGGACGCCGGTCATCACCTCGTCCGATTTCGATGCCGCGGCCGGCACACACGTCTTTTTCAAGTGTGAAAACCTACAGACGGGCGGCGCATTCAAGATCCGCGGGGCATCCAACCTGATCCTTTCGATCCCTCCCGCCGACCTGCCGCGGGGAGTGGTGGCTTTCTCTTCCGGGAATCACGCCATTGCGGTGGCCATCGCCGCGCGCCACGCCGGCGCTGCCGCTACCATCGTGATGCCACAAGACGCGCCGCGTTCCAAGCTCGAGACCGCTCGCGCATACGGGGCCTGCATAGTGCCCTACGACCGGCTGCGCGAAAGCCGCGAGGCCATCGCCGCCCGCATTCTGGAAGAATCCGGCGCCACTCTGGTGCCGCCGTTCGATCACCCGATGATCATGGCGGGGCAGGGCACCGCTGCCCTCGAACTGCTGGAAGACTTGCCGGAGCTGGATGCCCTGATCGCGCCGGTCGGCGGCGGCGGCCTGCTCTCGGGCTCCGCCATCATCGCGCGCGAGATGCGCCCGGCGATCCGTCTCTTCGGCGCGGAGCCGGCGGACGGCAACGATACTTTTCTTTCGTTGCAGGCGGGCGAGCGCCGCGCGGTCCCGCTGCCCCAGACCATCGCCGATGGCTTGCGCGCGCCACAACCCGGCGAACTGACTTTCCCCATCATCCGCGAACTGGTGGACCAGATCCTGGTGGTCACTGACGACGAAATCCGGGCGGCGGTGAAGTTTTTGCTGACCCGGCTCAAGATCCTGGTGGAACCGAGCGGGGCCGTGGCTGCGGCCGCGCTGCTGTCCGGCAAACTGCGCGGCGGCACGGCCGGGGAGAGGATTGGCGTGATCCTGTCGGGTGGGAATATGGATCTGGATCAGCTCCTTTCGTTCGGCCTGTCATAACGACGGTTGACGCCATCCCGCCCCTTGCGCTATCCTGTGTGTTACGAATCTCTTGTAAGGATCATTCTGTTTCCAGATGGCCAATCATTTTTCCGCTCTCAAGCGTGTCCGCCAAGACGAAAAGCGCACCGAATATAACCGGCAGAATAAGTCACGCCTCCGCCACCAGATCCGCGCCATGCGGCGCGCCCTCACTTCAAAAGATGGCAAGGCTGCCGCCGAGTTGCTGCCCGCGACCTTCTCCCTCATCGACCGCTCCGCGAAAAGCGGCATCATCAAAAAGAACACCGCGGCCCGGTACAAATCCAAGCTGCACCTTAAAGTAAAGTCGCTCGCCACCGCCTGACAGGCTCCCAAGCGCTCTCCGCCATTCGTCCTTACTCCATTCGCTGTTGACATATAGATCCTCTTCATATAGAGTGGCTCTATATGGACCTGCTGCAAGGAACTCTCGATATGTTGGTGCTGCGCACCCTGCTGCCCGGGCCGCTGCACGGCTACGGCATCGCCAAGAATATTCGAAGCACCTCGAATGAGGCCCTCGCGATCGAATTCGGATCGCTATACCCGGCGCTGAAACGGCTGAAAGCCAAAGGCTGGATCGCCTCCGGGTGGGAAACCTCCGAGCACAATCGCCGAGCTAAATATTACAAGCTCACTCCGGTGGGCCGCAAGCAACTGGTACGGGAACATTCGAAGTGGGCCGACTTCGTCAGCGCCGTCGGAAGGGTCATGGGTACGCTACCGGAGGCGAAAGGTTGAAGTCGAACCTGGGCAAGCCATGATCTGGAATCGATTGAAATATTTATCGCCGGCGTGGCGCCGCCGGGAAGAGCGCGAGATGCGCGAGGAGTTGGGAGCGCTGACCGCCATCGCGGGCACCCGGGAACTCGGCAACCTGACCCTGGCGATGGAGGATGTGCGGGCCACCTGGGGCTGGACTTGGCTCGAGAGCCTTATCGCGGACATTCGTTATTCACTTCGCGCGCTGCGCAAACAACCCGCCTTCGTAGCGGTGGCGGTAGTCTCGCTGGCGCTGGCCATCGGTGCCAATAGCGCCATCTTCAGTTTCGCCGATGCGCTGCTGCTGCGGCCCCTGCCCGTTTCCAATCCGGCGGGGTTGTTCGACGTCGGCAGCACCACACCCGACAATCCTTTTGAAGGCATGTCCTTTCCGGATTATCGCGACCTGCGCGATAAGGCCCGCTCGTTCAGCGGCCTGGCGGCGTATACCCTCACCACCCTCGCGGCCGCCCCCGATCCCAAGGCGCCGGCTCGCGTTCGATTTGCATGCTTCGTGAGCGACAACTTCTTTCCGGTCGTAGGTGTGTCGCCCGCGGAGGGCCGCACCTTCCTGCCCGGTGAAGTGGGTGCGTCCGCGCGGCCCGTAGCGATGGTCAGCTACGATTTTTGGAAGCAGAATTACGCGGGCGAGCCTTCCGCGATCGGCAAGACCTTGCGGCTGAACGGCATCGCCTTCACGATCGTCGGCGTGACCCCGGCGTCCTTCACCGGCCTCGACCGTTTCTTGCGCCCAAGTATCTTCATTCCGCTGGGGATGCAGCAGCGCCTGGGCGGCGAGGCCATGGATCCGCTGGAGGACCGCGGCCGCCACGACCTGATAGTGAAGGGCCGCTTGAGCCCGGGCATTTCACTGGGAGCGGCACGGGCTGAACTGGCCGTGATCGGGACGGCCCTCGAGCGCGAGTACCCCAAAACGAATCGCAACCGGCACGCGGCGGTGCGCACGGAGCTGCAGAGGCGCAGTGAGCAGAGCCCGCAACTGCTCAGCCTGGCCAGGATGCTGATGGGACTGGTGGCGCTGATCCTGGTGATCGCGTGTTCCAACGTGGCGAACCTGCTATTGGCGCGGGGACGCTCGCGCAGCCGGGAAATCGCGATCCGGCTTTCGATCGGAGCCGGACGCAGCCGCGTGGTGCGGCAATTGATGACCGAGAGTCTGATCGTGGCGCTGGCGGGCGGCATCGCCGGGCTGTTCTTTGCGTACGGCGGTGTTCTGCTTCTCGAAACGCTGAGCGTGCCCAGCGATCCCCCCAACGTGCTGGGCGTGGAGATGGATTGGCGCGTGGTGCAGTTCAGCCTGCTGGCCACGCTGGCAAGTTGCCTCTTCTTCGGCCTGGTTCCGGCCTGGCAGACTGCGCGCACGGACTTCGTCAGCGCCTTGAAGGCGGGTGGCGGCGGCGATTCCGGCAAGCGGCGCACATTCGGGCGCGATGTGCTGGTGGCCGGGCAGATGGCGCTGGCGGTGGTGGTGCTGATCGCCGCCGGCATGTTTCTGGCGGGCTTCCGGAACATGCTGGCGATGCCGCCGGAGTTTCGCACGGATCACCTGATCGGCATGGACACCGCGCCCGCTATGCTGAACTACTCGCCGGAACAGACGAAAGTCTTCTATCGCCGGCTGGTGGATCGCGTTCGCGCGACGCCCGGGGTGGCGGACGTGGCCTTGACCGAGGCGCTGCCGCTCTCTCCCGCGCAGACCATCGTCACCGTGGTGCCCGAAGGCTACCAGTTCCCCAAGGGCCGCGAAAAGACGATCGAGTTCGGAGCGGCGGTGGACGCCGGCTTCTTCCGCATCATGCATGTCGAAATCAAGAGCGGGCGCGCGTTCACGGATGACGACCGCGCCGGATCGCGCCCGGTGGCCATTGTCAACCAGGAGTTCGCGAAGACCTTTTGGCCGGGCCAGGATCCGCTTGGAAAGCGGCTCCGGATCGACAGCGTGGACGGCCCTGCCGCCGAAGTGGTCGGGGTAGCGCGGACCGGGCATTATCTGCGGGTGAACGAGAATCCGTCGCCGTACGTGTATCTTCCATACGACCAGAACCCGCGCGCGCGGATGACGTTGGTGGTCCAATCCGCCGGCAATCCGGATGGACTCGCCGCGCCTATCCGCGAAGTGGTCCGGTCAATCGACGGGAACGTTCCGGTATACAACCTGCGCACGGTGGCGACGCTTTATGAGAGCCGCGTCACGGACACCTGGATGCAGTTCTTCCAGATGGTGGGGAGCATGGGATGCATCGGTCTGGCGCTGGCCACGGCCGGGCTCTACGGGCTGATCGCATATACGGTAAGCCGCCGCGTGAAGGAGTTTGGCATACGCGTTGCAATTGGCGCGACCCGCCGCCACGTGGTGTGGCTGGTGGAGCGGCGTGGGCTGATTCTGGCGGCCGCGGGTATCGTCATCGGCGGAGCGCTGACCGTAGCGGCTACGCCCTGGCTGTCGGCGGGCTTTCCGGGACTCGGCCTGTCGTCGCCGGCGGTGTATGTTCTGGTTCCGCTGGTGCTATTGACGGTCAGCGCGGTGGCCAGCTATGTGCCGGCGAAGCGGGCGGCGGGGCTCGATCCCCTGCGAGCGCTGCGGGACGAATAATCATCCGGTCAGACGCAAAATAAAGTGCTCCATTACGATGCGGTCGTCCGGCCGCGCGCTGCGCAAATCGCGGTCCGCTTCGAAGGTGAGCTGCATGGCCCGCTCAAGCTGCGGTTTCGAAAACTTCCCCACGGTTTGAAAGACCTGCTCGGCGCGGGATCCCCACATCGGCGCGCCCATCCTGGCGAAGTGCCCCTGTACCTGCTGCGGACTGCGCAAGCCGGCTTCCTTGGCGACCAGCGCCGCACGGAACTGCGCCGACAAGAACGACAAAGCCAGAGGCAAATACTCGCCATCGCGGAACAGAGTATCGAGGAGTTCGAGCGACCGCGACCGGTCGCGGCGTCCCAGCGCGCCTACCAGGGCAAAAATGGTGGTGGCCCGCGCGTCGGGCACCAGCAGTCCCACATCTTCCTCGGTGACGGGCCGCCCTTGAGTGTAGAGCGCCATTTTCTCCACTTCCACGGCGATGCGCGTCAAATCGGCGGCCAGCGCTTCCACAAGCAAATCCAGCGTGGCAGGATCGGCGTTGAGCCCCGCGCGGCGAGCCAAAGCGGCCGCTTCGCGGCGGGCATCGTCGTGCGAAGCGCGCTTGAAATCGACCGGATCGCCCAAGGCGGCGTAGAACTTGCGGACGCGCTCCTGCTTGCGCTTGTCCTCGCCTTCGAAATCGAAACGGGGCGCGTCGAAGACCAGCACCACGCCGGGCGTGGGGTTCTTCATATACGCCGCCAACGTGCGGGCTGAAGCGGCGCTGCCCTCGCCGTCCTCCGCGTCTTCGTCTCCCTTGGTGCGGGGTAGCGCGGCTTCCGCGTTGCCGGCAAAGATCACCCGTTCGGAAGCGAACAGCGACAGCGCTCGGGCATCGTCGATCACTTCCGCCAATGCCGTCTCCGCCAGGTCGTATTGGGCGATCGCGTTCTCCCGGCCGGGATCGCGCAAGGCCGCCTTCAGTAGCGCGGTGCGCGCGCGCGTGCGCTGGTACGCTTCCGGCCCGATAAACAGATAGGCGGGCGCGAGCGTGCCGCGCTCCATGCGGGTCAGAAACTGCGCGGGAGTCATACCCTCAGAACTTCTCCACAATCGAAGTGACCACGTCGCGCGCCACATCTTTGCCCAGACGCTCGATGCCGGCCCCGCCTTCGTCGAAGTAGGCTTGTGGGTCCACGCTGATCTCGTAGCGCTCGCGCACTTCAAACGTTGGCCGGTTAAACAGGACTTTGCCCGTCGCCCGTTCCGTCAACGTGACCTTCAAATAAGCGCTGCACTGCACTACGGTCGCGCGCCCCGTATTTTGATCGGCGATGATGGGGTACGACATGAAGTTCAGCACCGCGCCATCCAGCACCGCATCGGCTGTCTTCGGATCGACGACCACTTTGTAGTGCGTGCGCTCGATAAATTCGCGTGTGATATCCGCGGGCAGGCGCTGTGCCAGCTTGTATTGAATGGTGCGGTTCGCAAAAGGGGTGATGGCGATCGTGTGGATCGTCTGCGGCATCAGGTCCGATTTGCCGGCTACATGATAGCCGCAACCGGTGGCGCACAGCGCCGCCGTCAACAGGGCCGGGATCGTCTTGCTCATATAAACTGCCTTCCTACCGCGACCGCGTTCTCCGCCGCCAGGCGCAGGTTATCCGCCACCAGCCAGCACCAGCAAGCCTGCGGCGCGTTGCGGTCCATGGCGACCGCGCCCAGCGCTACGCCATCGTGTCCCGCGATGCCCACCGCGCTAGGCGGTTCCGCATCGGACCCGCGCACATCGATACGCTCGTCCGCGAGCGCGGATTCCACCGCCTCCACGCCCGGGTTCTCTTCGAATTCCACCCAAAGCGAAAGGCTGTACCCATGAAACACGGGCGCTTGAATCAAACGCAAAGAAGGCATGGGCGGCAGCGTGTTGTGCAGGCCGGCGCTGCGCGAAAGCAGCGTGGCCAGATGCCGCTCGATGCGCAATTCCGCGGAATCGAGCGAGACGGGCGCTTCCTCGCCATATTGCGCCAGCATGTTGAAGCTGAGCTGCGCGTCGAAGATCTTCTTCGGCATATTCTTGAACGACAAGAGGCCGACGGTCTGTTGTTGCAGCTCCTCCACGCCAGGCGTGCCGCGCTCGCTGGCCGGCTCGAAGACATGGATGACGGACCGCCGCACGGGAGAGCGCGCATGCAGCCGCGGCAGCACCATGGCCATAGCGATGGCTGCGGGGTGCGCGATCGAATGTACGGCATCCTCGGGCGCGCGGAAACCTTCGGGCTCCACAAACGGCGCGCGAATGAAAGAGCGCGGGTGGTCTTCGGCGGCATGCGTCAGGTCGATCGTACCCGGCTTGTCCGCCCGCAGTTCGAGCGCCCGCAGGGTGGATGCGGCCGATCCCGCCAGCAGCACTACCGTCGCATCGCGCATGGCGGATTCGTCGAGCCCCCAGACCACCGCCGGCTCGCCGCCCTGTTCGGTCAGGGCGCCCGCCTTCTCGGGGTCCTCGGAAATCAGCTTCAGGTCGACGGGTAGGTGACCGACCGCGATCAGATCGCGCAGTTCGCGCCCCAGCAGGGATTCACTGCCTAGCAACGCCCATGTATTTGCTTTAGCCAACTTGACGCTCCGGAGCGCCGGGCGGCGCGCCCACGCGGCGGCGCAAGACGTAGCGCCGCAGGATGCCGCCCAGGCGAATCGCAATGCCGCCGCCCACATAGACGGCGGCTATCAACGGCAACACCACGTGGCCGTAATTCCAGATTGCATACACCAGCCCGCCGATCAAAATCACGATCAAAGGCGTGCGCGGCTGGCGCAGGCTTAAGCCCTTAAAACTGTAATAGCGCCAGGTGCTCACCATCAGGAATCCCAGTAGCAGCAACAGTCCCAGCCAGATCACCGCAATGGGCCAATATGCGACGGGCTCGCCGTAGAAGGCGTAAACCGTGGCGGCCACCGTTCCCGCCGCGCCCGGAATCGGCAGCCCCACGAAATATTTCCGGTTGGGACGCCCGGGATTCGTGGGAATCGGGTTCTTCTGCACGTTGAAACGCGCCAGTCGCGCCGCGCCGCACAGCAGGAACAGGAACGCTACAAAATATCCGCCCTGGGAGAGTTGACGCTGCAGATGTTGCGCCAGGCCGGTGTCCGCAAACTGCACGCCCCAGGCGAATGCCAGCACCGCCGGCGCCATCCCGAAGCTGATCACGTCGGCGAGCGAATCCATCTCGCGGCCGAAATCGCTGGTGGTGTGGGTGAGACGCGCGATCATCCCGTCCAATCCGTCCAGCAGCACGGCGATGCCGATGG